>DASYQV010000033.1:0-21668 GCA_036005125.1 Vicinamibacterales bacterium
TCGCTCCCGACGCGCCTGGCGGATCAGGTTGCCGTGCTCGAGTCGCGGGTCGATATCGACGTGGTCGCAACCGTTGCAGAGTACATCGACGCATCAGGACAGGCCGTGGACAACGCATGGGTCCAGACGGTGCGTCGGCAACAGGACGCCGCCGTGACGCCCGACGCGATTGACGAGCTGATGGCGTTGACGTGCTGCATCACGCACGGGTCGATCCTCGCGCGCGCGGATGTGCTGCGTTCGGTGGGCGGTTATCGGCCCGAAATGGAGCCGGCCGAGGACTACGATCTGTGGCTGCGTCTGCTCCCTCGGCATCGTTTCATCAAGCTCGAGCGGCCTTTGTATCGGTACCGGATACACGGTGATCAGTCGGGAGCACGAACGCGCGAGCGGCAGACGCGTCATGCTGTGCTCGCCAAACTGCAGCACGTGCGTCGCCTATATCCGGCCCTTCCGACACCGGCCCGCCTTGGAATCGTCGGTTCAGGCCGCGGCGATGCGTATTACCAGGCCATGGCCGAAGAGGCCGGATTCGCGCTGCCGGAGCCGGCGAATGGATTGCTGGCATCCGGTGACTGGGATGTTCTGGCAGTCACCGACTTCGACTCGATCGCGCAGTACCGTGAGAAGCTGAGCCGCGGAGGCGAGGCGAGCATCGATCTGGTGGGCAACCTGTTCGTCAAACGGGTGAGCCGGCAGTAACAGCTCACCCCGGTTGAGGGCTCGGGGCCGCGGTGTGCTCGAGAATCGGGCCTGAAGCCCGAAGCCTGCGTAATCGCATGCGTCCTCTCTCTATCGTTCATCTCACCACCTTTCTTCAAGGCGGCGCAGGCCGAGCCATCGTCGATCTCGCGTGCGCGCAGCGGGCCGCGGGCCACGACGTCCTCGTCGTCACGTCGCGGACGGGCGATGGCAGCTACGGCAACTATCCACATTACCTCGAGCGGTTGCGCGCCGAGGCTGTGCCGCTCCTCGTCGAGGACTCGCTGTTCACGCGCGATCTGCGGCTCAATCTGAACGTGCTTCGGTGCCTCCGTCGGATGCGGACGCCCGATACGGTGGACATCGTCCACGCGCATGCGGCAACGCCCGCGCTGGTGGGCCGCTTGTTCGCGGGTCACGCTGGACGCCACATGGCCGTCGTGCAGACGCAACACGGCTGGGGCATGAGCAAGACCAGCGAGCAGGCGAGCAACGATCTCGCGATCCTTCAAGACGTGGATCGCGTGATCGTGACATCAGAGTCCACCGGGCGGTGGCTCGCCGAGTGCGGCGTGGGGCGCGATCACATCACGGCCATTCCCTGTGGTCTGCCGCCTGAGCCAGCACGAGCGCTGCCGGAAGGTGCGCAGGCCTGCCTGGCACCGCTGCGCGCCGCAGGCATGACGCTGGTGGGGTGCGTCGGATCGGTGACCGCGAACAAGAATCAGCGCCTGGTCGTCGAATCGCTGGCCCGCCTCGCGCGGCGGGACGTCGTCGCCGTGTTCATCGGGGAGGGCGGCGAGTCACTCACGGACGCCGCGCGAGCGCGCGGGGTAGAGGACCGCGTTTGCGTGCTGGGCTATCGGCCGGACGCCGAGCGATGGATGGGACTGTTCGACCTGCTGGTGCTGCCGTCACTCACCGAAGGCCAGGGGTTGGTGGTGCTGGAGGCATTCCGCGCGGGGACTCCGGTGATCGCCAGCGACATTGCCGCCCTTCGGCAACTGGTGACCGACGGCGAGACAGGGTGGCTCTTCGAGGCCAACCAGGCCGACGCGCTCGCGAACGCGCTGACCCGCGCGCTCGACACAGCCCCCGGCGAGCGCGAAAGGATCGTGCGGGCCGCTCGTACCACTTTTCTGGCCGACTACACCCTGGACGTCATGGTTGCGCGCCACGAGACGTTGTACCGGGAGCTGCTCTAACCAGTCGAGGGCTCTGCCCTTGATATCCCGGCAGAGGGCTAATGCGGAAAAACTGCAGCACAGGAAACCCGGCAGCGATGAGGAAACTGCCTGCACCGCCCTCGCTGACCACGTTTTTCGGAACCATTTGCTCCGGCACCAATCATGCCTTCATTACCGGCGAAACGAATTTGAACATACGCCGGCGACGACGGTATGCTGAGGAGGCGGTGCGATGGCGACGCTGGAAGAGCGGGTTGCCTATCTGGAGGGGAAAGTGGAGGAGTTCGTCGGGCTGCGAGAGACCATCGCGCAGTTCGAACAGCGCGTGGATCATCGGTTCGAGGCGATTGACCGACGATTCGAGGCGATCGACCGACGATTCGAAGCAGTCGACCGGCGACTCGACGTTCTGGATGACAAGCTGTCCCGACACTTTCAATGGCTCCTGGGCCTCGAGATCACCACGCTTGTCGCTGTGATCGGCGCTCTCCTGGCCAAGGGCTGACAGAATCTCTCGAGCGCTCCGCAACGCGCGGACCTGCAGATCCGCACCTGCACGGATTCATTTGCGGCATGCAGCCGCGGTCTTCAGACCCGCGGCTACGAGGATCGACCTTGAGACTCGTGTGTGAGTTCCTCGAGCCGCGTCCGCCAGGCCCGCAAGATGGGCTCGATGTCGTATTCGAGGACGTCGGCGACGGTGAGCCAGTCCTGGCTGCTTTGCGCGCTGACCAGCGACTCGAGCCACGCACCGAGGCGCTCCATCTGCTCGTCGGGTGGGACGCCGTCAATCGTCAGACGCTCCACTGCAATTCCCAACGGACCGCGCAGCGTCGTCACGAGTGCGGCAAAGGTGTGAAGGTCACCCGATAGACGCGCCAGCCCCTGATTGGCGGCAGCCAGGTCGTTCCCGCGGAACAGCGTCGACACCCGCGTTACCTCGTCGGCGACCTGCGCCAGCGCCACGGCAGCTTCGGTGAGAGACTGCCGGAGGAGCGCGTCCGGCGTGGCGGTCTCGACGTCCACGCGTTGAATTGTTGTGAGCGCGCGCGCGGTCACCGACGGCTCGCGAAACGCGGGCTCCTCGACGCCGTCAAATCGGACGGCAGCCAGCAGCACGCCCCGGCCTCCGAGGTCGGCATCCAGCGTCTCGAGGAGCTCTCCCCATGTGTTGGGAGTATTTCCGAGCGCGCGGCGGGCGCCATCGACAAAGACATCCGACATCGGATTCTCCACTCCCGACTAACCAGTCAAGGGCTCTGCGCTTGATACCCCTCAGCCCTTGACTGGTTGGCGCAGTGTCTTTTTGGCGCGCTTCGCGCGCCTGGGTCTTTTTGGCGCGCTTCGCGCGCCTGGGTCTTTTTGGCGCGCTTCGCGCGCCTAGTCCGTTATGCGGTCACACAACGAGTACAAAGTCCTTGTTGGTAGCCGCATAACGGATGAACAGGGAATCATCTCACGGAATCGCGGATTTGCTGCGAAGCCTTCCCTGTGCGACCCAGTGGCCCGCAGAGGAAGCGGAGAACGCTGGGACGACCTCACGCGGGGAACCCAGTGCAGAGGATCTGAGAACGGTGAGCGTTAAACGTCAAAATCTCAGGAGCGGGAGAATGCATAGAAAAAGTCCCGGCTCCTTTGCGATCTCCGCGTGAAATCGTCCCCGTGTTCTCTGCCGGCTTCGCGATCTCATGATCGGCCGCGCGCGATGACCAGCGTCAGGTCGTCACTCTGGGAGCTGCCGCTGAACGCTTTGACGGCCGCGACCGTGGCGCTCAACAGAACCGACGAGGGGGCGTCCGCGTGCGTCCGGATCGTCTCGAACAGCCGCTCCTCTCCAAACTCCTCGTCCTCGCCACGCATGGCTTCGGTGACGCCGTCGGTGAAAATCACGAGCGTGTCGCCGGGTTCTATTCGCGTCTCGGCGACGGTGCACGTCCACTCGTCGAACAGCCCGATAACGGCTGCCGTGGGCGGCAGGCGATCGATCCTGCCATTCGCTCGCAGCAACATCGGAGGGTTGTGCCCGCAGTTAGCGTACCGCAACCGTCGCGTGGCGTCATCGTAGGTCGCGAAGAACAACGTCGCGTAGTGATTGGGGGCGGTTGATTCGTACAGGAGATGATTGACCGATCGAAGGAGCCCTGCCAGGTCGTCGAGCGCCAGCGCGTACTGGCTGCGGAGGTTGGCCTGCAGGTTGGCCATCAGGAGCGCCGCCGAGATTCCTTTTCCGGAGATGTCGGCCAGCACGAACCCGACACGTCCGGCGCCGAGATCGAGGAAGTCATAGTAGTCGCCGCCCACCGCGCGGGCCTGGATGCAGGCACCGGCGTACTCGAGGGTGACGAGTGGCGGCGTTCTCTGGGGGAAGAGCTTGCGCTGCACTTCCCTGGCAATGTCCATGTCGCGCGCGGCGCGCCGCTCCGCTTCGAGCCGTTCCGCCATTCGCTCGGCGAGCGCAATGTTTTCGAGCGAGACGCCCGCCTGGCTCGAGATCGACGCCAGCAGCCGCTTGTCCTCGCTCGAATAGGGCTCCTCTGAAAGTCGAGGCCCCAATATCAGCAGCCCGACCAGCCGTCGTCCGCGACCGAGCATCGGCACGAGGCACTCGGGTTCGAGGGGTCTGAACACCGAAAGGTCGATGTGAGGCGACGGCTCAGCGGCGACATCCCATGGCTGTCCACGACGCGCCGCCTCGACGATCGCCGGCAGGTTGGCCCGCACGGTCCGAATCTGACGTGGAACGTCACCACGCACGGCTCCAAGGTGACCATCGCCGGTTTCGAGATAGATGGCGAGCGACCGCGGATGGAGGGCTTGCCTCAGATGCGGTTCGAGGAGCGCCGCCAGTTCCTCGCGGCTCGCCGCTTCGCGCGTCCGTGTCGCGACGTCCTCGAGAATCTGACGCGCATCGTACGCGCTGCGGAAAAAGGCACGGTCGATTCGGCGGGTGACGCGCCGCTGCGTCTGCGCACCGGTCCACGCCAGCACGATCCCGAACGCGACGCCGACGAAGAGCCCTGCGGGAAGGGCGAGCTGGGATCCGAAGCGCAGCACGCGCGGCACGGATACAGCAAAAATCAGCGCCGCGGCGGTACTCTCGAGCACGATGAGGACGAGCACCCCGCGCAGCACCAGCACGTAGCGGGCGCTTCGCTTGAGCAGCACCGGAATCTCCAGGACCCGGTGCTTGACCACCGCATACGCGAACGAGAGCGGGAGAAGGAAGAGCGCCACAACGGCGGGCTGCCAGACCCAAGCGGGGAATTCGTAGTACGGCTTGCCGACGTTATTCGCCACGACCTGCACGATGATGATCGGCAACGTGGCCAGCACCGCGCCCCAGACGATGACGTTGATCTTGCGACGCACCTCGGCGCTCGGCGCGCTTACCCGGTTCCATACGAGCGATGCGAGCCCGAGCCCGAATGCGCTTAGATTGTAGAGGCGGACGAGCCCGAACGAGATGCGATCGTGGAAACGTTCCCTGATGATCCACACCGGCGTCGCGTGCCCCACACTCAACGTCCAGACAGCCAGCGGCACGGCCACGGCGGCACCCGCGACGAGCAGCAGCCACTTGAGCCACGGCACGCGGCGGTCGAGCGGCGAGGACACCGGAAACACTGCAAAGAAGAAATAAAAAAGCGCGGGCATCGTCGCGGCGAAGATCAACCAGTAGAAAAGTGCCGGTCCTCGCAACAGGGGATGAAGTCGCCCTTCCAAGAGCGGCGCCGAGGCAATGAAGCCGGCAAAGAGGAGCGCCAGGAGCCAGGCGTTGGGATCCTCTCGCCGCTGAAGCAGGACCACCAGACCGACGATGAGAAACAGCAGCGGATAGGCCCCGAGAATCTCGTTGGCAATCGTCTGTGCGGGCGTCAGAGGCTGCCTGACCCTCGGCTCGAGGACGACCTGCACGCGACGAGGCCTGCTCGATTCCGCCCGCTCCACGTCGAGCGTCAGCACATCGCCGGGCAGTCCTCGCGATATCGCGTCGTAGTAGGGAACCAGCGTGTCGAGGCGGTGCCCATTGATCGCGACGATCCGGTCCCCGGGCTGTAGTCCTGCCCGTTCGGCAGCGCTGTCGCCGTCCACGCTGAGAATCTGGAGCGAGCGAGTCGATGGGGAGTAGTCGGGGTAGGCGCCGAACACTGTCGAGGGACCGTGGCGGATGTAGTACATCCAAACAGCGCTGTACAGCGCGGTGGCGATGGCGAATATCGTCGCCAACGTCATCAGGAGCGGCCGCGACGGCGGGGACACGGAGTGATTATATTAAGTAGGCAGTAGGCAGTAGGCAGACCCTAAAGTACTTCCCGAAGCGCTGCCTACAGCCTACTGCCTACTGCTTACTGCCAGGGCCGGCGACTCCATCAACTCGCTGCGTCGGAGCGACCGGAAATGCAGGGCGATGGACCGCAGCGTCTCCTGCGAGGGCGCCTCACCGCCCGACACACGCCACGCGACGAATCTCTCGAGCGCGTCCCACGCCTCGGAGGAAACGCCAGCCGGGCATTTTTCCCGCTGCAGCATCCGCTGAGCCAGCCCTTCGCGGCCCGCAGCCAGATGAACGGCGACTCGTTCGAGCACCGCCGGTTCGGTCGTCAAGGCGGCCCGGCAGAACCTGTTCCATCCTTCGGCGATGACTGACCACGTATAGCTGGAGGCTCGTGCAAGTGCCCGCTCGCTCATCGCCGACCATCGCTCGTCATCGGTCAGCAGCTCGACACACGCGTCAATGAACGCCTGTCGGTACGAAGCGTTTTGCGGATCGCCCGGTAGGCAGACGCCGGCATCTCCAACTGTTTCGGGGAGCGCTCCCAGTTGAGACGTGATAACCCCGCACCCAGCAGCCTGCGCCTCCACTGCGGCGATGCAGAAGGTTTCCGCGTAGTGGTTCGGGTACGCGAGGAGCCGCGACTCCTGGAGCCGACGGGCCAGCTCGAGCTGCGGCACCGATCCGATCAGGTTCACACCGGGCTGTTCGGCCTTCTTGTACAGCGCCCCGTACTGTTTCCGGTCGTCGGCTTCAGCGACGCCGTACACACGCATGCTGCTGAAGACGTCGAGCTCGGCATCAGGACACGCGGCGCGAATCTTCGGGAAGACGTCGAGCAGGACATCGAGACCGCGGAACGGCGTGCTCGCGTACGCAAGCCGCCGCGCGCGAGTGGCTGTGGCGGCGGGCCGGACCGGCGGCTCCGATGCGGAGGCGGCGGCGCCAAGCCGGGTCCGCCCGATTTGCCACGCCGGCACGCGATGACGCGCCTGGAAAGTCTGCTCCTGCCAGTCGCTCTGAAGCATGAAGAAATCAATCTCGGCGCGCGCGCCCGGTTCGGCGAGCTGTTCGAGGAACGGCTGGTCGAACGCGTCGCCCGTCCAGAAGATCTGCAATGGTGCCAGCCGCACCTGTCCGATCAACTGCCAGAAACGGACTCCGACCAGCACCTCCGGCCGATCGGCCACCGAGCGCACCGGCAGCGTCTCCCATCGCGCGTACTCGACGGCGTTGACCTGGGCCGGCTCGTCGCAGCTGTTGAAAACCACGACGCGGTGCCCGAGCCGCGCGAGCCCTTCGGCAAGATAGACGATGGCGCTCTCGGTGCCGCCAAGGCCGCGCGTGCGCGGCGTGCGCCCGTCGAACGCGATGCTGTGGGGCTGGTAGAAAAAGATCGTCAACGCGGTGGAATCGCGTGTGGCGAGGCGGTGGCGGAACGTATCCGCCGCACAATGCTTGACCCTGGTACGCACGACCGGCGCATCGGGCGCAAGACGGAGCGCCTCGGCTGCCGCTTCCAGAGCGCCGGCGCGATCCCCCTGCGCCTCGAGCGCGGTCGATAGATTGAGCGCAGCCTCGGGGCTCGCCTGCGCCTCGAGACTCTGGCGCAACCGGGCAACGGCCTCGGCGAACTCGCCAAGGCCGAGCGCGACGGCGCCACGCAGGCCTGCGAGCTCCGCGTCCGACGCGTCGCCAAGTTCGGCAAGGCATGCCCGCGCCTCATGGAACCGGCGCTGCTGGGCGAGAATTCGCGCACGCAGACGGAGCGCGCCGCCGTGCGATCCGAGGTGCTCCAGATCGCGAAGCGCGCCCGCATCATCGCCTGCGGCACGGCGGATATACGCACGGAGCGATCGCAGCTCGACGTGTCCCGGGCACTCGTCCAGGCCGCGATCGAGGCACGTGAGCGCCTCCGCGAGGCGGTTCTGGCTCTGATACAGCAGCGCGAGATTGAAACTGGCGACTGCGAACGCCGGATTGCGGGCCAAGGCCCGGCGGAACGCCCGTTCGGCCGCCGCATCGTCGCCGAGGGCACGATAGGAATTGCCCTCTTCGAGCGCGACTGCCGCGGCAAGCTGCGGCAGCGCCTGTTTCGCCTGGCGCAACGCGCGCAAGGCGCTCTCATGCTGTCCGAGACGCGCGTGAGCGAGGGCGATTCGGAGCTGCGCATCCCGGTATCCCGGCGACAGCGCCATCACCCGTTCGAAGGAGGCGAGCGCCTCGGCCGGCTTGTCGAGTTCGGAATACTGGATCCCCAGCTCGAAGTGCGCCAGCGGATCTCGTGGCCGGTCCTCGGCCTTCTTCACACCGATTCGCAGGTAAGCCTCTCCCTTCGCGCGTATCAGATCCTGGCTGGCCAGTTTGCCGAAGTGATGGATGACCCAGTCGCCGTGGATCTGTGCCAGCGGATGTGAAGGATCTGTCGAGAGCAGCTCTTCGTGAACCGGGTGCTGGAACCGAAGCCACGGACGATTCCGGAACAGGCGCCTGCAGTCGACGTCCAGGAAGCCCGGGTACGGCTTTCCTTCGTCGTACCCGCCCGGACCCGGCTGCCAGCCCACAACCGTGGACGTCAGGTAGTGGCGTTGAAACACGATGAACGCGTTGAGATCCTCTCGCCGCAGCAGCTCCCGGATTCTCGCGTGATCGCGCGCCGCTATCGACTCGTCGGCGTCGAGCACCAGAATCCATTCGCCGGTGGCCTGCTCGAGGCTGACGTTTCGAGCCAGGCTGAAATCGTCCTGCCAGGCGAAGTGGAAGATCCGCGCATCGAACGATCGTGCGATCTCTACCGTCCGGTCCGTGCTGCCGGTGTCGACGAACACGATCTCGTCGACGAGGCCGCGCACCGACTCGAGGCAACGGGAAAGATGGGCCTCTTCGTTCTTCGCGATCATGCAGAGGCTGAGCGTTGGCGTCTTAGGCATCGTTCTGGAGGTCGGTTCGTCGACACGTCGACCGGACGGCCGCCGGCGGCGGTTCCCGTGCGGCCCCATTTTCGAGGCGAACGTCCGCTTCGACCGTGTCAACCCGATGTCTTGTGCCAGACCGATGCCAGCCACAGCAGGCAGCAGGCAGTAGGCAGTGGAAGGAGCTACTTGTGGCGGGCGGTGGTGACGTCAGGAGTTCTTGGCTGCCAGCTGCCCGCTGCCAGCTGCCGGCTTGGTCAGCCTTTGCGATTCACCAGCGCCGCGTTGGCGAACGGAGGGGCAACGACGCGGCGGTACGCGGCGAGCGTGTTCTCACCCTGCTCGATCGTCTGCGCGGCAAAGCGTCTGGCGATCTCCGCTTTCTGGAGCGCTGCCCTCGAATGCCGGTCCGATGCGAGGATCGCGGTGACGAGCTGCGCCGCGTTCCGATGGAGCGCGGTCACTTCCTGAAATTCGACGACCTCGGCGAGCTGGTCGCGGGCCTCGGCCAGCGCGAGCCGGATCGGCTTGAGCCCGTGCTCGACGGTCACGAGGCTCGACATCACGGCGTCGCGCTCGTCGCCCAGTCTGGTCATCCGCCCGTAGTCGCCCGCCTCGCTCGCAACGCGCTGCTGCGCCGCCAGCGCCTCGAGGCGGTGGAGCAGCGTCATCTCGGCCTCGAGGCCCGCGCGGTACTGATCGACGAGCGGTGCGAGCTCGGAGAGCCTCACGCCGCGCCCTGCGGAACGCGATTGGCCGTCTGTGCCCATGCATCGGACAGCGTTGAAAGGAGCTTGTGCGCCTCGTCCAGGGCCGTCCCATCCTGCTTCACGTTGACGTCCATGAGGCGCCAGGTGATGTAGCTGTACAGGCGATCCAGCTCCGCCGCGATCGCGCCACCTTCTTTGAGGTTGAGCGTGCTCTGGAGCTCCGCGATGATGGCCAGCGCGCGGGACAGCGCGTTGCCGCGCGCGATGAGATCGCGCCGGCCGTGTGCCTCGCGGGCTGCTGCGAGAAATCTCAGCGCGCCGTCATAAAGCATCACGACAAGCTCCATGGGCGAGCGGGATTCGGCTTCAACGCGTCGGTATGCCTCGGCGCCGCGGGGCATGGGCATCACGAATACATCTCCTGTCGGGGCTGCTGTTTGGTGATTGGTGGTTCGTGGGTGTTCCTGATTGGCGATTCGTGGCTGGTTTGTCACGACCCGCCACGAACCACCCAACCATTCCACTGATTAGAACAGGCGGTACTGGCCTCCGAGCTGCGAGAGCGACGAGCCCTGGCTGTTCAACTGCGACATCAACATGTCGGACGCGATGAATTGCTTCTGGAGCGCCTCGCGACGGACCGCAAGCTGGTCCTCGAGCGCGTCGAGCCGGTTGCGCAGGTTCTTCACCTGATCGTTCAAGCGGTTCTGGGCACCGCCCACCTGGCCGCCGGACTGTGTGTACTCCTTGACCAGCGCTTTGATCGTGCCGAAAGCGCCGCCTGTCCCATCGGTGCCCGACAAGAGCTTCTGGACGTCGCCCTGATTGGATGCGAGCGCGTTCTCGAACACCGTCTTGTTGAGCGTGAGCTTGCCGTTGACGTCGAATTCCACGCCAATCGTCGCGAGACGCGTGAACGTGCCGCCCACGGTGTACTCGGCACTCAACTTCGACCCGAGGGCCTGTTGGAAGCCACGGACAACGGAGTCACGCCCGATGCTCGGCCTGCCGTTGGCCGCCGCTGCCGTCTGGTCCTTCACGAAGCCGACGACGTCGTTGTACGCCTTCGCGAACGCATTCACCAGGTCCTCGGCGGCGCTGTTATCGCGTGAGGCGGTCACAGAAATCGTCCTGGTCGGATCCTTCTTGAGCAGCGTCAGCGTGACGCCCGGAGCGGCGTCCGTAATCGTGTTCGTCGAGCTCGAGATCGCCACACCGTTGACCGTCGCGCTCGCATTAATCGCGTTCTGCGAGTTGTCGACGGCCGAGTCGCCGTACACGCCGTCGGAGTCAGTGTCGGCGAACGTCAGGCCATTGCCACCCGACAGGCTGCTCGTCATCGTAAACGCGTTCGCCGTTCCGGTCGACTTGCCCGTCAGCACCAGCCGATACTGACCCGGCGCGGCCTGCACGACGCTGGCGGCCACCGGCGCGTTGGAGTTCGCGTTAATCGCGTCGGCCAGCTGCTTGACCGACATGCTTCCCGTGATGACGATGTCGACCGGGGGATTTCCCGACTTCAACAGCGAGAGCGTACCGCTCGTGGCGACCACGTCGTCCAGGCTCGCATACGTGCTCGTCGACGTTGTCACCTGAGCCTTGGCGAGCTCGTTCACGACCACGTCGTAGGTGCCGGAAACGGTGCCAGAGGTGGTCGAGACTCCGACAGCCGTGGTGTCGGAGCTCGTCGCGGTCAGCTTCGCGAGCGATGACACGTCGGCGAGGTTCTTGACCGCGGTCTCCAGCGTGGCCAGCTTGCCCGCAAAGGTCCCGAACGCCGTGTTTTGCGTTTCGTACGTCTTTTTCTGGGCTTCCAACGTCCGGATCGGCGCACGCTCCTGCTCCATCACGGCGGAGAGGATCATGTTGAAGTCGATCTTGTTGAAGCCACTGAGTGTTATGGGAGATCCCATGGCAGCCTTCCCTTAAGCGAGAATCGCGCCAGCTCGGCTACTACCGAAGCCGTTGTCCCGGCGGGTCCGGCCTATACCGGACCCGCCGGGGGCTAACTTTACCGGAGCAGCGCCAGGACAGAGGCACTGGTCTGGTTCGCCTGCGCCAGCGCCGCGATGCCGCTCTGCGTCAGGATGTTGTACCGCGTCATGTTGGCCGATTCCTCCGCGATGTTCGCGTCGCGGATCCGGCTCTCTGCAGCTTTCGTATTCACCTGCTGCGACTGCGCCAGGCTGATGGCGAACTGCAGCCGGTTCTGCAACGTACCGATGGTGTTCTGCACGCTGCCGAGAGTGCTGATCGCGGCCTGCACCTGCGACAGTGCCGTCTGGGCCTGGGCGACCGTCGTGAACGTCACCTGGCTGATCCCGAGGTCCGTGACCTGGACCGCGCCAATCGTTCCCGACACGGAGCCGTTGGCGACCGTCGACTCGGCGCTGACGAACACCGAGAAGCTCGCGCTCGCCGTCATGCCGGCCACCGCCGCCTCACGGTCGATTTCCGACGTCAGGGTGTTGAACTCGCCGGACAGCTTGCTGATGTCGATGCCGCCGGCGGCCGAGGCCCCCTGCGTCGCCAGCGTGGCGAGACGATCGAGTAGCGAGGAGATGTTGTTGAGCGCGCCGTCCTTGATCTGGAGCTGCGACAAGCCGTCGTTGGCGTTGCGGACGCCCTGGTCGAGCACCTGGACCTTGTTGCGGTTCGCATTGGCGAGCGCGAGGCCGGCCGCGTCGTCGCCCGCCGTGTTGATCCGGTAACCGCTGGACAGGCGGGTGAGCGCTTTGTTGAGTCCGAGGTTGGTTCCGTGCAGGTTCGCCTGGGCGTTGGCCGAGGCAATATTGCTGACAACTGAAAACGAAGCCATTGTCTTTTCCTCCGTGAAAGTCGGTTCGCTTCCCTGCGAACCGTCGGCGGCGTCCTTGCCGCCGTTCTGGATGTCACGGAGGTAATCGGACCCCCGGCCAGGTTCTTTAATGCCGGGCTCGGGCTACAGGCTGCGGTCTGCAGGCGTGAAGATTTCTGGCCTGTTTCGAGGGAATCGAGCTGCGGGCCGACCTCGAGCCTGGACCCGGAGCTCACTTGAATAGGGGATTTACAGGGAGTTCAGGGAGGTCCGTCGGCGAGAATTGCGGCCGCTCGGTTACTGCCGGAAGTGTTGTCCCGGCGGGTCCGGCCTATAACCGGACCCGCCGGGGGCTAAGTTTACCGGAGCAGCGCCAGGACAGAGGAGCTGGTCTGGTTCGCCTGCGCCAGCGCCGCGATGCCGCTCTGCGTCAGGATGTTGTAGCGCGTCATGTTGGCCGATTCCTCCGCGATGTTCGCGTCGCGGATCCGGCTCTCTGCCGCTTTCGTATTCACCTGCTGCGACTGCGCCAGGCTGATGGCGAACTGCAGCCGGTTCTGCAGCGTACCGATGGTGCCCTGCACGGTGCCGAGAGAGCTGATCGCGGCCTGCACCTGCGACAGTGCCGTCTGGGCCTGGGCGACCGACGTGAAGGTCAACTGGGTGATCCCGAGGTCCGCGACCTCGACCGCGCCAATCGTTCCCGACACGGCGCCGTTGCCGACCGTCGACTCGGCGCTGACGAATACCGAGAAGCTCGCGCTCGCCGTCATGCCGGCCACCGCCGCCTCACGGTCGATTTCCGACGTCAGGGTGTTGAACTCGCTGGACAGCTTGCTGATGTCGATGCCGCCGGCGGCCGAGGCCCCCTGCGTCGCCAGCGTGGCGAGACGATCGAGCAGCGAGGAGATGTTGTTGAGCGCGCCGTCCTTGATCTGGAGCTGCGACAAGCCGTCGTTGGCGTTGCGGACGCCCTGGTCGAGCACCATGACCTTGTTGCGGTTTGCGTTGGCGAGCGCGAGGCCGGCCGCGTCGTCGCCCGCCGTGTTGATCCGGTAACCGCTGGACAGGCGGGTGAGCGCTTTGTTGAGTCCGAGGTTGGTGCCGCTCAGATTCGCCTGGGCGCTGGCCGAGGCGATATTGCTGACAACTGAGAATGAAGCCATTGTCCTTTTCCTCCGTGAAAGTCGGGTTCGCTTCCTTGCGAACCGTCGGCGGCTTCCCTGCCGCCGTTCGAGTCAGGGAGGTAATCGGGCACCCCGACGGGTTCTTTAATGGCCCGGCTTAAGGCTCAAGACTCAGCGCTTCAGGCCTGTTGCGCGGGTCCTGTCGAACCCGCGCGGTCGGACCCGAGCTCTAACCAGCCAAGGGGCTCCGCCCCTTGATATCTTCCACCCCAACGAGCCAAAAACGCGCGTTGGGGACCCCGGACCGGGCCGAGCCCCTCGGCTGGTTAGACCAGCATCTTTTGGCGCGTTTCGCGCGCCTAGCCCGTTATGCGGTCGCACAACGCGTACAAAATTCGCGTTTCGGGCCGCATAACCAGCTAGGCCCTGAGCCTTCCCGTCGGCTCGCCGGCCCCGGTGACGGAGCGCCGTCACCCGGCCCTCCGCGCTGAGATCGAATTTCCTGCGGAATCTGCCGATTGAGTACCGAGCGCCGGTGAACCGGCTCGGTATTCGGGTTGCAAATTCGGCGGCTGACCCATGACACCGCGAACGTCCACGGACACGGCGGGGATACCGCTGCGGGCACAGACTGCCGCCGCCGCGCCCGGGGTGTCGTTTGCGCCGCCCGCCATCGGAGAGCGGGAAATCGCGGAGGTCGTGGCGACGCTGGAATCCGGCTGGCTGTCCACCGGGCCGCGCGTCAAGCAGTTCGAGCGGGCGTTCGCCGACTATGTGGGCGCCGCGCATGCCGTCGCGGTGAACTCGTGTACGGCGGCCCTGCACCTGTCGTTATTGGCATCGAAGGTCGGGGCAGGCGACGAGGTCATCACGACGCCGCTGACGTTCTGCGCCACCGCGAACGTGGTGATCCATACGGGCGCCACGCCGGTATTCGCGGACATCGATCCGATTTCGCTCAACCTGGATCCGCTCGCGGCCGGGGACGCGGTCACGCGGCGCACCAGAGCGATCGTGCCGGTGCACTACGCCGGGAACCCGGCCGACATGGGCGCGTTCGAGGCTCTGGCCCGCACGCACGGTCTGCGGCTCATCGAGGACGCGGCCCACTGCGTGGAGGGCGTCGCCGAGGGGCGCAAGGTGGGCTCGATCGGCGACTTCACCTGTTTCAGTTTTTACGCGACGAAGAACCTCACCACCGGCGAGGGTGGCATGGTGACGACTGACGACGAAGACGCCGCCGCGTTCATGCGGGTCGCGTCGCTGCACGGCATGAGCCATGACGCGTGGGCCCGCTACGCGCCGGGCGCCACCGCGCAGTACGACGTCGTCATGCCGGGGTTCAAGTACAACATGATGGACATTCAGGCTGCGATCGGGCTGCACCAGCTCGCGCGCCTGACCGAGCTGCACGGGAGACGGTCCGCAATCTGGGCGCAGTATGACGCCGGGTTCGCGGACCTCCCGCTGCGGTTGCCGACGCCCGTCGACGCCGGAAGCGTGCACGCCAGGCACCTCTATACGGTGCTCGTCGACGAAGCGGCGACGGGCATGTCCCGCGACACCCTCCAGACACGGCTGCGCAATCGCGGCGTGTCGACCAGCATTCATTTTCGAGCGCTGCACCTTCATCCCTATTACGAGGAGCGATTCGGCCTGCGCCGCGGAATGTTCCCGGTGGCGGAAGCCGTGTCCGACACCACGCTGTCACTGCCGCTTTCGGCCGCCATGCCGGCCTCGGCAGTCGATCGTGTCATCGAGGCGGTCCATGAAGTCCTGCGCTGACCTTCGTGTGCTGTTCCGCGCTCCGGCAGGGGCACGGCGGGGATTCGGGCACCTCGTACGCTG
Source organism: Vicinamibacterales bacterium (assembly GCA_036005125.1). Taxonomy (GTDB): domain Bacteria; phylum Acidobacteriota; class Vicinamibacteria; order Vicinamibacterales; family UBA2999; genus DASYQV01. The sequence continues at coordinate 15,557 of DASYQV010000033.1, forward strand.
CCGCTCCCTGGCGCGCGCCCTCGGCGTGCGGCCGCTCATTGCGCTTCGTGGCACCTCGGACGCCGTGCACACGGCAGTCTCGCTCGGCTGCGACGTCGTGCGCGGGCCGGCCTCGAAGCTGATTGGCGCGCTGCGGCCCGATGTGCTCGTCGTCGACGACCCGATTGCGGGCGACGCGAAGCGGTGGATTGACGCCGCGCGGCGCGCCGGGTGTGTGGTGGTGAGCGTCCACGACCTCGGACTCGGGTGCCTCGACGCGGATCTCATCGTCGATGGCAGCGTCACGCTGTGGCCGGCGGCGGGTCGCGGCGAGCTTCTGACCGGCCCGCGGTACGCGGTGCTCGACCCGGTCTTCTCGCGCGAGGCCGACGACCAGACACTCGATGCGAACCTGCACCGCGCGCAGGAGCCGCGCATGCCGCAGGTGCTGATCGCGCTCGGCGGTGGACCGCGCACGGAACTGGCCCGTGAGATTGCCCACGTGCTCGTCGGAATGGAACCGCGCGTCGACGTGCGGATTGCGGGAGGATTCCTCGCGCCGTCGGCACCGCGCCAGCCGCACGTCACCTGGGTCGGACCGCGCCGCGGCCTGGTCCACGAGCTCGTGCGCGCTGATGTCGCGGTCGTCGGTGGCGGGGTCTCGCTGTACGAGGCCTGCGCGTCAGGTGTGGCCACCGTCGGGGTGCCCGTCGTCGACGCACAGCGCCCGACCGTGGCAGCGTTCGTGAACCGTGGCGCCGCGCTCGGCGTCGCCGAGCACGAGGATGTGCGGCCCGAGACGGTTGCAACGGACGCGCTCGCGCTGCTGGCGGACGCGGCGCTGCGCCGCCGGCTGGCGCGCAAGGCGCGCCAGCTCGTGGACGGCAAGGGCGCGCTGCGCGTCGCCGCCGCGATCGCGCGGGTTGCCGAGGCCAATCGACGGAATTAGGCAAACGTACGTAGGCCGGGTCTTTAGACCCGGCCCAGGCGAGCCGCATCTAAAGATGCGGCCTACGTACACAAGCCTACGCGCGCTGAGAGCGCGACGCAGATACCTGCTACTACGACAACGAGAGAGGAACCGGGACCGTACGATGCACGGAATTATCTTCGACCTCGACGACACGCTGTATCCCAGGGAACGCTTCATCCACAGCGGGATGGCGGCCGTGTCGCGGCACGTGGAGCAGGCCTGGGGCATCCCGGCCGACGCGGCGTTTGCGACGCTGTTCCACGCGACCACACGCGGCCGCCGCGGCATGGAATTCCAGGAGCTGTGCCAGCGTCACTCGCTGCCCACCGAAGCGCTGCCCGGGCTCGTGCAGGTGTTCCGCTCGCATCTCCCGAACCTGTGGCCTTCGCACGGGGCTGTCGCGATGCTCCAGGCGCTGCGCGCCGAGGGATGGCGCATCGCCATCCTGACGAACGGGCTGCCGCACGTGCAGGCCGCCAAGATTCGCGCGCTCGGCCTCCGTGCGCTCGTCGACCACATCGTGTATGCGGAAGAGTACGCCGAAGGCGGCAAGCCCGCCCGCGGGCCCTTCCTCGAAGTGCTCCGCCGTCTCGGGATCCCGGCGGACCAGTGCGTGTGCGTGGGCGACGATCCGCGCAACGATATCCAGGGCGCCCGCGCGCTCGGCATCAGGACGATTCGCGTGGCGCGTCCGGGCGTGAAGCCCGCGGCCGATGCAGAAGCCGACGCCGTCGTGCACATGGTGGCCGACGTGCCCGCGCGCGCCGCTGCGCTCGTGGAAATGGTGACCGCACATGTTGCGTGAAATCGGCGGCCGGCGCATCGGCGCGGCATCACCGGTGTTCGTCATCGCGGAGATCGGGCTGAATCATGGCGGCTCGGTCGCCCGGGCGGTGGAGCTCGTGGACGCGGCAGCGACTGCGGGCGCGAGCGCCATCAAGCTGCAGACGCTCGTGGCCAACCGCCTCGTCGCGCCGATGTGCCCCGCGCCGGCGCACGTCAAGGCGGCCTCGCTCCAGGAATTCTTCAGCACGTTCGAGCTCGATTGGGACGCGCACCGCACCGTGATTGCGCGCGCCCGCAGGCACGGTCTCGCCGTCATGACGACCCCGTTCGCCGAGGAGGTCGTTCCCACCCTGCAGTCGCTGCAGTTCGACGCGTACAAGATCGCGAGCGGTGACGTGACCTACGACGGCCTGATAACCGCGGTCGCCGACACTGGCCGTCCGATGGTGATCTCGTCGGGCATGAGCAATCTCGAAGAGGTCGGCCGCGCGCTGCGCGTCGCCCGCAGGGGCGGCGCCGATCAGATCGCGGTGCTGCAGTGCGTGTCCGCGTACCCGGCGCCGCTCGAATCGCAGAACCTGCGCGCCATCAAGACACTGGCGGACGCCTTCGGTCTGCCCACCGGTCTCTCCGATCACGGGAGCGGCCTGGCTTCGGCCGCCGCCGCCGTCGCGCTCGGCGCCGTGATCTACGAGCGCCATCTCGTGCTCGAGAACGACCAGACCGCTATCGATCGCGCCGTCTCCAGCACGCCTTCGGAGCTCAAGGCGATTGTGCAGGCGATGGATCAGGTCCGTCTCGGCCTGGGCACCGGCGTCAAGGTGTGCCAGCGCGCCGAGGCCGTGAACGTGACTGCCAGCCGCCGCGGTCTCTACGCTGCGCGACCGCTTCGCGCTGGAGAGGTCGTCACCCGAGGCGACGTCGTGGCGCTGCGGCCCGCCTCCACCATGGCTCCATCGGAGCTCCACACGCTGATTGGTTTCACGCTGACGCGCGATATTGCGGCGGGCGCGGCATTCTCTCCCGCTGACGTGGCGGTCTCGAGCACCACATGACACCGACCAACGTGCTGATCACCGCCGCGTCGCGCCGCGTGCCGCTCGTGCAGGCGTTCAAGACTGCCCTCAGGAGCCTCGGCGTTCCCGGCACCGTGATCGTCACGGACGTCAACCCGCTCTCGCCGGCCGTCCATTTCGGCGGCCGGGCGTACCGCGTGCCGCTTGCCACGGATCCGTCGTACATCGACGAGCTCGTGGCCATCTGCCAGGCCGAGCGCGTACGCCTCGTCGTGCCGACCATCGACGACGAGCTGGTCGTGTTCGGCGCGTCCCGGCAGGCCTTTGCGGACATCGGCGCCGTCGCGGCCTGTTCGCCGGAGGAAACGGCGGCCCTCTGCAACGACAAGTACGCGACGTGCCATCACCTGATCGCGAAGGGCGTACCGGCCGCGCAGTCCTGGCTCCCGTCGGAGCTGCCGGCCGACGTGACGCTGCCGCTCTTCATCAAGCCGCGCGGCGGCCGCGGCGGCGTGGCCGCGTTTCCGGTGCGGACGCGGAAGGAGCTGGCGTTCTTCAGCGAGTACGTCGACACACCGGTCGTGCAGGAGTTCCTCGAAGGTCCGGAATACACGATCGACGTGCTCTGCGACTTCAACGGAAAGCCGCTGTCGATCGTGCCGCGCGAGCGCGTGGTCATCCGCGCGGGCGTCATCGATCGCGGCCGCACGGTGAAGTCGGCGGCGTTGATCGAGCTTGCCGAGCGCGCGTGCGCCGCGCTGACCTTTGCGGGCCCGATCAACATCCAGTGCCGGATGCGCGACGGCCAGCCCGTGATTTTCGAGATCAACCCGCGATTCTCCGGCGGCATCCCGCTGACGATTGCCGCCGGCGCCGACTTCCCGAAGCTCCTCGTCAAGCTGGCGATGGGCTCTGAGGTGGAACCGGCCATTGGCCGCTTCAAGGACAACCTCTGGATGACCAACTACGAAGCGTCAGTGTTCCTCGACGCCTCGCAGCTCCGGATGACGTCGCTCGCCGAGCGCGGCATCCGGATCGGCGAGGTGGCCTGATGCGGACACGCGACGGGATCATCCTGCAGGCCAGGTTCGCGTCGACGCGGCTGCCCGGCAAGGCGCTCGAGCGCATCGGCTCGCGCACGCTGCTCGAGCACTGCCTTGCCCGCCTGCTGTCGGCAGGCGTCGCCCAGGTGGTCCTCGCCACGACAACCAACGCCGAGGACGACGCGCTGGCCGTCGTCGCGAGGCGAATGGGAGTGAGCGTGTTCCGGGGAGATGCCACCGACGTGCTGGGCCGGTATACAGCCGCGGCCGCCGAGTTCGGTTTCGATCACGTCATTCGCGCGACAGGCGACAACCCTGCGGTCGATATCGGCGGGCCCGGGCGGCTGCTGGGGGCGCTACGCGCGAACGCGGTCGATTACGTCTGGGAAGACGGGCTGCCGTACGGGGGCGCCGTCGAAGCGATGACCGCCGCGGCGCTGCGGCATGCGGCTCAGGCTGCAACACACCCCGAGGATCGCGAGCACGTCACGCCGTACATCCGGCGCGGCACGCAGCGGTTCCGGATTCTACAGATGACCGCCCCGGCGCCGCTCTGTCGGCCGGACGTGCGCGTCACCGTTGACACACCGGACGATCTCACGCGGATGCGTGAGCTCTTCGCCAGAACCGGCACGGAGAACCCTACGTTGCGTCAGATTATCGAGGCGGCTGGACGGCCGCAGCGTGCGGGGGTGGCGTAATGGCCGCTGCTCGCTCTTCAGGGCACGGCCGGCGCCGTCTGGATCTCGCGTCCATCCTTGCGCTGCCGGTCGGCATCATCGTGGTGCTCGTCGGTCAGGCGATCGAGGGCGGCGCGATGCGCTCGCTCCTCCAGGGCGCCGCGGCGCTCATCGTCTTTGGCGGCACGCTCGGCGCCGTCCTCATCAGCTTTTCGCCGGCGGAAGTGTGGCGAGCCGTCCGTGCCGCCGCCGCCACGTTTACGGCGGCCGACGACGACGCGACCTCTGTGACGGCGAGGCTGGTCGGCCTTTCGATCATCGCACACCGCAAGGGGCTGCTCGCGCTCGACTCGGAAATCGACACGATCGAGGATCCGTTCCTCCGGACCGGCCTCACGCTGGCCGTCGACGACACGTCATCCGAGACGCTGCGCGAGATGCTTGGCCTCGAGATGGCCATGCGCGCGGCTGACGATGACGCGCCGGCGCGCGTGTTCGACGCGGCGGCCGGATACGCGCCCACGCTCGGCATCCTCGGCGCGGTGCTCGGCCTGATCCAGGTCATGGAGCATCTGACCGCGCCGGGCTCGCTCGGGTCGGGCATCGCGGTTGCGTTCGTCGCGACGGTGTACGGCGTCGGCTCGGCGAATCTGATCTTTCTGCCGATCGCGGGCCGGCTGCGCGAGCGCGGTCAGCTCGCGGCGCGGCGCCGCGAGCTCGTGGCCGAGGGGATCGCCGCGATCGGTCAGCAGCAGCATCCGCGCATGGTGGCGCAGAAGCTGCGCGCGTTCGCCGGCACAGGGCTGCGGGTCGACGACGTCGCGGCGCGGCTGTCCACCAAGCCCTCGGAAGCGATTCGGGTGCCCGCGTGACCAGACGCCACCATCGCCGCCTGGTGACGCCTGGTGCTTCGACGCACTCGAGAGGCGCGAGCCACGAGCGATGGCTCGTGTCGTACGCGGACTTCATCACGCTGCTGTTCGCGTTCTTCACCACCATGTACGCCATCTCCACCGTCGACACGCAGAAGCTCGCGCCGATGGCCTCGTCGCTTCAGAGGGCGTTCGACACGCTGCCCGGCGACGGTGTCCTCCTCTCGGGCGGGCCCGCTGGCGCTGGAGCGGCCTCAGCCCGGCCTCGCGTGGCGGATCCGGTCGTTGTGATGGAGACGGGGAAAACGGGGAAGACGCTGGGCGAGATCCGCACGCAGCTGGCGAACGAGCTCGCCGACGCGGTCGCCTCCGGACGGCTCGAGCTGTCCGACGATCCGCGAGGTCTCGTGCTGTCGCTGCCCGAAGGCGCGACCTTCGACGTCGGCCGCGCCGAGGTGTCCGCATCGGCACGCGAGCTCATCGCGCGGATCGCCGGGACGCTCCGGCCGCTCGGCAACGCCATCCGCATCGAAGGGCACACCGACGACACACCGATTCACACGGCCCGGTACGGTTCGAACTGGGAGCTGTCGACCGCGCGCGCAAGCGCGGTGGTGGCGTTCCTGATCGAGACCCATGGCTTCGGACCCGAACGGCTGTCGGCGGCCGGCTACGGCGAGTTCCACCCGCGCGTGGCCAACGACTCGGCTGAAAACCGCGCGCGCAATCGACGCGTGGACATCGTCGTGCTGAATTCCGCGTC
>DASYQV010000034.1:0-3462 GCA_036005125.1 Vicinamibacterales bacterium
GCTTCACCCGACCATCACTGATTCTCTTTCGACATGGCTCGCCGCGACGACCGGCCGAACAAGGCGCCGTCATCGTGCACAACCTTCCGCAGATCGCCGAGGATTTGCAGGCGGCGCAATCGTGGTGTTTCGGCGCGGCAAGATCCGAATCCGAAGACTTTCTCCGGAACAGTGACGTTCGATCAGCCGGCTAACGTCCGCGATGAGCCGCGGCGCTGTCAAGAAGCACGCGCCGCCAGCTCCATATACGCGGTGTTAGCCGGCTCGTCGAAGCTAGATACCAGCTGAATGGCGGCGACTCGCTCTCTGTTATGGAACGACGTTTACTCAATCGGTTGCTTCAATCAAAGCTCCGCGCCGCGTTCGCGCGCGCATCGTGGCCGAGAAAGAACTGGACGTTGCCCGCTATGCGGCCACACACGCGAATTTTGTACTCGTTGTGCGACCGCATAAAGGGCGAGGCGCGCGGAGCGCGCCAAAAAGACACTGGCTCTAACCAGGCGAGGGCTCTCCACTCCACCGCGCAAGCGTGCGCGGTGGGGACCCCGGCTCTGCCGGGATATCAAGGGCAGAGCCCGTGCCTGGTTAGACCCGCGGCTGATATGGCCTCAGCTCCAACGGATCACGGAATCGCAATGCAGAAGATCTCGCATCGATCAGAACCCCGGTTCTGTCCGTCCGTCGCCGCGTGGGATCCCATTCGGCCACTCCGCTTCTTTCGCGTGGTGTCGCTGCATTCGCCCTATCTGCTCCTTGGTCTGACGCTTGTCGGCGTTCTCGGCGTCGTGACGGTAAGCCTCGATCACGCGGGGGGCACTCACGCGTTGACGCCTGTGCTGGTCCTGCAGATGTTCGCCGCGTCCTCCGGATTCCAGGTTCCCGCCAGGCGCGGGCATTTCGATCTGCTACTGAGCGGTGGCAGCACGCGCATCCGGATCGTGCTCACGCACTGGGCGCTGACCGCCCTGCCGGGTTTTGCCGTCTGGGTCGTCGTTGGTCTCGTCGAACTTGTCCTCAGCGAAGGCGTTCACGCGCGGGCGTTCTCTCCCGGTTCGGCGGCGGCGCTTCTGCTCGTGTCGGCCGTCGCCTGGGCACTCACCGTCCCGCTGCCGAGATTGAGTGGAGGCGTTCTCTGGGTCGTGACGATGGTGATCGCCGTGACCATGACGACTGACTGGCGGGAGGCGCTGGTCGCGGCGGCTCGCGGGGATGGCACACTGGTGAGCCGCGCGTTTCTGTTCCTGCTGTTCCCGTTCAGTCTCATCGGTACCCCGATCGAACTGATTGACCTGCCGATACTGGTTCCAGTGCTCATCAGCGCGCTGGTCGTGTGGGCGGCCGCCATCTGGTGGATTGTGAGGACCGACATCCCGTTGGAGGCGTCGCAGTGACGGACGCCGCGCTGATGGTACGTGAGCTGGCGGCCCGGTACGGCCGCCACGACGTCTTCCGCGGCGTGTCGTTCGAGCTGCGGAGCGGTCAGGCGCTCGGGGTCGTGGGGCCGAATGGCGCCGGCAAGACGACGTTGCTGCGTATTCTCGTCGGCCTGCTCTCGCCCGCGCACGGTGAAATCCGGCTCGACGGCCTGCCCCCGCGCCAGGCGCTCACGCGCGAGCCGGTCGGCTACTTTGGCGGTGAATCGACGCTTCCGGCGAGTGTGCAGGCGGCGCGTTGGGGAACTCTCGCCAGCGGCGACGCGGTGACGACCGAGTGCCGCCGCCTCCGCACGTTGTCACGCGGCACGAGGCAGTTGCTCGGGCTCCGGACCGTCTTCGGTCGACAGCACCTGCGACTGCTCGTGCTCGACGAGCCGTGGGAAGGGCTGGATCCCGATGCAGCCCGGTGGCTGTCGACCGCGATCGAAACCAAACGCGATCGAGGCGCGGTCATCGTCGTCTCGTCGCACCGCTTGTACGACCTGGCAGGTTTGTGCGACGCGTATTTGTTTCTCGCGCATCGTCGGGCGACACTTCTGCATGCCCACGAAATCAGTTCAACCGGGATCGTGACCGTTGCCGACCTGATTGAGGTCTTCGATCGCCTTCAAGGCGGCAGCGGTTCGCGCGTGTCGTGAGTGTCGTGTCGAGACGTACGTAGGCCGCATCTTTAGCCCGTTATGCGGCCCGAAACGCGAATTTTGTACTCGTTGTGCGACCGCATAACGGGCTAGGCGCGCGAAGCGCGCCAAAAGATGCTGGTCTAACCAGCCGACGGGCTCTGCCCGGCCCGGGGTCCCCAACGCGCGTTTTTGGCGCGTTGGGGTGGAAGATATCAAGGGGCGGAGCCCCTTGGCTGGTTAGATGCGGCACTCGCCGGGTCTGAAGACCCGGCCTACGTACTCGCAATTCCCATCACTCGCGATTCGTTGACCAAAAAACATCTCACCGTCCGCGTCGCGTCTTCTGCAGCTGTTTTTCCTGCGCGCGAGCGGCGCTGAGCATATGCTTCATCGTGTAATTCCCCTCATGACACGCCATCTCAAACATTCTGTAACGAGCATCCCTTTTGCCGTTGACCTCGAATCTCCACGGTCTCGTCCACCTCGTCGGATCTTCGACCGTGACGGCGACATTCACCGTGTCCGCATCGACCCGCGTCAAACGCTCGACCGCGTGTAACGTCGCGCCTGATCCCCTGAAGCGGGCCTTGTCGCTGAAATTCGTCACATCGACGACGAGCGTCTTCCCTTCCCACCGGCCGCGCGAGTCCCCGATCCATTGACGAATGGGTTGGCCAACATGCGGCCGTCCGTCGACGGGAATCATGCGAAATTCGTGATACCGCTCGTAGAAGATCGCCACGTGGTCCGAGGTCTGGAGGATCAGGAATCCGTTGTTGTATATGCTCGGAATCCACGTCTCCGGCACCCCGCGCGTGATGCAGCGCGACGCCAACCCCGTGTCCTCCGGACCGTTCAACGGCGCGGTTCCCTCTTCGCCCATCAGTCCGGTTTCGAGCCTCCGATCGATCACCCGATTCGCCGCCTCGGCGGTCAACGACGGCATGCGCCCGTTCGGAGGGTCGACAACGAAGGACGTGCGCAGCGACACGCCGTTTCCGATCTCGAACCAATGCGCCGGAGTGCTCAACGACGGACCTGGAGCGCGGTCGGCCTTGTCATCACGGGCCCGTTTTGTGGCGTTCTCTGCACGCTTCGCCAGTTCCTCGTCGTTCAGAACAGCCCTCTCGCCAAATGCTGGGGGACGTTCGAACGGTACGAGGATTTCGGCATCCGTCGTCCAGATGCCCTGCAGGTCCGGGTCGCCCCACGTCGTGCGCCACTCCGTCGTCGGCGGCACGGTCGTCTGGGCGTGATTCATGATGGAGGCGGGGACAAGCGCGACCGTGACGGTCGCCAGGAGCGCACGCACGCGGGCGCCAGACCAAACACTCATCGGAGGCCTCTTTTCGCAGTCCTCTCGCGAAGACAGCTCTTTTTCTAAGCGATCCTATATATTCACC
>DASYQV010000035.1:0-3111 GCA_036005125.1 Vicinamibacterales bacterium
CGTCGACGACGCCGGCAAGGACGTGCCGGCCGACGCTCAGACCATGGGCGAGATCGTCTTTCGCGGCAACGTGATCCTGCACGGGTACTACAACGACAAGGAGGCGACCCAGAAGGTGATGGGCGACGGCTGGTTCCACACTGGCGACGCAGCGGTCCTCCACCCCGATGGCTACGTCGAGATCCGAGATCGCATCAAGGACGTGATCATCAGCGGCGGCGAGAACATCTCGTCGATCGAGGTCGAGGGCGTGCTCCTTCGCCACCCCGCCGTCCAGGAAGCGGCGATCGTGGGCCTGCCGCATGAGAAGTGGGGAGAGGCGCCTTACGCGTATGTCGTACTGAAGCCGGGCGCCTCCGCGACCGAGGCCGAGTTGATCGCGTTCACGCGCGACCGGCTGGCGCACTTCAAAGCACCGCATGGCGTGACGTTCGTCAACGAGCTGCCGAAGACCGCCACCGGCAAGATCCAGAAGTACGTGCTGAGGAAGGGCGCCGCGGCGATCGTCCGCCAGTGAGGGTTTAAGTCCAGACCTCGGTCTTGATCCAGGCAAGCCCGCCCCTGGTCACGCGGGCGCTGACGATGGTGCCGGCTGCGAGGGAGCGCTCGTCGAAGAGCTTCACCGTGCGTGCCCGGAATCGATAGAAGGGCAGCTCGTTGGCGTCGGTGTCGAAGTCATTGAAGCGCCGTCCGTACGCGCTTATCGCGTCTCTGCTGTCGGTCGCACCGGCGGTGCCGAAGAGTTGGATGCCGCGATCGGGCCTGCCCCAGACCTGGTTCGAGGCGTAGACCGTGACCGCCGCCGAGGAGTTGCGCGCGAGGTTTCTCGAGTGGAGGGAGTCGGCGTCCGAGATCCAGATCACCTCGAAGCGGTCGGTCCACGCGAAGTACATGTGGTTGATGTGCGCGCGCCCGCCCGGCGACACCGTCGCCAAGGCGCACAGGGGAGAGGCGTCCATCAGTCGACGCGCGACACGCTCCATCCGTTCCGATGAGAACCGACGTGACCTCCGCTCGACCGCCACCGATCCCTAGTCTGGCCCTCTCGGCCGGCCGAACACCGTTCGCGGCGCGAGCGTGAGGATCTTGCCCTCTTCCGTGCGGATCAGCTTCCAGCCACCCTCATGGACTTTCCAGTGGTGCCGCGCGCAGAGCAAGACGAGGTTACCGAGATCATCGCCGCCGCCGTGCATCCAGAAGACGATGTGATGCCCGTCGCACCACGATGCCGGCCGCTCGCATCCCGGCCACTGACAGTGCTGGTCGCGGGCGATCAGCGCCCGGCGCTTGGGACCACGGATAGTGCGCTCGGCCTGGCCGACGTCGATCACAACAGAGTCCTTCATCAGGACCCGTGTCACGCTGCAATCGCAGGCCCAGCGCTGCGCCGTCTTGGCCGAAATCGGCAGCGAGAACTCAGCCTCCGCTCCCGGCGCACCGGTCAAGTCGAGAAGGGTTTCGAGCGAGCTCGTCACTTGCATCTGGATGTTCTGCCTGTGCTCGGCGAGCTCAACGATGGCGTCCCCGAGGCGCTGTGGGCGAAGCCGGTGGTCGTCCCTGCCAGAACGTCGCGCGAGCGGCTCGAGGGCGTTGCGCAACACCGCGCCTCCGACTGGGTCGAGGTAGCCGTTCAGGTGGAGCGATCCGTCGTCCGCGGTGCTCATGTGCAGGGTGCGGGCGTGGACCTGGTCGGCCTGCTCCGCCGCGTACTTCTCGGAGTTGACCGAGTGCCGGTAGTGCAAGCACTTGTAGTGAAACTTGCCGGGCGAGTTCTCTTCGGCCATTGGGAGCAGCCTTTCCTCGTCGAACGCCTCACCAACTGCGTTGGCCGTTCGAGCCATCACGGTCATGTGGGCGAAACCGATGTAATCGGCGTGGAGCGACATTGTGGCTCGCGGCATCCACTCGGCCTGCTGGCCTACGGCGATTCGATCGGCGGCGGCGTTAGACGTCATGTGGCAGTTGAAGCGGAGCCAGTCGATCGCGCTCTCGGACCCCAGGTTCTCCCACTGCCTGCTCGCCGCGAACTCGGCCGCCAGGTCCGAGAACTCGAGCTCGAGACCATCGATGTAATGGCGAAGCTCACGCAGGCGGTCGGCCAGCTCGGCGTCTTCTTGAGCCATCAGGAGCATATTCGAATTCTACAAAATTTCGTTCGGAACGTCCAGTAAATACCTGTCTATTTATATTCAGTCACGCCGCGACATGGGCCACCCAATCACTCCTCCGACACCCTCTTCGCCGTCCTTCCCCAGTAAGTGCCAAGATTTCGGTAGTGGATCTGCCGGACCGCTACAACGTCGGCGCCGACCTGCTCGAGCGGAACCTGCCCCAACGCGCCGGCAAGGTCGCGATCCATTCCGCCGCCGGCGAGGTCACATATGGCGACCTCTTCAAGCTGGCCAACGGCGCCGCCCGCCGGCTCCTCGACCTCGGCGTCGGCCGCGAGGAGCGGGTGCTGATCGCAGGCTACGACTCTCCCGGCTGGGTCGCCGCATTCCTCGGCGCGATCCGCATCGGGGCCGTCCCCGTCCCGGTCAACCCTCTGCTCCAGCGCAGCGACGACTACGTCCATTACATCGACGACTCGCTCGCCCGCGCGGTGGTCGTGGACGCCAACACGGAAGAGAAGCTGAAGCCGGCGGCGGGCCATGCATCGCTTCTGCGCGCCGACCAGCTACACGCCGACGACGAGATTGCCGCCGCACCGACCAGGAAGGACGATATGGCCTTCTGGCTCTACAGCTCGGGCTCGACAGGGAAGCCGAAGGCGGTCGTCCATCTGCAACACGACATTCCCTACACGTGCGTCACGTATGCCGAGCAAGTCCTCGGCATCAAAGAGAGCGACACGACGTTTTCCACCACCGGCCTCTTCCACGCCTACGGTTTCGGCAACAACCTCACCTTCCCCTACTGGGTCGGCGCATCGACGATCCTGCACGCCGGCAGGCACACTCCGCAGACCGTCCTCGACACGATCGAATCGAGAAGGCCGACGCTCTTCTTCTCCGCGCCCACGCTTTACAACGCCATCCTCAACTTCGAGGGCGCGAAGCAGCGCAACCTGAGCTCGATCCGCCACTGCGTCGCGGCCGCCGAGGCGCTGCC
>DASYQV010000036.1:0-2063 GCA_036005125.1 Vicinamibacterales bacterium
TGCACGGTGATCGTGAAGACGCGCGGCGTATGGGTATCCGTGAACCTCGTAGTCCTGCTGTTGACGGGGTGGCCGTCTCACGTCCTCGCGCAGGCAACGACTGGCGCGCTTTCCGGTGTCGTCCATGACGCACGCACGCGCCAGCCGCTGCCTGGGGTGCTCGTGGAGGTCGGCATGCCGCGGCAAGCGGCGACCACGGACGCCGAGGGCCGGTTCCGGTTCGATGCCGTGCCGATTGGCAAGGTAGAGCTCCTCGTGTCTCTCGTCGGCTATGGCTTCGCGAAGCGCGACGTCGAGGTGCGGCCTGGAGAAACCGACGTCACCATGCCATTGAGCGAGGGCACGGCGGCCTACGCCGAATCGGTGGTCGTGCAGGGAGACGTGTTCGGCGCACGCGAGACCGGCGTCGCCGCGCAGCAGTCGCTCGGCAGCGCCGAGCTGCGGCAACTCGCCGGCATGACGCTCGACGACCCGTTACGGGCCGTCCAGGCGCTTGCAGGGGTGAACTCGTCCGATGACTTCTACAGCGAGCTGTCCGTGCGGGGGAACGGCTTTCGGCACTTGAACTATACGCTTGATGGCGTGCCCGCCGGGTTCCTGATGCACACGATCGAGTTCGTCGAGGACGGCGGTTCGGTCTCGATGATCAACACCGACGTGCTCGATCACGTCACGCTCTTGCGGGGAGCCTATCCTCAGCGGTTCGGGCAGCGGTTGGGCGCCGAGCTCGCCTTCGGCGCCGTCGAGGGGTCCCGCCAGCGGAACCGGTACAACGCCACGGCGAGCGGTACTTCGGCCTCGCTCACGGTCGATGGCCCGCTGGGTCACTCGGGGCGCGGTTCGTGGCTCGTCTCCGGCCGGCGCAGCTATCTCGACATATTGCTCAAGCAAGTGTTGAACAACTCGAGCAACATCGCCTTCGGCTTCATGGATGTGTTTTCGAAGGTAGTCTACGACGTATCCGACCGGCATCAGGTTCAGGCCAGCATGCTCGTGGGACGCTCGCGCCTCAATAGCGAGCCCGACAGCGACAATCTCCAGGCTTTGGGAACGGCCGCGCACGCCGGCTGGATGGGCACCGCGGCGTGGCGGCACACGGTGTCGCCAAGTCTGGCGCTGACGCATCGGCTCTTTTTTCTGGGCGACTCCTACGACAACCACAACGGTCGGAACGTGGACGTGGCGCAGGGCCACGCGCGCGATCACGGCTACCGCGTGGATGCGGTCTACAGTCCGGGCGCCGGTCGCCTCGTCGAGGCGGGCTTCTCCGCCCAGCGCCTGAGCGAGCGGCAGCTGAACGCGTTCCAGGTTCCCGGCTGGCGCATCCTGGGTGGCGAGGATTTCAATGCGCAGGCGAACAATGTCGGCGGCTACGGCCAGATGCGCTGGACGCTTGGCCGGATCACGCTGACACCGGGCACGCGTGTCGATCGCTCCGGATTGATCGACCATTGGGTCGCGTCGCCGTGGCTGCAAGCGGACTGGCAGGTGCCCGCGGATCTCACGCTCGTCTTCGGCGCGGGCCTCCATCATCAGTTTCCGGAGTTCGCGCAGGTCGTCGGCACCCGCGGCCGGACCGGCCTGTCTCCTGAACGCGCGGTCCATGTCGACGTCGGCCTCGAGGGTCAGCTGGGCACCGCCGCGCGCTGGCAGGTGAGCGCCTACAACCGCGAAGAGCGCGACGTGCTGGATCTGCCCGACTCGTATTTCCGGCGCGTCGGCGACCTCGTGCAACCTCCGTCGGCAACGAGTCTCTGGGAGAGTCGGCTCGACGGGTGGTCGCGCGGAATCGAGCTGATGGTGCAGCGGAAGTCACCAGATAAGTTGTCGGGATGGTTCGCGTATTCGTTTGGCCACACCCGCTATACCGACCGGGTCACCGGCGAGCGCTTTGACGGCGACTTCGACCAACGGCACACGGTGAGCCTGTTCGGACGCTACCGGATCTCGGATCGCATGAGCGCCAACGCGCGGTTTCGGTACGGGTCCAACCGCCCGCTCCTCGGATATTTCGATCGTCGGACGGCCGGACAGTTTTTCGTGGGCACGGAGCGGAACACCAC
>DASYQV010000037.1:0-28851 GCA_036005125.1 Vicinamibacterales bacterium
ATAGATCTTCCGCTCGGCCAGACGCGGCAGGATCTCATTGAGCTCGCGGTACCGGACGAGCGGCTCGCCTCCGACGATGGAGACGTGAAGCGGATGGTATCGGTCAATCACGGTCATGAACCGGGTGACCAGCTCATCGCCCTTGTAGTCGGCGAGCTCTCGGAGCGTGACGCCGCCGCCAAGGTGCTCGTCGCCGTAGGCGTAACAGCCCGGGCAACGGAGCGGACATTCGCGAGTGATTTCAATCGAGAGGTTCGGCTGTTCTCCGGCTACGATGCGTCTCCACGCGCGGACGATCTCTGCGGCGCCAACACCTGATGAAGTCATCGGGGAAGAATATCAAGTTTCGACGCATTTGCTATTCTTTCTGTGCATGCCTCGTAGTCCGATCCTGCCGGCGATCGTCCGCCGCCGCTCGAAGCTGCACGGGTGGGGCGTCTTCGCCCTCGAGCGAATCAACAAGAACACACGCATCATCGATTACGCCGGCGAGCTGATCGATCATGCGGAGAGCCTCAAACGGGAGACGCGCTATCTGAAACGCGGCGAGATCTGGTGCTTCACGGTGAACCGGCGGTGGGTCCGCGACGCCCACATCGGGGGCAACATCGCCCGGTTCATCAACCACGCCTGCCGGCCGAATTGTTACAGCCAGATTGTCGGCCACACGATCTGGATTCGGGCGGGCCGCACGATTGAGCCCGGTGAGGAGTTGACCTACGACTACTACACCGACGGCGAGCAGATCATTCCATGCCGCTGCCGGCCCGGCTGCAAACGAAAGCTGTGAGGGGGCCACGAAGACTTTGCCGCGAAGGCCACGAAGATCAAGCCACGAAGGACACGAAGTTTTCTTAAGGGTTTTCTTCGTGTTCTTCGTGATCTTCGTGGCTTCGATCTTCGTGTCCTTCGTGGCGGGCCGTTTTCCCGTCTTCGTGGCCTCCGTCGCGGCCCAGGAGCCGTCGGATGCGTTAGAGATCGCCAGCGCCGGTCGCACGGTGCGCGTTCAACGGAGCAACGGCGACCGGCGCATTGTCGACCTGCCGATCGAATCCTACGTGGCACAGGTCCTTGCGGGTGAGGGCGAGGGCGGCGCGGCCGAGGCCGCGCAGCAGGCGCTTGCGATTGCCATCCGCACCTTCATGATCGCCAACGCCGGACGGCATCGCCGCGAGGGCTTCGATCTCTGTACCACCACCCATTGCCAGATCAGTCGGGCTGCCACACCTGTCTCGCGCCGGGCGGCTCTCGCCACCGCGGGCCAGGTGCTGATGCACAACGGTTCGGTTGCGGAAGTCTTCTACTCCGCTTCGTGCGGCGGGCGCTCGGAGGCGGCCGCCGAAGTGTGGCCCCGCGCGCCGGACTATCCGTATCTGCGCTCGGTTGCCGACGACGTCTGCACGGGCGATGCGCCGTGGACGCTGGATATCTCAGCGGCGCGCGTAGAACAGCTGCTCAGAAAGGTCGGCTTCACGGGCGGACGCTTGAGCGACCTGCGTATCGAGCGCCGGAGCTCGTCGGGCCGCGTCGCGACCCTGCATCTCTCCGGATTGGAGCCGGATGTCATTGCCGGCGAAAATTTCCGCGCCGCCATCGGCGCACGGGAGCTGCGGAGCACCGCGTTCTCGGTCACGAAAACAGGGCGCGGCTATCGCTTCACGGGCCGTGGCTATGGACACGGCGTCGGGCTCTGCATCGTCGGCGCCGGCCGTCGCGCGGCCCGAGGTGAATCCGCCGTCGATATCCTCGAACGCTATTACCCCGGCCTCCGGGTTGCGACGCTTTCTCAGGAGATAGGAGGTAGGAGGTAGGAGGTAGAGGTAGAGGTAGAGGAAGGAGGCAGGAGGTAGGAGGAAGAGTGAATCAGTCGTTCTTCCTCCTTCCTCCTTCCTCCTTCCTCCTGACATTACGCCGGTCGCAACTGCTTCTGGTGCGTGTTCCGCCACAACATCGTTGCGGAGATCATCGTCCCGACGGCCGCGAGAATGATGAAGCCGACGACGATTCTCACGAAGGTGTCGGACTGGAGCATCGCAAGGACGCCCCGGCCGTAGATTCGTGCGAGGACCGCCTCCACGCTGAACCGGAACAGACGCACGAGGCCGAACGTCATGAAGAAGCGCGTGCGGTTCACGTCGAGCGCGCCGCACGTCAGCAGGAACGGCGTGAGCGGAAACGGCGGCGGAAGCAGCGCCGGAACCGCGATCGCGATTGCGCCGCTTTCGTTGACTCTGTACTTGAGGCGGTTGAGACGCCTCTCGGGCACCAGACGATCGAGCCCCACCTCGCCGACCTTTCTTCCGATCCAGTACGTGACAGCCGCACCGGTCACGGAACCGGCCGCGGCGAGCAATGGATACAGCCAGAAGATCGACTCGTCCCGGGCCGCAAGGTAGATAACGAGCGCGTCAATTCCACATGGCATGAAGAACAGCATCGAAGAGTCCAGTGCGCTCAGAAGAAACGCGCCCCACCAACTCAGAAAAAATCTAAACAGGTGCGTCACAGTGCTGGAAGCGTGTGGCAGGACCATCGACGTCCGAGGCTGGCGCCCCGACGCGCCCGGCTCGACGCGTGAGCTCCGGCCGTTGGGTCACCAGCAGATGCCTTGGTACTCGGCCGCGAGCATCGAGAAGTCCACCGGCACGCGCACCAGATCGATGACGGTCTGGTCCGCGCGACAGCGCGTCAGCGCGTCCGCGAACTCGGGGGCATTGTTGCCGACGACAATCACGTCCGACTTCCCAATCACCTCGTCAATGGTTTCGCAGAGATGTCGCGAGAGGTGCGGAATCTGCTGCTCGATGTACTCCTTGTTCGCGCCGACCAGCCGCGCAATCGACACGTTCCGGTCGTAGATGCACAGCTGGTATCCCTTGCCGAGGAGCGCCTCCGCCAGGATGACCATCGGCGACTCGCGAAGATCATCGGTCCCGGCCTTGAAGCTGAAGCCGAAGAGCCCGATCCTTTTCTTGCCCGTCTCGACGATCAGATCGATCGCGTGCTGCACCTGAAGGCGGTTGCTCCCGAGCAGGGCGCCGAGCAACGGCACCTCGAGGTCCAGTTGCTTGGCCCGGTATTGCAGCGCGCGCACGTCTTTCGGCAGGCACGAGCCGCCGAATGCGAACCCGGGCTTCAGGTAATACGCCGAGATATTGAGCTTCTCGTCGTTGCAGAAGATGTCCATCACGTCGTGGCTGTCCACGCCGACGCGCTTGCAGAGGTTGCCGATTTCGTTGGCGAAGACGACCTTCACCGCGTGCCACGCGTTGCTCGTGTACTTGATCATCTCGGCGACGCGGATGCTCGTGCTGAACAGCGGCGCGTCGATGTCGGTATAAAGCGCCTTGGTGGGCGCTGCGTCCGCCGCGTGGTTGTGACCGACCAGCGTCAGCGGCGGGTGGCGGAAGTCCTTGAGCGCGGTCCCTTCCCGGAGGAACTCGGGGTTGACGGCCACGCCAAAGCCCTCGCCGTACTTCTTGCCCGATCGGGATTCGAGCGCCGGAATGACCTGGCTGTGCGTGGTTCCGGGCAGCACCGTGCTGCGGACGACAACCACGTGGTAGCCGGGCTTGTCCTTCAAGACGTCGCCGATCTGCTCGCAGACGCGCGTCAGGTACGTGAGGTCGAGGCTTCCGTTTTTGCGGCTCGGCGTGCCCACGCAGATGAGCGAGAGGTCGGTGGCGCACACGGCCTCGGAGGTGTCGGTCGTCGCGCGCAATCGTTTCTGCGCGACGCCGTGCTTCAGCAGCTCTTCAAGCCCTGGCTCGACGATCGGGCTTCGGCCTTCGTTGATCGCGCCCACCTTCTCCGGGTTGACGTCGACGCCGACGATCTCGTGCCCTTCGGCCGCAAGGGACGCGGCCGAGACGCAACCCACGTAGCCAAGCCCGAATATCGACACCCTCATCGTTCGTCCTCTCTAGGCCGTTCTGCGAAGGCCGCGGTCCGCGTCAGGTGATGTCACGGCGGATCCAACGGGTAATGCCGGTTCATGCCTGGTTCCTGGCTCCGGGAGTGTCTGGATGCCTTCGCCGTCGATGAACGTGCGGAACCACAGCTCCATGTTCAACAGCGCCCAGATCGCATCGCCGCCGCTGCGAAGGCCGCTGCGATGCGCGTCGAGCAGCCGTTCGACCGCCAGACAGTTGATCAGGCCGCGCTCGCGACTCCGGCGATCGAGCAGGACATCGCGCGCCACCATATTCCAAGGGCCGCGGACCCAGTGATGGAAGGGCACCGGAAAGCCCATCTTCGGCCGCGTCAGGATCGACCGTGGCAGGAGCGGCCGCACCGCCTCGCGGAGGATGCGTTTGGTCGTGAAACCGGTGAGCTTCATGCGCTCCGGCAGCCTCGCGACGAACTCGACCAGTTTGTGGTCCAGAAACGGCACCCGGCTCTCGATCGATGTCGACATGCTCATCTGGTCCTGCTTCATGAGCAGCTCGACCAGATACGTTTTGATGTCGGTATAGAGGAGACGTCCGAGCAGCCCGTTGGCGCCGCGCGCGCGAACGAAGTACTCGAGCGACGCCGCGTATGGGTCTCCCTCGCGCGCCTCGGGCGCGAGGAGCTCGCGCTGCAGCCGGAGCGGGATGCCCGCGAAGTTGTCGAGGAACATCAACGCGGGCCGCCGTGCCATGCCGAGGAACGATCGCTGCGCATAGTGCCCGAGGCGGCCGGGCAGCCGAGGGACGAGCGAGGAGGCGACGCTCTTGCGCACCGCTGCCGGCACGACTCGCTCGTACACGCCGCCGGCTTTCCAGTTGAGGAGGGTGCGCGGATACTTTCCGTACCCGGCAAGCAGCTCGTCGCTCCCCTCGCCGGTGAGAACCACCTTGACGTGCTCGCGCGCCAGCGCCGACACGAAATGCAGGGGGACGCTCGAGGGGTGAGCGATAGGCTCGTCTTCGTGCCACACCAGTCGGGGGAGCGCGCCGAAGAAGTCCCTGTCGTCGATCACGACCTCGTGACTGTTCGCCCCGATCGCCCTGGCAACCTGGCGCGAGTACTCGAGCTCGCTGAACGCACGGTCCGCGAACGCCACCGAGAAGGTCTCTACCGGACGATTGATCTCGCTCGCCATCAGCGCGGCGACGGCGCTGCTGTCGAGGCCGCCCGACAGGAACATCCCGAGCGGCACGTCGGCCATCAGCCGCAGACGCACCGACTCCTGCAGCAGCCCGCGGAACCGATCGACCACGGCGGCCTCCGGCAGCCTCGCGATCGCCGGATCGGGGCCGTCGAGCGGCACGTCCCAGTACTGGTCGATCCGCACGCGGCCGTTCTCGTACACGAGGCGATGTCCGGGCAGCAGCTTGTAGATGCCCTCGAACAGCGTCTCGATGCCCGACGTGTATCGCGTCGCGAGCACCTCCGACAGCACCGCGCGGTTCGGCCGCGCCGTGACGAGCCCGCTTTCAAAGATGGCCTTGATCTCGGAGGCGAACAGGAGCGAGTCGCCTCGACCCTGCGGAGAGGCGCCAACCTCCGCCCAGTAGAGCGGCTTGACACCGAGCCGATCGCGGGCCAGCAGCAGACGGCGCTTCGGCGCGTCCCATAGAGCGAACGCGAACATCCCCCGGAACCGGTGCACGCAGTCATCGCCCCACTGCTCGTAGGCGTGGACGATCGTTTCCGTATCGCTCCGCGTTCGGTACAGATGGCCGGCGGCTTCGAGCTCGCGGCGCACGTCGCCGTGGTTGTAGATCTCGCCGTTGAACGTGACCCAGACGGTGCCGTCCTCGTTCGAGAGCGGCTGATGGCCGCCGGCGAGATCGACGATGCTCAGGCGCCGATGTCCGAGAACGGCGCACTCGTCAGCGTGCAGCCCCGCGCCATCGGGACCACGGTAGCTGATGACAGCACGCATCTGGACAACGCGCGCGCGATCATCGGGATGAAGACGTTCGGCGGCGGCAATGCCAGCAATCCCGCACATGTCAGGCAGCTTTCACCATGGCGTACTCGAGCGGCAGATCGGCGGCATCGCCGTCGATGAACTCGCGGAACCAGAATTCGAGCATCAGCAGCGACCAGAGGCGATGGGAGTGATTCGAGCGGCCGTCGCGATGCTCGGACCACAGTTGTCGCAGCGCGGGCCGTGACACGATGCCGCGGCCGTCGAAGCGCGGCGACAGCAGCACCGCGGGGACCATCGATGCGAGCGCCTCGCGCAGCCAGAGATGCGGCACCCTGGGCCGGCGCGCGGAGGGCATCAACGCGGGAGGCAATTGCCGACCGAGGAGACGCCGCAGGACATACATGCCCGTGTGTCCCCGCTGCTTGAGCCTGCCGGGGATGCTGGCCGCACACTCCACGACCTCGCGGTCGAGAAACGGAAAGCGCACGTCGATTCCAGCGGCACGCGCCGCGCACTCGGCCGTCGCGAGCGTGTTGTCGGGCAGACATGTGTGCGCATCGACGTAGAGCGCCCGATCGAGCGCCGAGCCGGTCACCCGTGAGGCGTACAGCTCGAGGTGACGCACGAACGGGTTGGCCTCGCGCACCTCCCAGGCAAAGCCCCGTGTGTAGATGGCCCGTCGATGCCTGTCGTCCCAGAGACCGTAGGCATGTTTGATCGCGTATGCGTCCGCGGCCGGCAGCGCCAGGTGCGAGAACGCCCGCGCACCTTTGACCGAATCCTGCAGCGATCTCGCGAGCGGCGCCCCCAGCGTGGCAAAGGGTGCAGCGAACATGCGTACGGCCGCCTCGATGCGCTCGATGCGATGCCTCGCGTAGCCCGCGAGGAGGACGGCCGCTCCGTGGCCCGACAGCGCGCAGTCGGTACGCAGCCGGGCGGCGACGCACGTCGCAAACTGCGTGATCGCGGATGGGTCGGCAATCGGCTCGCCGAAATGCGCCGCCAGTTGACGGGCAAGGACAGGCATGCCGCTCGAGGCGTCCTCGACGGTGGCGACGTAGCCGAGGTGGCGGGCGGCCTCCCGACTCCGCTCGATTTCTGACACGTCCTGTTCGGCGGCCACCATGACGACCTTGGTATCCGGGTGAGGCGCGGCGCACAGCAGCGCCGACGAACCGGTGCCGCCCGAATACAAGAGGCCGTCGACGGATCGATCCTTCAGATGCCGTCGCACCGCCTGACGCAGACAGCCGTCGAGCGCCATCATGGCCGTGTGTGCCGTGGCGCTCGTCGTGGATGCAGGCAGGTCCCAGTACTGCTCGGCGTGCAGGCGCCGCCCCTCGACAACGATCAGTTGCGCAGGCTCGAGCTTGCTGATTCGGCGGTACACCGTCCGCGGCGCGGGCACGTATCCCACCGCGAGATACGCGTCAATCGAGGCGGGGCACCGTTCGCGTCCCACGCCGGGATCATGGAAAAGCGCGCGAAGCTCCGTGGCGAAGACAACCCCGTGGCCGGGCAGGAGGGCGAAATACAGCGGCCGGATGCCCACGTGGTCGCGCGCGAGCACCAGCCGCCGATTCGGCTCGTCCCAGATCGCACAGGCGAAGGGTCCGTGCAGGCGCTCCACGCAGCGCGGGCCCCACTCCTCGTAGGCATGGGCGATCAGCTCGCTGTCAGTGTGGCCGCGGAACGCGTGACGGCTGCGTTGCAACTCGGCCCGCAGCCGGGCGGCATTGCTGATCGAGGAATGGGAGATTGCCCGAACGCTGTTGCGCTCGTTCGTGCCGATGACCGCCGACGATTGATCAGCCGGCGTCCCCGACCAACCGAGCGCGATGCCGGGCGCGATGAACACGCCGCAGCCGTCGTGGGAGCGCTGCACGGCGTCGAGCATCCGTTCGAGGACGGGACGCACGAGCGTCTCGTCCGGTTCGAAGCTCAGCTTGCCGATGATACCGCTCACGTAGCGTCGGTTGAGCAAGCAAGGTGCCAGTGATTTGGCGGGGATTTACCACGGGCGAATGGAAAAAGTCCGGAAACTGGAACCTTGCCGGGAGGATCTGGGAAAGGAGTTGCCCATGAGATTCGTGATTCATGATTCTTGATTCCTGATTCACGATTTTCGGACCGGCCCGAAATCAAGAATCAAGAATCAAGCATCAAGAATCAAGAATGAGTTAGCGCGACTGCAGTTGCACCGTCGGTCCATCCACGTTGAACGTGTTGCCGCTGGCGTCTTTGCCGCTGAATGTCGTCTGCGCGGTGTGCGCGGTGGGCTGGGCGGAGCACCAGCGTGATTTGAGCGTCGCCGAGCCGTTCGCGGAAATGGCGATATTCAGGTCGTTGCGGGTATTCACCACGCGTCCGTCGAACTTGTCGATCCGCCCGGTGATCGTGACGTCAGCCCCGCCGGTTTCTTTCAGGACCTGGTCGTAGAACCAGGTGTTCGGCGTGTTGGCGCACGTTGGCGCATCGGTAATCGGCTGCCCGCTGAAGGGAACGGGATTGGGGTTGACGCTCACGTCCACGCGTCCCGTTCGATTGGGCATGGGTGCTGGCGTTGGAGTTGGCGCCGGTTGGGGGGTCGGACTCGGTGTCGTGGGTGATTCGGTACTACCACCGCAGGACGTGACGACCAACGCGGCAAGAAAGATGAAAACAATGGACCATGTACGTAAGCAGTGGGTCGAATTCATTCCTGTCGGTCTCCTGAGGCATTTGTGTTGGTTGGCGACTACGCAAAATGCACACCGGGACCCGCGGGCTTCGGGCTTCAGGCTTCGGGCCTGAATCTCATGCGTCGTCGCGGGACGTCAGGCGAGGGACGTCAGTCCGCCAGGAGAGGATAAGGCGGCAGAGGGCGCGGAGACGGTTTCAACGCCGAGCGCACGGAGTCCGCGGAGTCTTCAAGGCCTTCTTGAAGACCTCTCTGCGTGCTCGGCGCGGGACGCCGAGACGGATTCAAAACGCCGAGCGCGCCGAGGTCGCAGAGCTCTTTCCGATATTCTTGAAAAAACTCTCCGCGTGCTCGGCGATCTCGGCGTTTCGATCGTCTCCGCCATCTCTCCGTCCCCGCTGCGGCGCCGTGGAGGCAGAGGACGCCGAGACGGATTCAAACGCCGAGCGCGCCGAGGTCGCAGAGCTTTTCTGGTCTTCTTCGAAATACTCTCCGCGTCCTCGGCGCCCTCGGCGTTTCGATCGTCTCCGCGATCGCTCGTCGCCGTTCCCGCGCCGAGGAGGCGGAGGACGCCGAGACGGATTCAAACGCCGAGCGCGCCGAGGTCGCAGAGCTTTTCTGGTCTTCTTCGAAATACTCTCCGCGTCCTCGGTGCACTCGGCGTTTCCATCGTCTCCGCGATCTCTCGTCGCCGTTCCCGCGCCGAAGAGGCAGAGGACGCCGAGATGGGATTCAAACGCCGAGCGTGCCGAGGGTCGCAGAGCTCTTTCCGATGTTGTTGAAAAAACTCTCCGCCTGCTCGGCGATCTCGGCGTTTGGATCGTCTCCGCGATCTCTCGTCGTCGCTTCCGCGCCGAGGAGGCAGAGGACGCCGAGACGGATTCAAACGCCGAGCGTGCCGAGGTCGGAGAGCTTTTCTGGGTTTCTTCGACAAAACTCTCCGCGTCCTCGGCGCACTCGGCGTTTGGATCGTCTCCGCGATCGCTGTCCCCGCTGCAGTGTCGAGGAGGCGGAGGCTCTACGTTTAAATCGTCTCCGCTGCGGACGAGAATCAGGCCAGGAGCCCGTAGCCTGCAGCCTGGAGCCTGGCTGATCTCGGTTCACCCCAGAGCGCGCCATCGATGCGCAGCGTGTCGCCGCTCCCGGAGAGCGGTGGAAGTTCACGGCCGTTCACGTGGATCTCTCGCAGCGTCGTCACCACGCTGCCCCGCACGCGGAGCTCGGATGGCGGCTCCGACGCGCGGAGGTCGAGCGTGCCGTGCTCGATCTCGGCGTGAAGATCCGGGATCGGCCGGTCGGCGTCCAGACTGAGCCACCCCTCGCGAAGCGCGCGCACATGTGTGGCGTCGACCGCGTTCACGACGAGCACATGAGCCTCGTCGGTGATGTAGTGAAGGACGCGCGCATTCGTCTGGTAATCGAGCACTCCGCAGCTGCGGTCGTCACGGTACGCCGGTTCTCCGGGCCGAAGCAGAAAGATCGAGCTCTTCGTGCCGGCCGTCACGCGCGCGGCGATGGCCGTGCCGATCGGATCGGACGCAACGGACACCCGCCGCAGCGACGGAGGCCTCTCGAACGCCTGGCCCGCGGCTCCGATCCACGTGACCATCGCAAACGGCGCGATGCCGTTCCGCCGGATGCCGGCGGTCCACGTGGGGACGAGCGTCCCGTACGCAGGCGCATACCATCCCAGCCCCGATTCCTCGTCGCCGTGCACCAGCCACGTGGCGGCGCAGTCGTGGAGCAGCCAGACCACGTTGCCTTCGGCGTGCGTCGCACGAAGCTGACCCGATTCGTATGAGGTCAGTATCCAGTCCGGGTCGAAGTGCCAGTGCGCGGTTGCCGAATGACGTCCTTCTCCGATGATCTCGTCCGCGATCAGCCAGCCCGTGTCGGCCGTGCGTACCAGGCTTCGCCGATGTCGGACCGGCGCGTATCCGTCGTGCAAGGCCTCGGCCCAATCAAACGACGGGTTGTGCCGGTGGGCGTGCAGCCGCGCATCGGTGCGCGTCCGCCAGTGGAAGGGACCGGCTGGAATCGACTGCGGCCGTTCATCGAGCGTGACCGTGTTGTGGTTCAGACTGCCGCGCATCCGATCGCGGAGTCGCGCGTCCATCGTGTAGGTCGACGTTCCTGGATCGATCAGAAACGGCCGGTTCTCCACGGCGAGCGTGATGGCGAGGGCATCGGCATGTGCATGTCCTCCGTTCAAGTAGCCATGCGCCCCGGTATCGAACACGGCATGGCCTCCTGAACCGTCCCGCACCACCACGTACCCTGTTTCCGCAAATGTTCGCGACGATGCCGGCTCCGTGTCGTCGCGGCCGGCCTCGATGAGCGGCGCCACATCCACAGCCGTGCGGGAGGCGATCCAGAAGACCTCTTCCGGCACACCCCATGGAGCCAGGTCGGGACGGCGAAGCACGACGGCGGCAAGCGCGAGCGAATCGCGCACATCGTGGCACTCGCGCCCGGCGATCGGCCACAACATGCCGCCGTCATCATCTCCAATCAGAGGTAGACATCCCCTGTCGTCGGCGATCGCGCGGGTGAACTCCGCCAGCCGCGTCACGGCATCGGTGAAACGCGCGATGGCCTGGCCGTCGCGGGCCCGTTCCGCCGCCTGCAGCGCGAGCAGGTAGAAGTCGAGCGTGTAGCGCTGATAGTGCGTCGAGCGCTCCACGTGGCCGCCGTCAGCGCAGATCTGCCGATCGATCTCGATGAGCAGGATCCGGCGGCCGATGTCCACGCGGCGCTCGCTCGCGGCCAGTTCCGGCAGCGCAAGGCCGACGACATAGAGCGCCAGCGCTTCGCCTGTCAGATGCGTGTTCGGGCTGAAGTAGTACGAGAGATTCTGCTCGATGTGCGAGAGCTGGCGGTCGAGCCCGACGAGCATGTCGACGAGCCATGGAACAGGCTGCGGGCTGCGGGCTGCGGGCTCGTGGCTTCCGGTTCGGCGAGCAGAAAGTGCAGCGCCCACGTCCATGACATCGTACGGAAGCCGAGCTCCAGCATGCTCGCCCAGTTCACGCCAAGTCGCGGCGGGTTCGCCTGGAGCCAGCTCTGAAGCTGGTCGACGATTGCGTATCCATACCTGGCGTCGCCCGTGAGCCACAGCGCGCGACCGAGCTGAAGCCAATGCTGGTGGCGATTGAGCTCCCATACGATCTTGTGGTCGCCGGTGGCCGGATCCAGGAACGGCACATCCGCCCAGAAGAGTCGAGGCGCCCGGCGATTGTGGACAGGATCGAGATGCCAATCCATGTCGCCGTCGGGTCGCCGGAACGAGACCCCGCGATAGCCGAGGAGGTCGTAGTCGCCGGCCACAATGCGCTCCCCGCAGGAGGCAGCCAGGGACGCCGCTGACGGCCACCGTGACAACACTTCCTCGCGCAGCTCATTCCGGGACGTCGGGTCCAGCACGAACCGGCTGGGCCGTGCCCGGAGCACACGAGCGAGCGCCTCGTGGACCGCGGGCCAGTCCCTCTTCTTGATGGCAACACGCGCGGCGTCATCGAGAACGCCCTGTGCGAGCACGCGCTGCAGGTCGAGCCGCGTCCAGCGTCGCGAACCAAGACGCGTGGCGAAGCGGTGCGCGACAGTCCGCGCGGCCACCCTCGCGCGCCATTCGATCTCGTGCCGCGACATCCGACGGAAGCGACCGACAGGGTTCCGGATCATGCGGATTCAGGTGGCGCCGGTGCCGCATACGACACCGCCCGCCGCTCCAACGCCGTTCGGTACACGGCAAGCCAACCCTCGCGCACGATCGGCCACGCGTAGGGCGCGCAGGACTCGCGCGCTGCCGCCGCGAGCCGACGTGCGTAACCGGGATCGTCCAGCAACCTCATGACCTGCGCGGCCACGGCCGCAGCGTCATCATCCGGCGCGAGCAGGCCGTGGACGCCGTCGGTCAGGATGGACGGGACGCCGCCAACGCGCGTCGAGACCACGGGCATGCCGCTGGCGAATGCCTCCAGGACCGAGA
Source organism: Vicinamibacterales bacterium (assembly GCA_036005125.1). Taxonomy (GTDB): domain Bacteria; phylum Acidobacteriota; class Vicinamibacteria; order Vicinamibacterales; family UBA2999; genus DASYQV01. The sequence continues at coordinate 12,532 of DASYQV010000037.1, forward strand.
GCGGCATATTGTCAATCGACGGCGTCTGCAGGTAGATGTCCGCGGCGTCATAATACCGGGCGATATCGGCCGGCGCCACCCGCCCCGTGAAGGTCACGTGACGAAGCTTCAACTCCTCGACCAGCGCGCGGAGCGCGTGCTCCTGCGTTCCGCTGCCAACGAGCGTCAATGACGCGTCGGGCCATCGCGCCTGAATCCGGGCGAACGCGCGCAGGACACACGCCACGTTGTAGAGCGGCTCGAAATTGCGTGTCGACAGCAGTCGGGGCCGCAGCGGATCGCGAACCCGATACGTGAACTGCCCCAGGTCGATGGTGTTGGCCACCACGTGCGCCGGAATCTCGAAGGAGGCGAGCACGTCGCGCAGGAAAGGCGACGGCACGGCGTTCACATCGACCCACGACGTGAGCACGCGTCGCGCCAGGGACGACCGACTGAGGTGGTCTGGCGCCTCGCCGCTATGGTAGTTGAGCACCACCGGCCGGCCCAGCATCTTCGCCACGAGAACTGCGGGCAGGGGCGCCAGGAGGAACGACGTGTACGACGCGGAAAAGACATGAACCACGTCCGCACGGCGCAGCTCCCGGAACAGGAGCGGCCAGTACCAGGCCTGCGTCACGAGCGTACGGAGGAATTTGATTCCCAGGAGGGCATCGAAGGGCCGCGGCGGGACGGGATTGACCGGTACCAACCACGCCTCGATGGCAGGGTCGTCCTGCCACCCGTCGACCATGCGCTGGGCCTGTACGGCCTGGCCCCCCAGAATGCGCAGGGAGGCAGCAACGATGGCGACGCGCACCGGGGGTTTGGGCGCAGCACACATACGGATGGGCCTGGTCTCCGGGGGCCCAGCCTGCAAACGATGGGCCCCAGATGGCTTCAGGCTTCGGACTCGGGCTTCAGGCCTAAAAGCGCAACCCGAAGCCGGGTAAAACAGCTGAGCTGCGGTTCGTGAAGACTTAGGTGTCCCGCTCAGAGTCCCGAAAGTCCCGCCCCGGGCCCCTGCCTGGCGCCTCCCGGTCCGACTGCGCGCGTCTTCGCGACTCCCACCACCAGTCCCTCGCGCGCCAGTCTGGACTCCTCCGAGTCCCGCCTCCGCGTCACGCTCGCTTCCGATCCTGCACACGGCTCCGGGGGGCTGCATCGCGGCGAACGCCGCACGATGAGAATCAGGTCCCAGGCCCCAAGCCCGGAGCCCGAAGCCTCTAAAGGTTTCCTGCGATCCCGCCGATACGTACAGTCCCGGGACTCTCCCGGCGGCGGCGATCGATGTCGCTACCTGCACGCGATTGCACGTGGCTGCACGTTACAGTTTTGGCATCGGCCACACGTTCCTGTAAGCCGCGATCGCTGCGCATCGAGCGGGCTCTCGCGAAACGCGCAGATCTCCTAGCAATTCCCACCGATCACAAAGTGGAGTGCACGGCATTTCACTTGCCCTTACACGCACCAAGCACATTCGGTTTTCCAACTCACATTCGCTCATCACCCGCCTCACGTTCGACATCGTGTCCCGCGTTCCGGTGAACGCAGACACGCAGCGAGGCGCCGGGGAATGAGCCGGCGCACTCGCTGACCGCTCGCTCTAGGGGCTCTTCCAAGGATTCCCACTTCGTCGGGCAGCGCGAGAACGGCAGTCGTGTGCCGCGCGGTTGGAACCGAATCGCCCCGACGAGGAGGAATCAGCGTGTTTGTGAAGACCCAGGGTGTTGTTGCCGGCTTGCGCCGGTTCGTGTTGTTCGTCGCAATCGCCGCGTTCGGGAGCGGCATGGCCTACGCGCAAAGCAGCCGCGCGACCGGCGGCTTCCTCGCATCGGCGACCGATAACGGGTTGCGGGCCCCTCTCTCGGCGGGAGAAATCAAGACGTTCCTGCCGTCCCGCGGGACGTTCACGTTCCCGTCGCCCTACAACACGACCGGCGTCCGGCTCACCAACGAGAGCGACTGTAGCGGCCAGGACTGCGTCCATTACGTCGGCTACTCCTATTGGAGCAACATCAACAACCATGTCGGCAGCGACACGATGCTGATCTTCCTCGGTCTCGAGCGCACCAAGGGCGCCGGCGGTCCGACGCTTTTCAGCTACAACAAGAACAGCGGCCAGACCCAGAATCTCGGCCCGCTCTTCGGGTCCGACAGCCCCTATAGCTGGGCGACGGGTGAAGGCTGGTATTTCAGCGCCACGCGGCCGACCGCGCTCTACATGAACGACGGTCCGCGCATGCTGCGCTACGACGTGATGTCCAAGACCTTCGAGCAGGTCTTCAACGCTCAGGACCAGTTGGGCGCCAGCCGCATCATCTGGCAGATGCACTCGAGCAACGACGACCGGGTGCACTCGGCGACGGTCCGTGATTCGAGCTCGTACGCCATGGTCGGCTGCATCGCGTACGACGAGAGCACCCGAAAGTCCACCTACGTGGCGGCGAAAGGCGACTACGACGAGTGCCAGGTCGACAAAAGCGGCCGCTGGCTGGTCATCAAGGAGAACGTTGACGGACGCAACGGCGAGGACAATCGCATCATCGATCTGCAGACGGGTGCCGAACAGCTGTTCCTCGATGAGGATGGCGCGGCCGGACACTCCGACATCGGGTACGGCTACATGGTTGCGGAAGATAACTTCTACCCGCAGCCTGGCGCGGTGCGGGTGTGGCATTTCGGACAGGACATGAAGGCGAGCGGGCAGGGCACGCTCGTCTATGAGCTCACTCAGTGGAACTCCGGCCTCGGGCACATCGCGCACGGAAACGCGAAGCCAGGCGCGTCCAGCCAGCAGATGGCATGCAGCAGCAACGCCAACCGTGAGAACGCGCCCCGCGTCAACGAGATCGTCTGCTACCGGCTGGACGGCTCGCTCAACACGCTGGTCGTCGCGCCCAACATGACCGATCTGAACGCGTCGGGCGGCGGCAGCGACGATTACTCGAAGCGGCCGAAGGGGAATCTCGACGTCACCGGCGAGTATTTCATCTGGACGTCGAACATGGGCACCAACCGGAACGACGCGTTCATCGTGCGGATTCCGAACCAGATGCTTGGCGTGTCGCCCGGCGCCCCGACGCCCACGCCGACGCCGACGCCCACGCCCACGCCGAATCCGACTCCCGCGCCGACGCCGAGCCCGACGCCGTCGCCGAGCCCGGCTCCGAGTCCGACGCCGTCACCCAACCCGGGCAGCGGCATCCAGTGGATGAGCCTCGTCAACATGAGCGCATCGGGAAACAACCTGCAGAAGAGCGGTGGATGCAGCGGATGCCCGGATGGCACTGCGGTGTCCTCGCAGCAGGTGACCTCCGGTAACGGCAGCGTCTCGTTCAACGCGGCGGAAACCGGCGCCCTCCGCTTCGTCGGTCTCGGTTCGAGCTCTGTCGCAACCGGCGCGGGTGATATCGCCTTCGCGGTGCGGCTCCAGAACGGGACTGCCGAAGTGCGTGAGAACGGGACCTATCGAACGGAAGTCTCCTTCACGGCGGGCGATGCGTTCCGCATCTCGGTCGAGGGCGGCGCGGTGAAGTACTCGAAGAACGGCAGCGTCTTCTACACGAGCGCGAGCCAGGCGACCTACGCCCTGCGGGTGCAGGCCGTGTTCTTCGACGCCAACGCCACGATTCGAGACGTCTCGATCGGAGGCGGCGGGAACGCCTCGTCGGATCAGAACGATTACGTCACGACGCTCAACGGCGACATCGCCGCGACGTCAGCGTCGGCGCGGCGGCGACGGTAGGTAGTAGGTAGTAGGCAGTAGGCAGTAGGCAGTAGGCAGGACGCGCCTGCTGCCAGCTGCCGGCTACGCAGCCGGCGCGACCTCGTCAGGCAGGCTCGGTGGCTCGGGGGGTGCGATGGCAGCCGCTGGCACCTTCTCCCACGTGACCTGCTGGCGATTCGTCGCGAAGCGGATGAACCCGATCACCGTCGCCCAACTGAGCAGGCAGATGGTGCAGGGAACACTGAACACGATCGCACGCCGCCGCGTCCGGTGCTGGGCACACCCCACCAGCGCGGCGGCGTAGAAGACCACCTGGGCCGCCATGGTCCACCGGTACATCCACATACCGGTCAGCGCAACATTCACACCCAGCAACGCGGCATGGAGCACCGGCAGCGCAAGGCGCAGCGCTTTGTGTGAGACCGTCTCGAACCAGAGCCGGTTGCGCCGCGGGTGCAGCAGCCACGGCTGTCGCGCGAAGAGCTGAAACGTGCCTGCAATCGTGCGCGCCTTGCGTACGAATTCCTGTCCCGCGCTGGCCGAGGGGCGGTCGTACGCCCGCGCCTCCGGCTCGAAGAGCACGCGGTACCCCCGCCGGATGATTCCAAGCGGGATCAGCACATCGTCGAGAATCGTGTCATCCGGCACCGGCTCGAAGAGCTCGCGCCGGATGGCGTAGATGGCGCCGGTGGCGCCGACGGTGGAATCCGCGCGGCTCTCCATCGAGCGGATGAACGTCTCGTACCGCCAATAAAACGTCGCTCCCTGACCCGCGCCCGGGGCGTCGCCGCTCGTGGTCAGAACCAGCTCACCGCTGACGGCGCCGACCGCCGGATCGGCGAAATTCGCAACGAGCGCCCGCAGCGCTCTCCGGTCGAATCGCTGACGTGCATCCGCAAAGACGACGATGTCGCTCCTCACGAGCGGCGCCAGGGCATTGATCACGGCCGGCTTGCCCCGGCGGTTGCGGAAGGCCCGGACCTGCACGCCGAGGTTCTGATAGCGGCTCGCCCGTTCGACGGTGTCATCGGTCGACCCGTCCGATCCGATCATGATCGCAACGCGGTCGCGCGGGTAGTCGAGATCGAGCAGGTTCTGAATACGCGCGGCGATGCAATCGGCCTCGTTGTGCGCGACCACGATGATCGACACCGTCGGCTCGATTGGCGCCCGGCAGCGCGGCTTCTGACGGAGCCGTGCGCGCAACCCGGCCACCACCGGGTATCCTGCGTAGACGTATCCAAGAAGCGCAAACACGATCCAGAAGACGGCGAGCGCTGCGGTCGCGGAGTCCCGCGTCGCGATCGTCTGGGCGCCGTCTCGCCGGGTGTCCGCCGACGCCTCGTTGTCGTTCAAGCCGACCGATGCTATGCCGCCCAGGGCCTTGGACACGGTGTCGACGTCGGCGCCGGGATCGTGGCCGTCGGTTCCGGCACGCGCGTACGGACGGGCGAGCGTCAGACGAAGGCGTCCGGCCCGCGGCGTGGCCAGCCCGGCCTCGTCGAGCGATTCTGGAAAGAAGTTATCGGCCGGATACTGCGCCCGACGCCCACCGACGATCACGTTGCGCCGGACGACCGCGTTCGGGAAATAGCGGGCGAGCGAGGAGCTGCCGACATCGGTGCCCGAGCCCGTGATGCCGTACTCGTTGTGCGGCACGACGTTGTTCTGAAACACGAACGCCGTATGCGGCGCGTGGTCGCCGCCAAACAGGATGCTGCCGGTCTGGAACGCGGTGTTGTGGTCGATCGTGACCCCGGCAGTTCCATCCAGCAACTGAAAGAGCCGGCCGTTGCCCCAGCGGCCGCCGATGTCGAGGAACAGGTTGTTGCGGATCGCCATGCGCCGCACCTGCTGGCTGGGGAAGTTGTCGTCGCGGCCGAGCACGTTGATGCCGGCGGCCACGTGGCGGACCACGTTGTTCTGAAAGGTGACGTCTTCGATCGTCGACCAGGGTGCCCGCCCGTCCTGATTCCTGACGGTGAAGAGGATCGCGAAGCCGTTCTGATCCTGGGGCCAGTTGTATTCGAACAGGTTGCCGTCGATGAGCACCCGCCGGGCATTCTTCAGTTCGAACAGGTTCTTGACGGTCCACTTCACGCCCGCGAACGTGGGGTGGTCCATCTTCCACGACAGCGGCTTCGCCAGGTGGTTACGCACGATCTCGATGTCGGAAGGGACGAGTCCGGAGATGGTCGGATCGGCGCCGCCAAACATGACATTCTCGCCCGCCGCCTCCAGATAGTTGTTCGCGATCCTGAACGGTCCGGCTCCGTTCCAGCCGCCAATCGCCTGCGAATCCGCGCCCGCCTCCTTGAAGTCGGACAGATACGAATCCACGACGGCCGTGTCCCGCGAGTTCATCGCGATCCCGCGGCGCGAGCCTCGCTTTCGATCTCCGTGCAGGTAGCAGCGATCGATGACGATGTGGTGCGGCAGGTCGTTGAGTGAGGTCTCGTCCGAGCCGAGCTCCACCACCGCTTTGAGGGAGACGTCGTCCGCGGGCGCAATCTCCAGCCCGACCAGACGGTAGTGGTGTGCGCCCCGGTCCGCGGAGAACACGGATCCGGACGAGGCGACGAGCTTCGGCATCAGCGACGCGTGCGACGGGTCGACATGGCGTCCGGGATGAGGCAGGTCTTTCGCCGCCGTGGACAGCACAATCCACTGATTGCCGGCTTTTCGTGGAAGTCGAAACGGACCTCGATACGTCGCGCGAGGCTCGAGCTGAATCACGTCGCCGGGTCTGGCATCGTCGAGCGCCGCCTGCAGGTCGCCGTCGGCCGGCACCGCGATCGTGCGTCCCGTGGGGGCAACCTCCGACGTGTCCACGGTCGACCGCAGGCGCTCCGGCGGTCGATTCGCATCCTGCGCCTCGACGGTGGCAGACGACTCTTCACGAGCGGGGCCCGAGGGACCGGGATTGCTGGTCCCGACCAGCAGCACAACGAATGCGGCGACGACTGTGCCTTTCAGAAATGAACCCATGGTCATCTGGATGCCACCGGCGGCCGCGAGAGCAGCCAGTCGGCAATCCGCATGTAAGAAGGGCCGAGGATCGGCTTGACCAGACCCTTGGCGTTCCACCTCGCCCACGCACTGCACCGCGTCCAGCGGGACGCGACCAGCCTGCGCGCGAAGTCCTGACCGTCGCCGCGCCGGATCGTGTAGCGGCCGACAACGGTGCAGCCGGCTTCGTTCTGTATGCCGGTGGTCGGCTCGGACGTGAAGAGCACGCGCAGCCCGGCATCACGAGCGGCACGGGCCACCGTCCTGGAGTAGTAACCGCCCGGCAGCGATGCCACGGTCACGGCATGCCCGAGCAGGTCTTCGAGCGTCTGCCGGCTTCGAGACCATTCCTCACGCATCCGCTCGGGGCTGCAGGCGCTGAACCTCGTCGGATGCGAAGCCGAATGGCTCCCGATCACGTGGCCGCGCGCGTCGAGCTCGCGAATCTGGGACGCGTCGACGAACCCGCGTTGACCGATGAAATCGGTCGACACGAAGCTGTGGCCCCGCCACCCGAGCGTCTCGAGCCGGTCGGCCACCACCGTGTAATACGACACGCCGCCATCGTCGAACGTGATGAGGAACGGGAACTCGCGTCGCGATCCGATCAGATCGGTGGCGAGGAGTGGTGCGTCCGGGCAGACGCCGGCGAGCGCCGCGAGCTGCGCGTCGAAATCGCGAAGAGACAGCTTGTAGCGGTTGGCGGCGTCCGACGAGAATCCGCTCTCGTCGACCTCGCCAATGTAGACGTCATGAAACAGCAGCGACGCGGCGCGCATCACGGCTCCGTCTGGCGATCCACTTCCAGCGCAGGTAACTGGTCAGGCGGGGCTGGCCCCACGTGGCCGAGTGGCGGCCTGCAGTCGACACCGGCTGCACGTCCTCGCCGCGGCACAGCGCGAGGAGCGTTCGTCCGATCGGCTCCAGATTGTCGAGGACGGCGCGGTACTGAATGACGGTGTGCGATTCGCGCACCTCGTCGATGTCGCACGTGCCGTGGAAGAAAATCGGACCCGTATCGATGCCGGGATCGACGCGGAGCAGCGTCATGCCCACGCGATCGAGGTCACGGTTGACGAGCGCCCAGAAACAGCCGTGGGCGTTTCGGTACTCGGGACAGATCCCTGGATGGAGCACGAAGGTGCCCACGCGCGGTACCTCGAAGATGGCCCGCTTCAGAATGAACTTGCAGCGCGCGATGGCCAGGTCGGGCCGAAGCCGTTCGAGGAACGCCTGCGCCTCGGGAGCGTTCGGCGTCTCGACGAGGATTCGCGGGACGTCTTGAAGACTGGCGGGGTAGCGCGCGCGCAGCCGCTCGAGCTCGGCCTCTTTCCACGCCGCATCCCGCCGCGCCAGCGCGAGCCGCGCGTACGCGCGAAACGCGAGGACATCGAGGAACCCCAGCGCGCCGACGCGTTTGATCTCACGCCGCGCCGCGCGCCACCGGCGGCTGCGTTCGTTACCAATGATGATGAGACCAGCCAATCTCGCTATGGTCGCCAGCCACGACGCGAGACCTTCGGTGTCGAGACGATCCTGTTCGTGACAGATGAGCACGACGGTCGGCAATTCCTCGTGTGTCTGCATGTTCGGCAACTACCTCTTGACACTGTTCGTCGAACTGACGGGCAACCGTCGTCCAGGAATAGAGCGTCTCGACAAGCGATCGTCCGGCCCGCCCGAGCCGCATCCGCCGCTCGGGATCGCGAAGGAGCGAGACGACCGAGTCCGCAAAACAGGCCGCGTCGTCGGCCGCCACGAAGTGCCGGCCAGGTTGAAGGGCGAGTCCCTCGGCCCCGACGGTCGTCGAGACGACGGCCTTTCCCATCGCGAGCGCTTCGAAAATCTTCAGCCTCGTGCCGCCGCCGGCCCGGAGCGGAACGACGTATACGGAAGCGGCCCCCATCGACGGCCGGACGTCGTTGACGGTTCCCGTGACGAGCACGCCCGCGCGCCCGGCGATCTCCCGCAGCCGCGCAGTGGGATTGCGTCCCACGACGGTGACGGAGACCTCCGGCACCTCGGCGCGAATCCGCGGCAGGATGGCATCGACGAAATAGAGAACCGCGTCCTCGTTGGGATGCCAGTCCATCGAGCCGCTGAACACCAGATGTGCCGGCCGTTCCGTCGCACCATTCGGCGTGAAGTAGCTGGTGTCGACGCCGGTAGGAATCGAGGTCGCGCGAATGCCTGGCGCGATTTCCTGCAGCCGCCGGCGGTCCTCTTCGGACACGGCAATCGTCAGACTCGCCTGCCGGCACGCGTCGGCCTCGCAGGCCCGCAGCTTCCGCCATTCGAGCTCGAAGAGCGCGCGCCGCCACGGGCTTGACTCGAGGTCGGCCAGCCGCTGCCAAATGAGGTACTCGACGTTGTGCTCGAACAGGACCACGGGCGTGCGGCCGCCGAGGGGCACGTTGGCCGCGGCAAACAGGAAATCGGAGACGCACAGGTCGATGGACCCATCAGCCATCAGCGCGTGGACCTGGTCGCGGACCGCGGGCACCTGCCACTTCCACAGATCGACCGGAAACGGTGAGAACCACGATCGGACGACGGCAGCGGGAAACGTGGCGCTGCCGCGCTTCGGCACCATGTAGGGGAGAGAGACAACGCGCTGGCAAAGCGAGAGATGCCGCGCCAGGCCCTCAGGATCGTCGCCCGACCCGTGCGTGGTGACCACGGTCACCCTATGTCGCCGCGAGAGCTCCGACACGATCTGCAGGCTCCGCACACGCCCGCCCGTTGTTGAGGGCCAGAGCCCACCCATCTTCACCCACAGAATTCGCATTTAGCCGATACCTTTGGAAACGAGGCGTTGCGGTAAAGTCACGGCGAACGAGTGATCAACATTGGTGCCGAGCACGACACGCGGTAATCGGGCGCAATGAGCCCCGAATGGGTGAAACTTCGCCATTTTTGGGAACGGGCTGGGCAAGCGCCGAGGAAAAGAGAGAACTTCAGAGGACGCGGGCGGGCAGCAGGCTAGCTGGGCATTCGCATTCGTGATTCGCGATTCGTGATTCGTAATTCGGCGGTCGTCTGTCGACACCGCGGGTCTCTAGCCCTGACGTACGTAGGCCGGGTCTTTAGGATGCGGCCTACGACTCAAGGTGTAGCCGCGGGTCTTCAGACCCGCGGATCAACGAATCGCATCACTAATCGGTCATCGCAAAGGCGGGTGAGACGATGGCGGACGGGCGGCGGGCCCTGTCCACGAGGCGCCGGGGGAGGCGTTCGCTGGATCGGGGGGCATCGAGGAAGCGGCGGCACCAGAGTTCGAACGACAGAATCGTCCACAACTGCAGATCGAGATCGCGTCCCCGCTCGTTGAGCTGCAGCAGCCGATCGATGTAACGGGTATCGAAGAAGCCGCGCTGCCGGCACGTGTCCGAGAGGAGCAGATCGCGTGCGAACTCGGCGAGGTCGTTCCGGAACCAGTGCGCCAGCGGCACGGCAAAGCCGTGCTTGGGCCGGTCGATGATGTCGTCCGGCAGCGTGCCCCGCATGGCCCGCTTGAAGAGATATTTCGTCGTGCCGTCACGCAGGCGGAAGCGCGCCGGAATGGTCGCTGCGAACTCGACCAGGCGGTGGTCGAGGAGCGGCGGCCGCGCCTCGAGCGAATGCGCCATCGTCATCCGATCGACCTTCGTGAGAATGTCGAGCGGGAGGTACGTATGGAGATCGCGATACTGCACCGCGGACAGCCAGTCACCGGCCCCCCGGGAAAGGAGCGCAAACGACTCGGCCCACACGTCGTGCCGCGAGATCTGTTCGAAGGCTCCGTGCTGGAATAACTTGCGCAGCTGGTCGCCGCGGAACATCGTGGAGGCATCGAGATACCGTCTCGAGCCGTCGAGCGCCAGATGCTGCAGGAACCTGCGCCCGCGCATTCCCTCGGACATCATGCCGCCAACCGCTCCCGCCACCGCGCGGAGCGCCCGCGGCACGCGGTCGCGCCTGCGCTCGCGTCCCTCGACGACATACTTGTCGTAGCCCGCAAAGAGCTCGTCGCCGCCGTCGCCGGACAGAACGACCTTGACGTGCTCCGCCGCGAGCTTCGACACCATGAAGGTGGGAATCGCCGACGTGTCGCCGAAGGGCTCGTCGAGGTACCAGGTGAGATCCTCGACGATCTGAACAACGTCGGGCCGCAGGACGAGATCGTAGTGATCCGTCCCGAAGATCGCGGCCACCTGTCGCGCGTAGCGGAGCTCGTCAAAGCTCGATTCGGAGAAGCCGATCGAGAAGGTCTTCAGCCGTCCTGCGGCTGGCTTGGCCATCATCGCGGCGACGGCGCTCGAATCGATGCCGCCGCTCAGGAACGCGCCCACGGGAACATCGCTGACCTGATGCGCGGTGACGGCGTCGGCCAGTTCCTCGCGCAGCCGCTCGACGAGCTCGTCCTCGGTGGCGTTCTCGTCAGGTTGAAACGAGACGTCCCAGTAACGCGTCACAGCGAGACGCTGCCCGCGCGCCGCGATTCCGATCCGCGCGGGTTCGAGCTTGGCCACGCCGTCGACGATGCTGTGGCCGGCGGGCGTCGCCAGAAACGTGAACAGGTGACCGACGGCTTCCCAGTTCAAGGACCGCGCGATCTCGGGGAGCTGCAGAATCGGTTTCAGCTCGGAGGCAAACGCGATCCCGCCCGCGGTTTCGGCGTAGTACATGGGCTTGATGCCCAGCCGATCGCGCGCCAGGAGCAGCTGATGCTTCCGCTCGTCCCAGATTGCAAAGCCGAACATGCCCCGCAGTCGCTCGACGCAGCGGGGGCCGAGTTCCTCGTAGAGGTGAACAATGGTTTCGGTGTCGCTCGAAGAGCGGAAGACGTGACCGCTCTGCTGAAGCTCGTGCCGGAGCTCGCGATAGTTGTAGATCTCGCCGTTGAACACGATCCACACGGACCCGTCTTCGTTCGACACGGGCTGCTGACCGCCGGCCAGGTCGATGATGCTCAGACGGCGCATGCCGAGCGCGACGCCGTCGCCGAGATAGACGCCTTCCTCGTCAGGGCCACGATGGACCATGACGCTGCACATGTCTCGAATCTCGTTCTCGAGGACGGGCCGACCGTCCCACCGCACGATTCCGGCGATACCGCACATGTGATCGTCTCCCTCACACACGCCATCAAGGGCCCGCACGGCTTGGCCACGAAGGTCACAGCGCGGCATAGCCGCAACCAAGATATGCCGCGCTGTGACCCAGGTCCTGTCACGAAGGATTAGGCACGAAGGTCACGAAGCGCACGAAGAAAAAGCTCAGAAACCTTCGTGATCTTCGTGTCCTTCGTGGCCAATTTCTTCGTGCCTTCGTGGCCTGCGTCCGGGGCGCGTCATTTGCCCGTCGATACCGCGACCTCGGCCGGCGCGGGTGTCGCCAGGCGCAGGCTGAAGCGGCCTGCGTAGCACAGCGCGGCGTACATCGCCGAATACAGTGCGCCACCGACCACGAGGCCCGCGAAGGGCGGGATGGTGACGGCATGCGCCATCCAGGCCACGGGAATTCCGGCCACGCACGCACGGATCGTGATGCCCATCAAGCGGTCCCACGGCAGGACCTCGCCGAGACCGAGGTGCATCAGCCGGGCGATCTTCACCACCTTGAGCCCCTTGACCACGCTCATCGCCAACAACGCGACGAGCACGGCCCCGACGAGCCCGAACGCCGACATGAACGCGCCAATCAGCGACGCCACGAGAACGAGGCGCACCACGTTCATGATGAGGAGATAGCGTGTCTGCGCGTAGGCCCGGAGGAACGCGTCCGACGCGAACACCGTCGGCAGGATCATGAGGGCCCACACCCTGAAGATCGGCACGCTGCCGGCGTAGGTCTCGGTGAACAGGCCGACGATGAGGTCGTGCGCCATGATCACCAGGAACACGGCGAGCGGAACGATCAAGAGCGCGAGCCGGCATACGGTTTCGTGCCACAGGGTCCGGACGACCTCGTGGTCGTGCTCCTCTTCCGCCATCTTGACCATCAGCACGTTGACGGTCGACGTCATGATGAGATCCAGCAGCGGAATCTGCATGCAGCCGATGGCGTAGATCGCGAAGGTCGCCGCATCGACCTGCGAGGCCACGACGTACTGGTGGAGATTGAGCTGCACGGCATCGACGCCGACTGCCAGGGCAAAAGGGACCGCGTAGGCGAGCTGATCCTTCCAGAGCGCTAAATCCAGCCGCAGCTCGCGTCCGTACTGGCGCCACAGCGCGGTGAGCATCAGCGCCAGGCGGATGGCGGCGAACACGGTGGCGCCGATGAACACCGCGCGCAGGCTCCCGACCAGGAGCGCAGGCAGGATGAACAGCAGCGTCCGGACGATGTCGGAGATGGCGTAGGTGACCGCGGCCAGGCCGTGCCGCTTGCGCGAGACCATGACGATCTCGAGCACCGTCGACATCAGCATGAACGTGAGGAACAGCCCGAGCACGACCAGGTGGTCGGCGAGCGGCGCGTTGCTCAGCCACGCGGCAATGCGCGTGCGCGCCGCGGCCAGCCCCACGATGCAGGCGCCTCCAGCGAGGGCGAGCGTGGCCAGCGCATTGGTGACATAGCGGCCCGTCAGATCGGATCGCCGCGGAACGAAGTAATAGAGGCTCTCGGCCATGCCCAGCTGGGCGAGGCCGTACAGCGTGGCGTACACCAGGAAGAACTGTTTGTAGGTGCCGAATTCCGCCGGCGTGAAGATCCGCGCGAGGATGATGCCGATGGCGAACGAGGCAGCCATGCCGACCGCGCGGCCGACGACCAGCAGGAACGCCGGCCGCGCAATCGCGTTGGCGTGAGCGTCCGGGCTCATGCGTTGTGCACCCGCGCGCACCTGCGGGCTGGCGGCCACAGGTCGTGCGCCTGACATTTGAGGACCGCGGGCGAGAAGCTCCGGTCGGTGTCGACCGACGATTCTTCCCACAACAGGAGCCGCCCGATCGTGAGCCGTGACTGCTCCGGCACCGAGTGGTGGCAGGCCGTGTACGCGAACCGATATCCCGCGCGGGCGACGGCGGCCACAACGGGGCCCGTGAACTGACCATCGGGATAGGCGAAATGGTCGATCGGCCCACCGAGCTGCTGTTCGAGCTCCCTCTTCGACCCTTCGAGCTCCTCCGCGACAATCTCCGGCGACTCCATCGGCAACCTGACGTGGGTTCGCGTGTGCGACCCGACGATGATCCCGTTGCGGCGCATCTCGGCAAGCATGGGCCACGTGAGGGTCTTGGGGATATCGTAGAATCCGTTCCCGACGCTCGCTTCCAGTCCGTCCATCACCCGGTGGATGTTGGTTTGCGACAGGACCGGCAGCAGCGCCGACACCGCAAGCAGCGGGCTTCGGCTCGCTGCCGGCGGCCGCGTAATCTGCGGCCCGGGAAGGCCGAGGTCGCTGAGGAGCCCGCACAGCTCGCGCCGCGGGTCGTCCCACGTGGCGAACGCTTTCGCGACCAGGTGGTACAGCCTGTCGTGAATCTGCCACAACGAACGCCCAACCAGATCCGTGACGACGAAGACGGCTCCCGGAATCCCCTTGCGCTTCAGCACCGGATAGGCGTGCTCGTAGACGTCGTGGTATCCATCATCGAACGTCACGGCCGCCACGCGCTCGGTGAACGGGACACCGCTCAGCAGACGCTCGCCGATTTCATCGAGGCTGACGAATCGGAAATGACGGCCGATGCAGTCCAGGTGGCGCTCGAACATGCCGCGGCTCGTGAGCATGCTGCGCATCTCGGTCCGGGCGGCGGCCTCGAAGTCGTCAACGACCCGGTGGTAGCAGACAACGAGTGGCCGCTCGGGCCCGCGCGCCAGCGCCGCGGCGAGCCCGCGTTGGTGCGCGAATGCGATGGTCGACGCGAGGGCGCTCTTGACACTCCAGCGCAGTCGTCGTGCGCGCCTAGGCTGCACAGGGGTCTCCTGTTGAAAGAACGCGACGCACAAGCCGTCTCAGCCCGCGCCGCGCGACGACAGCCTTGTGATGAAGCCGGCCGCCGATATGAGTGGGAAAGAGATGAATCTGTCGCAGGAACCGTTGCTCGTGGGCCCACAGGAACTTGTACGGCTCGACGCCCCACAGCATGTCGAATTCGGCGGCGCCTTCCTCGATGGCGGCGCGAATGGTGAACGCCATGACGACGAGGCCGATGCTGTGCGGGGCGTACCGGTCGTCGAAGCCGTGCTGATAGAAATAGAAGCGGTCGCCATAGTGGAACGCGTACATCACCGCCGCGATCGCGCCATCGAGACGCAGCGTGTACAGCCGAAGCCAGCCGACCTCGAGCGCCCTCCGCGTGGCATCGTCGTGGAATGCGCGGAGCGGCGGCGTGTGGAATGTCGTGGAGCGTCGCCCGTCACGCCAGCGTGCGGCGTGGTAGGCCACCAGCGCGGCGAGCGCCTCACGCCGCTCCGAATCGGTCCTCACCCGCTCGAAGCGCATGTCGAACCGCTGCGCGAGCCCTTTCAGCCGGCGTCGAACGTTGGCGCGATGCGACGATCCCAGCGTCGCCAGATACGAGTCCCACGAATGGCCAGCCAGCCGGATGAACGGACAGACACCGCCGGGCAGCGACGACGCCGTCCATCCCTGTCCGGCCAGATATTGCGCCAGCGACGAAGCGAACGAGTCCGTCGACACGTGATCGAGCCGCAGCGCGAGCTTCTGCGATTGGAGGTATCCGCCAATGGCGCGGATGCTCTCCCGCTCGGAGCCGCGACGCACAATCAGATCGAGATAGTCGGAGCCCGCATGGCCGGTGCCAAGGAAGTCGAGCCGCGAGAAGCCCAGAGTGCCGCGCGACATGTGCAGCGGTGCGATCGCGAGGAGCTCGTCGCCCGCCCGCACGGCAAGAAGCCGCAGGCCGGCCGACCCGCGAAGATGGGTCCACCATGCGTGGAGCCATTCCCAGGTCAGAAACGGAGAGTCCGCCGCGCTCGCCCGCAGCAACTCGTTCCACGGCAACCGCAACTCGGTGAAGACGTCGAGGCTGTCGACGCACACAACGTTCGGGCTCGAAACCTGGGACTCGGGATTCGAGACGCGAATCGCCGGGGGGAGCTGGATCGCGTCGGTTGCCGGAAGCATCATGCCGCCGTCTCCGATACGGGACCGGCGCTCGGAGACTCGTATACCGAGCCGCGAGCGCCAAGTCCCGCTCTTCGAGTCCCGAGATTCAGACTCGATACCTGGCGCGCGACGTACGCGATGTGATCGGGCGTGAGATCCTGATGAATCGGAAGTTCGAGGACGTGCTCGCGGAGGAAGCGCGCATCGGCCGACATCTCCCGTCCAGGGGGGTCGACGCCGTCGTTCCAGAACTCGAGCGCGTCAACGCCACGGCGCTGCAGCGCGAGCGCGGCGGCATGTTTGTCGGCGACGAGGATCGGGAAGAACAGCGGACACACGCCGTCTCCGAGCTTCGGAAAGACGGGGGCGGCGTTCTCGTCGAGCTGCTCCGCCAGCCTGCGGTAGTTCTCGATGCGGCGCCGCTTGATCTCAGCGAAGTCCAGTCGATCGAGCAGGTGATGGGACACAGGCGACATCGCAAGGTCGACGTCCTCGAGGTTGAATCCGATGTCCCCCACGTTGGCGCGCTCCACGTCGAGCGCTC
>DASYQV010000038.1:0-3999 GCA_036005125.1 Vicinamibacterales bacterium
CGCTCTGCTCGTTCCGTACCGGTCCGACGACACCGTCGAGAGCGGCATCACGGTGACACGCGAGGTGCTCCGCGCCACCGTGAATCTGGCGCGTGCGTGCGGGGCGACGCCGCTCATCGTCGTGCCGCAATTCGATGTCGAAGCGCAGGTGGAACAGACACTGCGGCGCCGGATCCTCGACGAGACGGGGGTGCCCTACGTGTTGGTCGAGGTCGACGCGGCGTGGCACCTGCCGTGGGACCGGCACCCTGACGCGCGCGGCGCGCACGCGATCGCCGCCGCCGTCGCGGCCCGGTTGCGGTGGCGCTAATCCCGGAGCTCGCCGGAGCTCCCTTGAGTTGGCATTCGTAGGCCGGTCTTTAGATTAGCAAGGAGCTGAAATTCGCCAGTGCTTGAGATTCCTCTGATTCAACTGTCACGGCTCACGCAGAGACCGCCGAGGCGCAGAGGAATCGCGTGATTCGACGTTGCTCAGCGCCGTTCGAGTGGTCGGCCTGCAGCGCAGGCCGACCGCGCGGGGGACGAGAGGCACGACTACAAGCGGCGGTCGATTACTGCGCCGTTTGTAGTCCCGCTCTCGTCCCCTGCGCGGCGCCTTCGGCGGCCACTCGAACGGCAATTCTCCGCATCTGCACCCCGCGTCTCCGCGTTCTCTGCGTGGACCCGTGACAGGAGAATCAGTTGAATCGATGTTCCGTCGTTCTCTCTCTACTAAAGATGCGGCCCGCCGCGGAGACAATTTCAAACGCCGAGCGCGTCGGAGAATTTCTGGCCCCAGAACTCGGCGGCCTCAGCGCTCTCGGCGTTTAATCCATCTCCGCGACCTCGGGTGCGTCCGCGCGGGAGTGGCGGAGTGCGCCGGGTCTAAAGACCCGCCCTACGAATGTCAACTCAAAAGAGCTCCGATCATTAGATTCAGAAGGTCATCTGCACACCGAACTTGATCAGTCGTGCCGCCAGGATGCTCAGCGGCTGCTGCCACAATGCGCCGTTGGTGCCGTACTCGTAGTTGATCGTCGTCACGGCGTTCCCGTTGAAGAGATTGAAGAAATCCACCAGTCCCTCGATTCGCGTGGTGCCGAGGCGGAACCCCCGCGCCACGCGCAGATCCACTTGATTCCGCCGATCGGCGTACATCGTCTGCGGCGCGACGATGCCAACCCTCACGGCCGTGGCCGATGACAGTGGTCGGCCCAGGGACTGCTGCACCTGCGCGCTCGAGTACACCGCGTTGGCCAGGATCACCGGGCCCGGGTAGTTGTTCCAGGTCGCCGACAGCCGGATATCCCAGGGCATGGTGTATGTTCCCAGGAACTTGCCTTGTGTCAGGAACGGCGTTTCCAGGTTGCACATGGTCGTGCTGACTTTTGACTCGGCCCCCGTGAACTGGTACACGCCACCTTGTCCCAGCACCAGCTCCCCGGCAACGAGGGTGGACGCCCACGTGAGGTTCGGGCGATCGTTGAAGGCGCATACATCGCTCGCCGCCTTGCCGGTGCTGACGCCGCCCTGCAGGATCAGCCGATTCGACACTCGCGCGTCGATGGTGACATCCAGGCCTCTCCAGGTCTCCTTCTCGCGTCCGTACTTCGAGGCCCCTGTCATCAGGGGATCGGTGAGCCCGACCTTGTTCGACTTCAGATCGAAGAACCCGCACAGCTGCTGGCCGCCTCCGCCGGGAAGCCGCGCGTCCACCGGGGTCGTCACACAGAACGGATCGTAGTCGGCTGGCGTGACGGCGGTGTTCTCGATGACCTCGAACGTCCGGAAGATGCGATGGTAGTAGGCGACGTTCGCCGACATGCCCGGTCGCAGCTGCTGCTGGATGCCGCCCGAGAACTCCCAGTTCGTCCCCGGACGGGTCCCCCAGCCATTCACGTAGTCCGGATCGAACCGCCGCGGATAGATCGCGTCGGCAAAACGCCCGTTCGTCCGCGGTCCGATCTCGCCGTTGGCCGCCGGATTGGTGGGGTCGCCTTGCACCATGAAGTCGCCGTTCAGGTCCCTCCAGAGACGACGATCGGTCCCGAGGGCCGTGAGCGCGCCCTGGATCGTGTTCAGCCCGGAACCGGCGAGGCCCACATACCGGTTCGCAAACGCCTTGATCGCGGTCTTCCCGTTGCCGAACAGGTCGTACGCCGCGCCGACGCGTGGCGACACATCCTTGAAGTTCGCGTAGAGCGCCGAATTGAACACGCGCTCCGTCGGGATGTTGATCGTCGGCGGCAGCGGCGTGTCGGGCCACCCCTGGCGGATATAGTCAAAGCGGACGCCCGCGTTCACCGAGAGCCGTTTCAGCGTCCACTGGTCCTGCGCGAAGACACCCAGCTCCGCGTACAGCTTTCCGCGATCGGTGTAAGGCGTCGGGTAATACACGACGTTGAGCGGGGCGCCGTTCAGGAATTCGTAGTGATAGTCGAACGGGCGCGAGGTCGGACGATCGTTGGTGTGCCGGTGGAAGTCGCTCCCCACCTTCACCGCATGGGTTCCCGTGACGTAGGACACCGAGCCCCGCACGACGTGTTTGAACTGGTCCCATTCCTGGAACTGGCCGGCACCGCCGTAATGTTTCGGAATCGCGATATCGATCGTCCGCACGAAGTTTTCTGTCCCGGCTTGGGGACTGAGGTGCGTCACCTGCGGGTGCTCCATGAACGACACCTGGAAGAGCAGGCGGTTGGTGACCGGCGATGACCAGCTGCCCTGAAAGACGTGACTCACCGCCTGCATGCGCTGCGCCGCCTCCGGCGCGTACAACGGGCCACCGGTCCCGGCCAGGATCCAGATGCAATGGCAGTTGTTGTTGTAGTCGTAGTAGCCGGTGAACTTGTTGCGCTGCGTCGCCTGCCATGTCACGCGGGCGGTGAAATCATCCGACTTGTACGTGTCGACGCCTCGCCGGCTGAGATCGGGCGCCCACCGCGGATAGGCGTTCGGCGAGTTATAGTACGAGCCCGCGACGTAGTTGTCGTTCACTTGATGGGTGTACGTCAGATAGAACCACGCCCGGTCGCGGACCAGCGGCCCTCCGAACGTGGGGGTCAGGCGCCACAGCGTTTTCACATTGTTCGGATCAGCCAGCCCCTGGCGGCGCAGCTCGTCCGTGATGTTGTTCGCGGCGAAGTCGGTGTTCGTGAAATTGGCCATGAACGTGCCGCGGAACTGGTTCGATCCCTCGCGCGGCACCATGTTGATGCGAATGCCTCCGAACGGCGTCTCCGCCGTCTGGCCGCCGACATCCATGACGAATTCCTGGTAGTTGCCTTCGCTGAACTGGAAATTGGAGGCGCCACGCGTCTGACCGCTGTCCATCGTGTGGCCATCGAGCAGGAACATCTGATCGCGCGGCGATCCCCCGTGAATCGCCGTCGCGCCGAAATGCTGGCCCAGTTGGCCGCCCACGTTGCGATCGGCGCCGCGGTTGCCGGACACCCCCGGGACCAGGGCGACGATGTCCTGAAACTCACCGCCGGTCGGTAACGCGTCGAGAAGCTGGCGCGAGACGACCGCCGTGGTTCGCGTGTTCTGCACGTCCACGACCGGCGTCTGGCCGCTCACGGTGATCGTTTCCGCAATCTCGCCGACCTTGAGCTCGGCGTTCACCGTTGCGGTAAAGCCGGCCGTCAATTCCAGGCCCTCCTGTTTGTAGGTGCTGAAGCCAGGCAGGGTGAAGGTCACGCTGTACGTGCCTGGCCGGAGCTCGATGATGCGATATTGCCCGGCGCTGTCCGTCACGGCCGTCCTGACCTTTTCGATCAGGGCTGGGCTGCTGGCTTCAACGGTGACGCCTGGAAGCACCGCCCCGGTGGCGTCGCGTGCGGTCCCGGCGATGCTGGCACTGCTGACTTGAGCAATTGCCGGCCCGGCCGCCACGCCGAGCAACAACAGACCCAGTCCTCCGAGCTTCATCACACTCACCATCTGGGCCTACCTCCCTTGGAATGCGCCTGCGCCTTTGGTCGGCAGCGTCGACCGGGTATGCTCGCCAGCCGTCGCGTG
>DASYQV010000039.1:0-8576 GCA_036005125.1 Vicinamibacterales bacterium
GAGGCCGGCGGCATAGGCTGGTCGACCGACTACCCGGACGCCGATATCAACTTCTCGATCCGGTTATCTGAGCTGACGAAGACGCGCGTCAGCCGCGAGCCCACCGGCGATCCCAATCATCTCGTCGTGCGCATCACGGACGAGGCGCTGTTCCAGTGTCCGTTCCTGCTGATGGCCGATGCGGGCACGGCATCGCTCAGCGATGCGGAGGTCATCGGGCTCCGTTCCTACCTGCACAAGGGCGGCTTCCTGTGGGCCGATGACTTCTGGGGACCGAGGGCGCTCGCCTCGTGGGAGGCCGAGCTGACGCGCGTGCTTCCGGGTGATCAATACCGCGTCCGCGAGGTCACGCCGTCTCACCCGCTCTTCCGCGCGCTGTTCGACGTCAAATCGATACCGCAGATTCCGTCGATTCAGTTCTGGCGCCAGAGCGGCGGCCGGACCTCCGAGCGCGGCAGTGACAGCATCCCGGCCCACATGCGCGGCATCGAAGACCGTCATGGAAATCTGATGGTGCTGATGTCGCACAACACCGACATCTCGGACGCGTGGGAGCGCGAGGGCGAGGATCCGAAGTACTTCTACAGCTTCTCCCCTGACGGCTACGCGATCGCGATCAACGTGGTCATGTACACGATGAGCCACTGAATCCATTTGTGATTTTGGGATTTGTGATTTGCGATCGGTTTGTGATTTGGGATTCGTGATTTGCGATTCGGAAGCGGCCAAACGATCAATCACGAATCCAATCGCAAATCACAAATCACAAAATCGCCAACCAATCGCAAATCCCGAATCCAAAATCACAAATCCAGAGTGTCCCCCGTTTCCGCCACCACGTAACGTTTGACTATTGAGAGAAGGTCCTCGAAGCGGAACGGCTTGTCGAGCCATCCGTCCGCGTGCAGTCCCGCGCGTTCGTCGGGCGGCGGTTCCGTCGCGGTGATGACGACGGCCGGAATGTCGGCGAGCTGAGGGTCGGCCAATTGCCGGGCGCGGATGTCACGTCCCCCGACCGCACCGGGTAACATCAGGTCGAGCAGGATGAGCGCGATGTTGTCGGGCGACGAGTGCAGGCGCCCGAGAGCGGTCTCCCCGTCGCCGGCGTCGGTCACGACATACCCGTGGTACTCCAAGAGCTGCGCGAGACCGAGACGGACGTCGTCGCGATCCTCGACCACCAGGATTGCTCCGCGTCGTGGTGCGCGCTCCTCGTTCGTGTCCGTGGCCGCTGCCGCCTGAGTCATAGGGGGCCTTGAGGGTCAAGGTGTCCTTTGTCCACGTTGCGTGCCACCGGAGCTCGACCGTTGCACACGTTCGCTCGAGCTCCCAAAGCCCTGGATCGTTCGGATTTCGACGTGAAATCAGTTGTCGGGTGTCGGCTGGCCCGGCCGAGTGATATCGCCCAGCTGGTACTGCCACGGCCTTCGTGCTCGATGCGTCGCACCAGCCGACACGAGCGGGAAAGAACGTCGTCAGTTAGATCAGGAACGGCCGTCGCCGAAAGCCGCCCGCTCCGTCACCGGCTCGATGACGAGAAACGCCAGGGCTGCGCCTATTCCGATGGCGATGAGGAGCACGGCCAAGGCCGAGCGCGCATCGCCCACCAGCAGACCTCCCAGCACCAGCGTCAGCGCGAAGACCCAATCCGCGGCGGTGACCCAGCGAGTGGCCCGTGCCCGGACCCAGGGCAGCTCTCCCGCATAGAACCTCGAGGTGAACCACAGGTGCAGTCGGAGATTTGCCGAGACGATCACCGAGGCCAGCGCCATGATGAAGAGCGTGCGGCCGGGAAGGCCGCCAATCAACCCGCGTGCGTTCCACATCGGCACGAGCATGATCCAGTACACGAGCGCCGCCATGCCCTGGTGGAATTCCCACCACCAGCGCGGCGTCAGGAGCGGCGCCGATCGTGAAGCCGCATGGAAGACGGGCGCCGTTCGGCGATCCGGGACACCTTCGAACGTGCGTCGTGCGTCTTCCAGTGCCGCGAGCAGATCGCGCGTGGACGCATACCGGTCGCGAGGGTTTTTGGCCAGGCACCGGTCGGCCACGGCCTGCAGAGCCGGCGGCAACGCGGCCGAGGCACGTTCGGTCGACGCGAACGGATGCGCGCCGGTTGCCATTTCGAGGAGCAGAACGCCGACGGCGTAGATGTCCACACGGAAATCCACGTCGATCCCGACGATCTGTTCCGGCGCCATGTAGGCCGGCGTTCCGAGCACAGCGCCCGCGCGGGTCAGCTGCGTGAGCGCCTCGTCGGCGACGTGCGCGATCCCGAAATCCAGGATCTTCACGTGACCGTCCCCGGTCAGCAGTATGTTCTCCGGCTTCAGATCGCGATGGACGACGCGCGCGTCGTGTGCGGCCGACAGGGCGCGCACGATGTCGAGCGCCGTGTCGAGCGTGCGTCGGACACCGAGCGGCCCTTGGTCGAGCTCGGCTCGAAGCGTCCGACCCTTGACGTGCTCGGCCGCAATGAACAGATTTCCATCGATCTCCTCGAGGGCGTACACGACCGCGATGCCAGGATGCGAGAGGGCGGCGGCCGCCCGTGCCTCGCGGCGCAGCCGCTCGCGGCGTTGAGGGTCGTTGGCCACGCCGGGCGCGAGCGCCTTGAGTGCCACCGTTCGGCCGAGTCGAACGTCTTCTGCCAGGTAGACGATGCCCATTCCGCCGCGGCCGAGCTCGCCCCGTATGAGATATGGCCCCACATGCTGTCCCACCTCGAGCGGTACGGCTTCGAACGGCGCCGTGTCGAGGTCAGGCGGCTGGGTGTCGAGCGTCGCAGGCTCCTCGAGGAAATCGCCGACGGTCTCGTGAGCGTCGATGAGCGCCTGTGCCTCCTGCCGGAGCGGCTCGTCGTCCGGGCAGGCGCCGCGCAGCCACGCCGCACGGGTGCCGGGCGGCTGCTCGATCGCACCGTGAAACAGCGGCTTCAGCCGCTCCCACCGTTCGGGGTTCACGCGAGCTCCCGTTTCAGCCACGCCCGGGCCATCGTCCAGTGGCGCTTGACGGTGGCGGGCGAGCTCCGCATCGCTTCGGCTGTTTCTTCGATTGTGAGGCCGCCGAAGTAGCGCAGCTCGACCACCTTCGCGAGGTCTGCGTCGAGTGAGGCGAGTCGCGTCAACGCTTCGTCGAGGGCGAGCACGTCCACCGCATCCGGCGCCTCGCGACGCTGAGCCTCGGCTGGCGGCATCGTCTCGTCCAGGCTAACCCGTGGCGCCGCCCCTCCACGCTTCGCCGCGCGCCGGGCACGCGCCCGTTGCACGAGGATCTGGCGCATCGAGAGGGCGGCAATGGCCACGAAGTGCGCGCGGTTCTCGAATCCCCGCGCGCGCTCGCCGACCAGCCGCACGAACGCTTCGTTGACGAGCGCCGTGGCCTGCAGTGTCTGGCCGGGCCGCTCGCGGTTGATATAGCGAGCCGCCACGCGGCGGAGCTCCTCGTAGACGAGCGGCATCAGCTCGGAGACCGCCTGCTGGTTGCCGTCAGCAATCTCCTCGAGGCAGCGTGTCGCGCGGGTGGTGCGATCGGTGGTCAGCGTCGTTCGATGGTGACGGACTGGATGACGACGTCTTTCACAGGCTTGTCGCGCGCATCGGTTTTCGTGCGGCCAATTGCCTGGATGACGTCCAGCCCGTCGACGACCTCGCCGAAGACCGAGTGGCGGTCGTCGAGGTGTGGTGTCGGCCCGAGCGTAATGAAGAACTGGCCGCCGTTGGTGTTCGGTCCCCGATTGGCCATCGAGAGGATGCCCGGCTTGTCGTGCCGCAGCTGCGGGTGAAACTCGTCGGGGAAGGTGTAGCCCGGCCCTCCGATGCCCTGTCCCAGCGGATCGCCGCCCTGGATCATGAACCCGTTGATGACGCGATGGAAAATGATTCCATTGTAGTACGGCTTACGGACCTGCTGGTTCGTACGCGGGTCGGTCCAGTTCTTCGTGCCCTCCGCCAGGCCGACGAAATTCTCGACGGTTTTCGGCGCTTCCTTGTCGAACAGGCGCACCGTGAACGTACCCTGGCTGGTGATGAACCGCGCGTACATTCCGTTCGACACCATTATCGTCTCCTTCTGACAGCGCGGATCCCCGCTCGCACTCGTCAGTCGGTATTTATATGAGGATATCACTCAGTGCTGACCTCTGTAGCGCTGGCATGCCTCATGGAAGAACACGTAGGACCCGACTGACAGACCCGACTGAACCGGACGCGAGGAGTAGAATTCACGTATGCCTGGGGCGATCCGAACGCAAGAAGAAGACGCGCTTGATGCCGTCGCGCAGGGGATGAGCGATGATCCCTTCGCGTTTCTCGGCCGCCATCCGACCACGTCCGATGGCCGCAAGGCGCTCGTCATCCGTACGATGCGGCCCGCGGCCTCATCCGTAGAGCTGGTCGCGTTCGACGGCCGCACCATTCAAATGATCAGACGGCATCGCGACGGGCTCTTCGAGGCCGTCGTGCCGTTCGACGCCGATCCGTACGGCTTCGATTATCGGTTCCGCATCACGGAAGGCGGGTTTACCCACGAGGCGGACGACCCGTACAAGTTCGGTCAGGTGCTCAGCGACTTCGACCTGCATCTGTTGAGCGAGGGGACGCACTACCGCGCGTGGGAAAAGCTGGGCGCCCGCCATATCCAGGTCGGAAACACAGCCGGCGTGCATTTCGCGGTCTGGGCTCCGACCGCGCAGCGCGTCAGCGTCATCGGCGACGTCAACCGCTGGGATGGCCGCGTCCACCCGATGCGCAAGCTTGTCCCTTCCGGCGTCTGGGAGCTCTTCATTCCGAATCTCCCGGATGGCGCCTGCTACAAGTTCGAGATCCGCACGAGTGCCGGCCATCTGCTGCAGAAGGTCGATCCGTACGCGCGCTTCTTCGAAGTGCCCCCGAAATCGGCCTCCATCGTCTGGACCGATACCGGTTACCAGTGGCGCGACTACGAGTGGATGCACGGCCGCGCCGGCAGCGACGGATGGCGCGAGCGGCCGGCGTCGATCTACGAAGTACATCTCGGTTCGTGGCGGCGCGTGCCCGAAGAGGAATACCGGTTCCAGACTTATCGCGAGATGGCGCACACCCTCGTGCCGTACGTCCGCGAGATGGGGTACACGCACATCGAGCTCCTGCCGGTCATGGAGCACCCGTTCGCCGGGTCGTGGGGGTATCAGGTGATCGGGTTCTACGCGCCGACGAGCCGCTTCGGCACCCCGGACGATTTCCGGTATTTCATCGACGAGTGCCACGTTCACGGCATCGGGGTGATCCTCGACTGGGTTCCCGGTCACTTCCCGAAGGATCCACACGGTCTGGCCCGCTTCGACGGCACGGCGCTCTACGAGCACGCCGACCCGCGGAAGGGCGAGCACCAGGAATGGGGCACCCTCGTTTTCAATTACAGCCGCAACGAGGTGCGGACCTTCCTCCTGAGCAACGCGCTCTTCTGGCTGGAGGAATTCCACATCGACGGCCTGCGCGTGGATGCGGTCGCGTCGATGCTGTACCTCGACTACTCCAGGCGGGAAGGGGAGTGGATTCCGAACGAATTCGGCGGACGCGAGAACATCGAGGCCGTGGAGTTCTTCAAACATCTCAACACGGTCACGCACGGCCGCGTCCCCGGGACCGTGACGATTGCGGAGGAGTCGACGGCGTGGCCGGCTGTGAGCCGCCCGGTCTACGTGGGCGGACTGGGCTTCAGCTACAAGTGGAACATGGGCTGGATGCACGACATGCTGGAGTACATGAAGCATGATCCGATCTACCGGCGCTGGCACCACGGCCAGATCACCTTCTCGCTGCTCTACGCGTTCACCGAGAACTTCATCCTGCCCTTCTCGCATGACGAGGTGGTCCACGGCAAAGGATCGATGCTCGACAAGATGCCAGGGGACGTCTGGCAGAAGCACGCGAACCTGCGGGCGCTCTACGGCTACATGTTCAGCCACCCGGGCAAGAAGCTGATGTTCATGGGCGGCGAGTTCGGGCAGTGGCGCGAGTGGAATTACGACTCGAGCCTCGATTGGCACCTGCTGCACGATCGGATGCACGACGGTCTGCGCCGCTGGGTGCAGGATCTGAACCGCACGTATCGGCAGGAGCCGTCGCTGTACCAGGTGGATTTCGAAGGCAGCGGCTTCAGTTGGATCGATTGTCACGACAACGAGAACAGCGTGATCTCGCTCATCCGCCGCGCCCGCGACCCGCACGATTTCACCGTGGTTGTGGCGGGCCTCACGCCGGTCCCCCGGCTCGACTACCGCATCGGGGTTCCGGAACCTGGTTGGTATCGGGAGCTGCTCAACAGCGACAGCGAGATCTACGGCGGCAGCAACCTCGGGAACGGAGGCGGGGTGCCAAGCGAGCCCGAGCCCTCGCACGGCTTCGATCACTCGATTCGCGTGCTGGTGCCGCCGCTCGGGTTTGTGCTGTTCAAGAAGGCCTAGGCGTGAGCGTGCAGGCGCGGTCTTTAGCGCTGAGCCCTATTTCACTGTCGCTCGTTGCATCATCGCGCTGATTTCATCCCGCGTCGGCACGCCGTTCATGGCGCCGAGCCGCGTGCAGCTCACCGCAGCGGCCGCATTGGCGAAACGAAGAATTTCCGCGGGGGCGCGGCCGCGCAGGAAGGCGGCGATGAACGCGCCACGGAAGACGTCCCCCGCGCCCGTCGTGTCGACGGTATCGACCTGAAAAGCCGGCTCGTAAAAGAGCTGGTCTCCATTGAGCAGCATCGCGCCTCGAGCGCCGAGCGTCACACAGAGCTGCCCGGTCTGCAGCTCGCGCAACGTGCGCAGCGCACGCTCGAGATCGTCCTCGCCGGTCAGTGCCTTCGGGACGTGCTCGGCGAAAATCGCGATGCTCACCGTTCTGACGAGCTCCTCGGTCCGATCGGTGACGCGGTCGATGTCGCTTGTGACCGGGATGCCAGCCGCCCGTCCGATCGCCGCGGCGCGAATCGCCGCGTCCTGATCCACATCGTCAACATGCAGCAGTCGCGCAGACGTGAGCGTCTCCTCGGGCAGGCGGCGCAGGCCCGCCGCCAGGCGGTCGTCGCGGTCCCAGAGAACGATCCGTTCGCCGCTGGCACCGTCGAGGAGGATCACCGCAGACTGGTTCGGCGCATCGCAGATCGTCGCATCGTCCGCGTTCACGGCGCGGCGGGCGAGCTCGTCGCGGATGCGCCTGCCGTTGTCGTCCTTGCCGGTCGAGCCGACGTACTTCGCGCGAAGCCCCAGGGCCGCGCACGTCGCCAACGCCGTGGCCACCTGACCGCCACAGGTCACGGCGTGCGTCGTGATGCGCATCTTGGCGTGTGGACCGCCCGGCTGCGGATATGCGGGCAGACGGTACACGTAATCAACCGAGTTCGCGCCGATGCCGATGACGTCCCACTCCGCGCGAGCGTCCATGGATCAATTGTGATTGGTGAATTGTGATTTGTGAATTGTGATGTGTGAATTGTGATGTGTGGTTGAGGGCACCAGAAGCGTCCAATTCACGATTTGCAATCAGTACGAAGCTCGTAGAGCGCGATGGCTGCCGCCGCCGCGACATTCAGCGAGTCGACGGCGTCGGACGTCGGGATACGGACACGAACGGTGGCCGCCTGCAGTGCGCCGGGCGAGAGGCCCTCACCCTCGTGGCCGACGAGGAGCGCGACGCGGTCGTCGCGCAAGGCGGGCGCGCACCGTTGAAGGGGGACGGCGCTCGCCTCCGGCGTGAGCGCCACCACCGAGAACCCGCGCTCTCGCAGGCGGATCAAATCCGCCGGCCAGTCGGCCATCGCGGCGAATGGGACGCGCAACGCGGCGCCCATCGACGTGCGGATGGCCTTGCGATACAGCGGATCGGTGCAGGAGGGTCCGACGAGCACCGCGTCGGCGCCGAATGCCGCGGCGTTTCGAAAGATGCCGCCCACGTTGTCGGCATTTGCCACGTGCTCCAGTACGACCACGCGACGGGCATTGCGCACGATGTCGGTCCACTCCACCGGCGCCGGACGTTCGCCAACGGCCAGGCATCCTCGATGGATGTTGAAGCCCGTGATCTGGTGCATGTCCGACTGCTCGACGACGAAGATCGGCAGGTCCGGCAGACGGTCTAAGAGATCGCGCAACACGTCGAGCGCCGCGGCGGTGAGCAACAGCGACCGCGTGCGAAAGCGCGATTCGGCCAACAATCGGCGTACGACGTGACGTCCTTCCGCGACGAAGATCCCGCGCGATGCCAGGAGCTCCGGATCCGGCACGTTGCGGTAGTCGGCAATCCGCGGATCATCCGGTGAGACGTGAAGCACGGGCACACTGCAGTCTAACTGGGGTCAGAACGGGGTCTGACCCCGGTCTGACCCCGGTCTGACCCCGGTCTGACCCTCCTGGTCAGAATCTCACCAGCAGATCGCCGATGACGTAGCCGACGCCGGCCACTCCGAAGCCGACGAGGAACATGTCGCGGCCGCTCACCCAGATGCCGCGCCCGGTGAACACGCTGCGCGCGGCGCCTACGCCGAAGTGCGCCAGCATGCTGAGGGTGAGCGATGCCCAGATGGCCGCCTGGTCTGACAGCACGAGGAAC
>DASYQV010000040.1:0-7689 GCA_036005125.1 Vicinamibacterales bacterium
GGGCGGGCCGTTGGGCTCCTCCCGGGTGCGTCGGCTGGTGTCAGCACCTCACAGGTGGCGCCTCCGCAGGACGTCGACGCCGCCAAGGCGACGCTCGAGCGCGTCGCCGCACAGCTTCGCGAAGCGATCCAGTCCATCCCCAAGTTTGCTGCGCTCGGCGACCGACTTCAGATCCACGTGACCGAGGAAGGCCTGCTCATCGAGCTGCTCGAGACCAACAACGAAAGCTTCTTCGACACCGGCAGCGCACACCTGCGTGAGGACACCGTAGCGCTGCTCCAGGTCATCGGCAAGGAGCTCTCCGCGCTCTCGAACAAGGTGGCCATCGAAGGCCACACTGACAGCCGCCCCTATTCCGCGCCGCACGGGTATGGGAACTGGGAGCTGTCGGTCGACCGCGCCAACGCGGCCCGGCGGGTCATGCAGCCAGCCCTGAAGCCCACGCAAATGGAGGCCGTCCGTGGGTACGCCGACCAGCACCTCCGCTATCCCGACAACCCGCTCGACCCTCGAAACCGGAGGATTTCCATTGTCGTCCGGCGGTGAAGGTAAAATCAGAAGTTCGGACGCGGTTTGGATGACATGGTGATGCCCTCGGCGCGCGGCGCGCGCCAAAAGAGATAGAGACACTGTGAACCAGCCGAGGGCTCTGCCCACAGATGGCTTGCGAGTTAGCGGAATGTCCACGGCAGAGCCCTCGGCTGGTTCATCTGCGGTTCCGCTGCCGTTCGACGAACGCCCTCTCCGGCCCGACCGCGGCGCCAGCCCGTCGACGGTGACCGTCCTCGTGGTCGAGGACGACCCCGAGTACGTCCGATTTCTCCACGATCTCTTTCACTGGACCGAGCACCCCCAACTCGAGTTGGTGCACGTGAACCGTCTCGACGCCGTGCTGCCGCGCCTCGAGGAAGGCGGAATAGGCGTTCTCCTGCTTGACCTGACCCTGCCCGATGGCAACGGACTCGACTGGCTGCGCGCGCATCGGGCGAAGCTGCCGGTGCCGGTGGTCGTGCTCACGGGGCAGGACACCGACGCAATCGGCACCGACGCGCTGGCGGCCGGAGCCCACGACTTCCTGGTGAAGTCGCGTGTCGAGCCCGACCAGCTCGTCCGCGCGATTCGCTACGTGCTCGATCGCGAAACGGCGCGCCGTCAATTGCGCCGCGGCCGCGAGTACTTCCAATCGCTCATCGAGAACGCCCGTGACCTGATCACGGTCGTGGATGGCGCGGGGGTGGTCCTTTATCAGAGCCCGTCGAGCACGGAGATTCTCGGCGCTCCTCCGGCTGACTTCGTAGGCCGGCCGCTCTCCGACATCATGGCCGAGTCCGACGTCTCGACCACGCGCGAGACGCTGGATCAGTTGTTTCGCGGCGTCGAGACGGTACGCAGCGCCGAGCTGCACGTGCGTCACAGCGACAGCAGCCTGCGTACGCTCGACGTCATCGCGTCGCGAATGCTGCCAGAACGCGGCCTGCCGCGAGTGGTTCTCAATTCGCGCGACGTGACCGAGCGGAAAAGGGCCGAAGACGCGCTGCGGCTCGGAGAACAGCAGCTCCGGCAGGCGCAGAAGATGGAAGCGGTCGGCCGCCTGGCCGGAGGAATCGCCCACGATTTCAGCAACGTCCTGACGGTCATCATCGGCGCCACCGAGCGCCTCATGGACCAGCTCCCGACGGGGAGCGGGAGCCACACGGACGCCGAGACCATCCGCAAGAACTGCGACCGGGCCGCATCGCTGACGCGGCAGCTGCTGGCTTTCAGCCGACAGCAGGTGCTCGCGCCGCAGCCCCTCGACCTGAGCGAGCTCGTGGCCTCGACCGGCCACCTCCTCAAACAACTCATCGGCGAGGATATTTACCTCCGCGTCGAGGCGGAGAACGGGCTCTGGCCCGTCGAGGCGGATCCGGTCCAGATCGAGCAGGTCCTTCTCAATCTGGCGCTCAACGCGCGCGACGCGATGCCCGCGGGCGGCACGCTTACCTTGCGGCTCCGCAACGAGTACGTGGACGACGCATTCGTCCGCGAGCACGTGCCGATGATCGCCGGAGAATACGTGCTGCTCGAGACACGCGACACGGGACACGGCATGGACGCGGAGACCATGGCGCACGTCTTCGAGCCGTTCTTCACGACCAAAGATCCGTCCAAGGGGACCGGTCTCGGGCTCTCGACCGTCTACGGCATCGTCAAGCAGAGCGGCGGGTTCATCTGGGTGGACAGCGAGCCCGACTCGGGCGCCACGTTCAGCATCTATCTGCCGCGCACGATGGCAACGCCGAGCCCTCGCGTGGCGCCTCCGGCAACGGTGACGCGCCGCGGCGGCACGGAAACGATTCTGCTGACGGAAGACGAGGACGGCGTCCGCTCGCTCGTGCGCGACATTCTGGAAACCCACGGCTACCACGTGATTGAAGCGGTCAATCCCGCCGACGCGCTGGCCCAGGCCTCGGCCTACGAGGGGCACATCGACCTGCTCCTGACCGATGTGGTCATGCCCGGCGGAACGGGCCGTGAGCTGGCCCACACGCTCGCCGCATGCCGGCCGGGCTTGAAGGTCCTCTTCGTCTCCGGATATCCGGAGCATGGCTCCGAACCCGGCGTGCCCTTCGGGACGAGCATGGAGCCGGGCGCACCGTTCCTCGCCAAACCCTTTACGCGCGACGCGCTCCTCCGCAAGCTGCGCGAGCTGCTCGACTGAGCGACTGGTATCAGGTATCAGGCATCAGGTATCAGGCATCAGGGCTGTCTCAGGGATAAGGCGGCAGGTCCTGTGGCATCAGGGCGGTCTTCACAGATCTGATACCTGAGACCTGATGCCTGAGATCTGAGACAGCCCTGATACCTGAGACCTGATGCCTGATGCCTACAGTTTTTCGCGTCCTCGTGGCCGTCGTTGAAGATCGGCCGGAATACTGCCGATTTCTGGACTGGCGTGGACTTGCCGCCCCGCGTGATTCAAGACGGTCCACCCCCTGCCGATTTGACGGTAGACCGGCCCTTGCTATGTCCAGACTGTCACACGAAGCCAAAACCGCCCGAACCATCGCTCACGATTTCAACAACCTGCTGTTCGCCATCGGCGGACACTCGCAGTGTCTGAGCGAGCTGCTGCCGGCCGACGGCCGGCCGCGGCTGCACACCCAGGAGATCGTCGATGCCGCCAAGCGCGGGCTCGCGCTGGTGGAGGAGCTTCGAGCGCTCTTCCCGGATTGCGCCGCCCTTCGCGCCGAGCCGCTCGCGTCCACGGACCGCATTCTGCTCGTTGAATCCGAGCCGAGCCTGCGTGAGCTGATGAAAGACGTGCTCGTACGCCAGGGCTACGAAATCCGCACGGCGGCCGACGCGGCCGAAGCGGTTGCCGCATGCGAGCACGAGCCCGCCGACTTCCAGCTCTTGATCACCGACTTCACCTCGCAGGGCATCACAGGCCCGGAGCTCGCCGACGTGCTGCGCGGCCGCACGCCCGGGATCCGCGTGCTCTTCATGTCGGACGCCGTGGACGACGCGGCCATGGAGCATGCCCGGGCCGAGGGCGCCTCGTTCGTTGCCAAGCCGCTGTCGGCGGCCGCGTTGACGCGCAGCGTGCATCATGCGCTCGAGGGCTGCCACGCGGTCTGAGCGCCGCGCTGCATGCGAAGGATGACCATGGGAATGCGGAGGCGACGGCGATGAGTCAGTGGACCATTGGCAGGCGACTGACGGCGGGCTTTGCCGCGGTACTGGTGACGGCGTTCGCGCTCGGCGCGTTCGCCTACGGCAAGTTCGGCGAGGTCAGGGAGGGAGCGCGCCTGATCACGCAGGGCTCGTTGCCGGGCGAGTTCGCGATCGGGCAGGTTCAGGCGCAGGTCGAGCAGAACTACGTTCGCACGCTGATGCACCTGGTTTCCAGCGAGCCGGCCGAGAAGCAGCACATCGAAGCGGAAATGGCCAAGGCGGACGCGGCCATCGAGTCGTTCCTGGCCGACTACGAACGGACAATCACCCGACCGCGCGACCGGCACGGGTTCGCAGCGATTGCGACCGCGCGGGCCGAGTACAGGCGCGTCCGGCAAGACGTCGTGCTCCCGTTCAGCCGCGCGGGTCGCGCAGCCGACGCGCAGTCGGCGATCGGCCGGCAGCTCCAACCGGCCTACGAGCGGATGCGGACGGCCATCCGCGCCTCGGTCGACGAGAACCATCAATTCGCGGAGGCCACGAGCGCCGCGGTTGACGAGGCCGTCGCATCGGGCCGATTGGGCATCATTGTCGGTCTCGTGCTCGCGTTCGTGGTCGGCGGCACGGTCGCCACGCTCATGATCCGCCGCTCGGGGCAGGTGTTGCGCAGCTCGGTGACCGAGCTCCGCGCGGCCGCGCAGCAGGTGGCCTCGGCCTCGACCCACGTCGCGACCTCGGCTCAGTCGCTCTCACGCGGCGCCGCCGAGCAGGCTGCCTCGCTCGAGGAAACGTCCGCCTCGATGGAGGAGATGGCGTCGATGACGCGAAGGAACGCCGAGAACTCCGAGCAGGCGGCGATCGTGATGAGGGAGACCGAGCGCCTCGTGCACGGCGCCGATGCGGCCCTCCACGACATGGTCGCGTCGATGACGGCGATCAAGGAGTCGAGCGACAAGGTCTCGCGAATCATCAGAACGATCGACGAGATTGCGTTCCAGACGAACATTCTCGCCCTCAACGCCGCCGTCGAGGCCGCGCGCGCCGGTCAGGCCGGCATGGGCTTCGCCGTGGTCGCCGACGAAGTGCGCGCGCTCGCGCACCGCTCGGCACAGGCGGCGAAGGACACGGCGATTCTCATCGAGGAGTCGATCTCCCGGTCCAACGAAGGGCAGGACAAGATGGCCCAGGTGACGACCGCCATCACCGCGATCACGACGAGCGCGGTGACGGTGAAGGGCCTCGTCGACGAGGTGAGCGTGGCCAGCCGTCAGCAGGCACAGGGTATCGACCAGGTGTCGCAGGCGATCGCGCAAATGGAGAGGGTGACGCAGACGACCGCGGCAACGGCCGAGGAAAGCGCCGCGGCAAGCGAACAGCTGAAGGCCCAGGCAGAGGCGGCGATGGGCGTCGTCTCGCAGCTTGGCACGCTCGTCGGAAGCGCCGGGACCCCTGCCGCTCCGGTAGCCGCCGAATCGCGGCCGAGCGCTCCTCATGCCGGGTCGAAAGTCTTCAAGTTGTCCCCGGGGCACAAACCGGCGCTCAAGACTGCTCTCACGCCGGAAGATCTCATCCCGCTGGAAGACACCGGAACGTACGGCCGGTTCTAACGCGACTCTCGCATCGACACCGGCTGGTACAGCTGGACCGTATCGTCCTCGTCGATTTGCTCCAGGTCGAACGCTTCTATCGCAAACTCGATCAGGCTTGACGATGAGTGAGCCGTGTCGATCACGACGTAGCCGATCGACGCCGTGTCGACGAAGCGTCTGGCGCGTTCCAGCGCCCGTTGGCGGGTTTCCTCATCGAGGGAGCGTCCCTCGCTCAGCACGAGCGGCGCGTCCAGCACGGGAGACCGCCGCAGCGCCGCCACCCGTCGCTTGGAGACGCGCGACAGATAGCCGCCGATCAGCCGCTTCTCGTGATGCGTCTGGTAGAACTGCGCGAGCGCGCTGAAGTTGCCAATCGAGGACGCTCCGTCACGGATTCCGAAAGGCAGTCCCACCACCCGCACATCACGCGGATCGACGGCGATGTGATCGTAAATCCGCGGAACGGTTGCGAGCGCCAGCACGCGCTGCGTAGGCAGCAGCTCGAAGAGCAGGGCAAGCCCCACGACGCCGAGGACCACGGCCCGGCGGCTCGTCTCCCGCTCCGTGAGCGATCGCAGCGCCAACGCAAACAGCGCCGCGAGCGCCAGCATGACGACGATCCACAGACGCGTCGGTGTGCGCGCCAGGCCAATGAGCGGCACATACCGGAATAGCGCCCACGGGCCCGGTACATACGTGTTGAACCCTGCGACCTGAATGAACGGTCCGGCAGCCATCAAGGCGAACAGCACGCTGAGGCAGGTCCACCCGGGCGAGGGACGCCACCGGCAGCGGCGAAACGCGACCGCCATCGTCACGAGCGCAACGAGCGAGAGCGAACCGACGTTCTCGACGTACCCATTGCGTCGTGTCTCGATGAATGTTTTGAATGCCTCTGGCACGAGCGCGTGGTTCGGATTCGGCATCACCATCGCCGCCACGTCCAGACCCGGTGGGCTGCTGCGCCAGAACGTCGGCGGCACGTCGAGACGATCCTCGAGGATCTGCTGTCCGAGCGCGTACAGGACCGGCGCGAGCAGGACCGCTGTCGCCACCGACGCGGCAGCGGCGGCACGAATGGCCTTTTTCGTCCGGTCCGCGTCGGGCCACCAGACTTCAGGCCGGTATTTCACAGCGAGACGCGCCAGGCCGAGCAGCGTCAGAAAGAGCACGGGCGTATACAGTCCCCGCATGCTGATGACGCGCCCTGCGAACGTGAATCGCCACCCCTTCGAGAGCGCGATCGCGGCGATGAGCCCGGCGACGCAGACGATCAGAACGTCCAGCGCCCATCTGAGCTTGTTCCGGCGCCGTTCGTCATGGCGCTTCACAAGGCCGACCATCTGCGCCGTCAGATAGACGACGGCAATCATCAGGCAGTAGACCGCGTAATTCACGTCGCTCGCGAAAGCCCACGCGACGGTGGCGCCGAGCGCACGGCGTCGCGCCACCGCTCGCGCTCGGCCGTCCGCATCAGGAGAAGGACGAAGATCGGCAGCGGCGCCGCGGCCACCAGGCTGAAATGTGCCGTGCCGCGCGCGAGGAGCATCGGCGACCAGGCAAACAGGAGCCCGGCAAGCCACGATTCGATCGCCGCCCCCCGCGTCAGCCGACGTGCCAACACGTACATCGCAGCGCCGGTCAGCGTCGCCAGCACGAGGTACACGACGTTGAACGTCCCGACCACGCCGAGCATCGGCCGCAACGGAAACGCAAGGACGTTGGCGAAGGTCGTGTAGTTGTGGAACGCGAGATGGGTCGGGCCGTTCAGCGTCAGGATGCGGCCGGTGCGCAGCGGGATTCGTTGGCTCGGTCAGAATCTCGTGTCGAAAGACCCACTGGTTCCAGACATACACGCCGGTATCGCCGGCGGGAGACCCGGTCAGGTGCGTTTTCAGGTGCAGGCAGAGTGGCCAGGTGAAGAGGAGCGCCGCGACCGCATAAGCCAGGACGGCCCCGGCGTGCTGGCGCCACGTGGCAGGGAGCATGAGCAGTAGGCAGTAGGCAGTAAGCAGTAGGCAGCAAATTCAGTATTAGCCCGTTATGCGGCCACACACGCGAATTCTGTACTCGTTGTGCGACCGCATAACGGGCGAGGCGCGCGGAGCGCGCCAAAAAGACACTGGGTCTAACCAGGCGAGGGCTCTGCCGGGATATCAAGGGCAGAGCCCGTGACTGGTTAGATACCGCGCAGTGGCGCGAGCTCGAAGCTCGGAGTTCCATACAACGGCCCACTGCCTACTGCCTACTGCCTACTGCCTACTGCCTACTGCCTACTGCCTACTGTGTGGTACTCTTGCCGCGCCATGAAAGCGAGGAATCACATGAGGAGAGCGTTCTTGCTTCTCTCGATCGTCGTGCTCCTGGGGGGCGGCCTCTGGGCCCAGAACAACGGGCGGTCTGGCTTCTCCACCGAGCGCCTGACACGCATCGATCGGCTGCT
>DASYQV010000041.1:0-12791 GCA_036005125.1 Vicinamibacterales bacterium
GCCGGCTCACGGCAGACAGCAGCTGGTCGAGCGCACGGGCGACCTGTGCGCCGGTGAACGGTTTCGGGATCAGCAGAACACGGTCGGCCTCTCGCGCACGAAGGCTTCGGTCAGCCTTCTCCGGTGTATCGCTGATGACGATGACAGGAAGGTCGGCATGAGCCGGGTCGTCTCGCACCATGTCGAAGAGCGACTCGCTCATCTCGAAGACGGAACAATCGAGCACGAGCGCGTCGGCACGCTCGTCGACGACCAGCTGATTGATCGTGTCCGTGTAGCCGGTGGCGATGACTTCGTACCCGCGGTCACGCAGCGCGAAGGTCAGCAGCTCGGCGATCTCTGGCGTGTCGTCGACGAGCAGAATGCGTCGCCGTGCGTTCACTTCTTTCCGGAGCCGGCGCCCGGGAGGCGCTTCTTCTTGCCCCCAGACGGCTCGAGGTCCAGCACCCAGACCCGTCCGCCGGCCGTGTAATAGGCGCGGTCATCGCTCTCGATTTGCGCGCCCCATGCCTCCAGCGTCCGCATGGCGAACGTATAGCCCTCGAAGTTGTCGCGGGCATGGTTCAACACTTCGGTCGTGTGCCAATTCTCGGTGAGAATGGCGTCACCGGCATGCACGCGGAGAACGGTGTAATAGCGGTCGTGAACCGCCTCGGTCCGGACGTCGCGGGTCGATCCGCGCTTCTTGCCTTCGTTGACGATGTAGCTTTCCTGAGGCACGGCGGCGGCAGGCGGAGAGGTCGTGTCACCCATGGCTTCACCTACTCTGCTGCTCGCTTGTGTTGGTGGCTTCGGGGCGGTCTACGCTAGCAAGACGGCTGGTTCCGTAAGGAACTCAGGTTGCCAACACCACCCACACAAGCGAGCTCCGGGGTTAAACCGTCTGTGCGACAGCGGCGGCCGCTTCCGCCGACGCCATGTTCACCAGATTCCTCGCGTCGGCCGCCCGCACCAAGGCCTCCGGCAGCTCGACGCCCATCATCTTCCACTGCATGTTGGCGTAGTCCTGCAGCTTGGCGACGTGTTCGGCGTGCAGGTGGAGGAAGCGACCCTGCAGCTTCAGGTACTCCGATACCGGCCGCATGTTCTGCGGGCGGAACGAGTAGTCGTACTCCCGTTTTGCAGGGTCCCATTCCCAGATCGGATACAGGCCGCATTCCACCACCAGTCGGCCGAGGTCGATGGATCGCGGCGTCTCGTACACGAAACCCTTCTGGCACGGCGTGTAGATCATCATGTACGCAGCGCCCTTGTGATTGAGTCCCTTGCGCACCTTGTTCATCAAGTCGATGGGGTAACCGACGCTCGCGGTCGCCACATAGCAGTGGGGGTGACCGGCCGCCATCATGCGGGCGAGGTCCTTGGGGAACAAGGTCTTGGCTTCGGGAACCATCGGCCCCGGAGGCGAGAAGGTCGTCATGCCGCCGTACGGCGTCCGCGAGGACGCCTGGATGCCGGTGTTGGCGTACTGCTCGTTGTCGTAGCAGATGATCAGACAGTCGTGGTTCCGGTAGAGCGCGCCCGAAATCGACGCCAGCCCGATGTCGGACGCACTGCCGTCGCCCGCCTCGCAGATGATGTTCGGAAACGCGCCCTTCCACTTGCCCTTCCGAATCATGGCTTCGTAGGCGGCCGCGACGCCCGCGGTAAAGCTGCCGGCGCTGCCGATCTGCGTGTGCGCCCAGGGAACGTTGTAGGGCGTGCACAGATACGAGCTGTTGGCGACGTACATGCAGCCGGTCGGTCCGACGAGGATCGTGTTGTCGCCCGACGCCTTGCTCGTCATCCGGTACTGGATTGACGGCCCGCAGCCGGCACACGTCCGGTGGCCGGGCACGAAGGGCTCGGTCGCCGGCAGCTCGGGGTTGTAAAAACGCGCCCCCTGGTTCGGGCTTCCGAGCATCGGCAGCATCTGCCGTTGAACTTCAATGGCTGGCATCGGTCCTCCAGTGGCTGGCAGGATCGGAATCCTGCCGCGCTCGCGACGATTCTACTCTTCGAAGCCGACCCAGTGGGTCCGTTTTTCGATCGCGCCACGTTTCTGCGCTTCGAACAGTTTATTCGTCATCCAATAGAACTCTTTCAGAACGATCGCCTCGCCGCCCATCCCCGCCATGAACGAGCAGACGAGCGGGCGGGTGGGGCTTTCGTAGAGCGCAGCGCAGGCCTCCGCGTACAGCGATCCACCGCTGCTCACGCTGCCGAGCCCCATGTTGGTCTCGATGACGCCGACCACCTTGAACTTGCTCAAGGACGCCATGACACGATCCGTCGGATAGGGCCTGATGGTCTTGAGCCGCACGAGACCGACCTTCGCGCCGCGCGCGCGCATGTGGCGAATCGCGTAGCGCGCGGTCACCGCGTGACCGCCCTGCATGAAGAAGACGACCTCGGCACCGTCGGTCATGAACTCCTCGATCCACGGGTCGTACTTGCGTCCGAAGATCTGAGCGAACTCCTCATGAGCCTGCTCGATGACCGGCACGGCGCCTTCCATGGCCCGAGCGCGCTCTAACTGAAGCGGCGGACCCTGCTCGGGCATGATTTGGGGTCCGTGCGACACCGGATGCCGCGGATCGAGCGGATACGGATGCTTGTAGGGCGGGAGAAATTCCTTCACCTGACCCGTGTCTGGCAGCTCGACGTCGCTCGTGATGTGCGAGACGAAGAACCCGTCCTGGCAGACCATCTGCGGCAGGAGCACGCGAGAATCCTCTCCGATCCGATAACCCAGCAGATGATTGTCGAACGCCTCCTGCGCGTCGCACGACCAGCCCATGAGCCAGCCCATGTCGCGTGTGGAGAGCGCGTCGGTGTGCTCCGACCCGAAATCGCCCGGCGGATCCAGCGTCCGATCGGCAATCATCATCTGTACGGGCATCCGGCTGCCGGAGATCGGGGAATACAGCTCGTACGCGAACTGCACGCCGACGCCCGAGCTGCCGGTGAAAACGCGCGCGCCGCTCGACGCCGCGCCGTGCGCGATGCTCAACTGCGAGTGCTCGCTGTCGGCCACGATGTACTCGGCGTCGAGCTCACCGTTGGCCACCATCTGCGCCAGCGCCATCATGGTCGCGGTGTAGGGTCGAATCGGATACGCCGTGATCACGTCGACGTCGGCATACTTGGCGGCCTGCGCCGCCGCGACGCAACCGTTGATGCGGACTTTTCTCTTTGTAGCGACTGCGGTTGCCATACGTGTAGCCCTCAGCCCTATCTCCAGTTCTCGATGTCCTTCGGTGGAAGGCCCGGCAGGTTTTTCAGCTCCTCCGCCTGCCGGCCGTGCAGCCCCTGGGTGATCGCGAACGCCGTGTCCATCCGGACTACACCGGTATCGAAGTCCAGCTCGGGCACGCCCTCGAGACAGCCCGTCGGACACTCCTCGATACACACCCGGCAGCCCTTGCAGTAATCGACCAGAATCTTGTAGAGACCGTTCGAGCGCACGGAGCGCACGATGCACGGCTCGGGACAGACCAGATAGCAGTTATCGCACGCGTTGCACGTGCCGCAGCTGAAGCAGCGGTTGGCCTCGTCGACGGCCTGCTCCTCGGTGAACGCCTGGATGACCTCGTCCTGCGTGCGGCGCCGGCTGACCGGGGGGAGCATCACCTGCTGTACGCGGGGGAACTTCGGGAAGTAGGTCATGTTCATCCGGGCGAGATCGAAGATGACATCGATCGGCACGCTGCGTTCCTGCAGCGGTTGGCTGCGGAGCACCCTGTCGAGGTTGAATGCCACACGCTTGCCGTCGCCGACGGCGTTCACCACCATGAGCGGCTGACCGGAGCCGACCTGCACGATGTCGCCGGCGGCGAAGAAGTTCGTATCGCCGAGACGCCCGAACCGGTCGATCTTGATCGTGCCGCGCTCGTTCTTGAACTCATCGGGCAGCCATTTCAGCGACGCATGTTGACCGACGGCGACGATCACATCGTCTACGGCGAAGCGTTCAGCCGGGGCCTCGCGATCGATGGCAATCGGTGACGCGTTGATCGCCCCGCTGAAACGTGCGGGATGGAGTTGCAGCGCTTCCATTCGGCCGTTGCCCAGCACGGCGGTCATCGCCCGTCCGTGCAGCAGCTCCACGCCTTCCTCGAGCATGTCGTGCAGATCCTCCGGCACGCACGGCATCTCATCAGTGTTGTGCTCGACCGTGATCATCGTGACTTCCTGGGCGCCTTGCCGGAGGGCCTCCCGGGCGCAGTCGATGGCCGTGTTGCCGCCGCCGATGACGGCGACGCGCGGGCCCAGCTTGACGGTCGACGTGCCCATCCCGATGTCGCGAAGGAACGGAAGGCCGTAGAGCACGCCGGCCTTGTCTTCGCCCTCGGCGCGCACGCTATTCGGCTCGGTGAGACCGACCGCCAAGACGCAGGCGTCGTAATTGTTCTTGAGGTCGTCCCACGTGACGTCTTTGCCCACCTCGGTGTTGGTTTTGATGGTGACGCCCAGCTCCACGAGGCGCTCGATCTCACGATCGAGCACATCCTGCGGGAGCACCCAGTCGGGAATGCCACCCCGATTGAGACCGCCGGCTCTCGGCGACTTCTCGAGAATCGTGACCTCGTAACCGAGGCGCGCGAGCTGGTACGCGGCGCTGTGTCCGGCCGGACCCGATCCGACGACCGCGACTTTCTTGCCATTGGGCGGTCCCGCCGTGACCACGTCGCGCGGCAGGGCCTGTCCGAGGTCGCCGAGGAACCGCTCGACGGCGCGGATCGAGATGGCCTCGTCGTGCTTCCCGCGGTTGCACGCCTGCTCGCACGGGTGATAGCACACGCGGCCGGTGACCGACGGAAACGGCATGTCTTCTTTGATGAGCGCGTAGGCGTCGAGATACTTTCCGCGCTTCACGAGGTCGAGGTACCCCTGAATCTTCTCGTTCGTGCCGCACGCGTTGTTGCAGGGCGGCATCTTGTCCCGATACACCGGCCGGATGGCGCGCCAGTTACCGGTGGGGAACAGGTCCTGGCCCTTCTCCTGTGACGGCGCCGGCGTGATTCCGGCAAACGGGACCGCGAGCCAGTCGGGAATGTGCGTACCTTTCGTCGACATGGTGTTCCCCTGGTGCTCAGGCCGCCGCCACGTTCAGCGGCAGGACATGGAGTTGGTCGAGAGCGGCGCGGAACGCCGCTTTGTTGGCGATCATGGGCTCAATCGTCTCGATCTTGACTATGCCAGTGGTCTTGACGACGGCGGCGATAAGAGGGGCGGCGATGTCGGGCGCGACAGCCTTGCTGCGCTCGGCCGC
The DNA here is from genome assembly GCA_036005125.1 of Vicinamibacterales bacterium. Classification (GTDB taxonomy): domain Bacteria; phylum Acidobacteriota; class Vicinamibacteria; order Vicinamibacterales; family UBA2999; genus DASYQV01. The sequence continues at coordinate 5,255 of DASYQV010000041.1, forward strand.
GCCTTCCGTTGACAGGCGGTCGAGGCCGAGCTCGCCGAGACGGTAGTACAGCCACTTGTGGTCGGCGATCTTCGCCGCATCGATGCACACGAGCTGCGACAGCCGCTCGGGACCGGGCACGAAGCGGATCATGTATTCCGGCGAGTAGTGCGTGTTGATGATCAGCGTGCCCCCGGGAGGCATCCCGCGCATGTAATCCCAGCCCTTCACCATCGTCTGCTCGACCAGCACGACGATATTCGGCTGCTCGTTCTCATAGGTGAGGGCGTTTTCGATTTCGCTGTCGCTGAGGCGGCAATACTTGCGGGTCGGCGCGTTGGTGCGATCGGGATTGTCGACGTAGTTCTCCATCGCCTGCGTGAACTTGCCTTCGAGCCGCCCTGCGGCGGCAACCGACCCGACGATGTCGCGGCCTTCCTTGTCCATGATGATGCCGCGCGTCCACACGGTGAGCTCGGTGTAACTCATAATGACGCCTCGATTGAGGGACCGCTCTCCAGCACCGTCGAGAAATTCCGCATGTGCACGACGAACGGCCGGTCACGCGCGCCGCGCTGGAATTCCGCAATCGCCAGCAGCGTCGCTTTCTTGCACAGAGTTTCGAGGTCCGCGCCGGTCAGCCCGTCGGCCCGGTGCGCGAGCTCCATGATGTCCACATCCGGCGCGATCGGCACCCGCCGGCAGCAGAGCCGAATGATCGCCGCCCGGTCGGCCGCCTCGGGCTTCGCGAAGCGAACAATATAATCGAACCGCCCGCTGCGCAAGAGCGCCGGCTCCACGCGTTCCTGACGATTTGTGGCCCCCAGCAGAATCACGCCTTTCACGTCGCGCAGGTTGTCGATCTCACGCAGCAGCTGGCTGAGAATCCGCTGATAGACGTCCGCCCCGAACTGATCGGCGCCCAGCCGCGGTGCGATCGCGTCGATCGTGTCGAAGAACAGCAGGCACGGAGCTGCCCGCCTCGCTTTCTTGAAGACCTCGCGTAGTGCCTTTTCGGATTCACCGAGCCACTTCGAGTAAAGCTGCGGGCCGTCGATGGCGATGAGCGGGATCTGCTTTTCCCCCGACAGCGCCCGCGCCATGGCGGTCTTGCCGGTTCCGGATGGTCCGACGAGCAGAATGCCGCGCGGCGGCGCCAGCCCGACCTGCTCGTAGACGTCATCGCGCATGTGTGCGTGTTCGATCACGGCATCGAGCAGCCGCTTCACCTCGTCCAGCCCGCCGAGGGACGCAAAGGTCGCCGGACTCTTTTCGATGAAGAATTCGCGCGTCGCGCTCGGCTCGACCTCCTTCAATCCGGCGAGGCAATCGTCGCGCGTGACCTGCAGCGTTCCCAGATCGGCCGGTTCGTCACCCGTGCCGTTCATCCGCGCCGACGAGAGGAACCGGCGCAGCGTGATCATGCCGACCTCCTGGCACAGCGCTTCGAGATCGGCGCCGACGAAGCCGTGCGAATGTTCGGCGATCTCTTGAAGGTCGACGTCCGGCCCGAGCGGCATAGCGCGCGAGTGGATCTTGAGGATCTGAAGCCGGGCCTGGGTGTTCGGGACCCCGATCTCGATTTCGCGATCGAAGCGTCCCGGCCGTCTGAGCGCCGGATCCAGCACCTCCGGGATGTTCGTCGCACCCATGACGATGACCTGGCCGCGCGATACGAAGCCGTCCATCAGGCTCAGGAGCTGCGCCACCACGCGCTTCTCGACTTCACCAGCCACGTCGGCGCGCTTCGGTGCCACGGCGTCGATCTCGTCGATGAAGAGAATGGCCGGCGCGCGACGCGCGGCTTCCTCGAAGACCTCGCGGAGCTTGGCTTCGCTCTCGCCGTAGAACTTCCGCATGATCTCCGGACCGTTGAGATGGATGAAGTGGACCCGGCTTTCGGCCGCGACGGCGCGGGCGAGCAGCGTCTTTCCGGTGCCCGGCGGGCCGTACAACAGCACGCCCTTCGGCGCGAGGATTCCGAGCCGTTCGAAGACGGCCGAGTGTTTGAGCGGCAGCTCGACGATTTCGCGCACCCGCGCCACCTCGCGCTCCAGCCCGCCGATGTCCTCGTAGGACACGGCGGGCGCCCGGGCGGCGATGTGCTCGCCCTCGACGACGCGGATGTCCGTGCGGCGTCCGATCACAACGGGCCCGGAGGGAATCGTGCGCTCGACGTGAAAGTTTACGGCCTTGGCAAACGTTGGAACCCGAACCGCGCAGCCGGTGATAACCGGCACACCTTCGAGATCCTCGCGGATGCGTTCGGGCGCGATGATTGCCGGCGCGGCGCCCTCCCAGAGCGGCGAGAGGCGAACGGCCACCGCCTGGGCGGACTCGATCGGTGCCACCGACACCTGCTCCTGCAGCCCCGCGCCGCAGTTGCTCCGTGCCGTGCCGTCGATCTGGATCGCGCCCTCGTATCCATCGTTCGAGATCTCGCCGCGGGCCACAGCGACCGAGGCGCCGGTTATCTTCAGGACATCTCCTGGTCGAGCGCCGATCCGCACCAGGTCGGCCGGCGCGAGGCGCGCGATGGCGTGGCCGATGTCCTCGATGCGCGCCTCGGCGACGCGGAGTGTCACCGCGGAGGCGAGCGTCGCCGGCAGCGGTCCAGACGCGCGAGGATCGCCAGACGGGATGGTCATGATTCGACGTGAAACCGGCTCTGGACCTGCCGGACGAAGCGTTCGAAGAGCGCGGCGAGCTTCTGATACTCGGGATCCTCTGACGGCTCGGCGGCGATGGCGACCTCGGTGTGCTCCCGGCCCGCGTCGATCAGCCGAATCGTCCCCAGGTTGGTGTGCTCGATGGCCCATCCGTCGCTTTTGACGGCGGTGACCGCCATGCTCAGGGTGGTGCCGTCGCTTTCCCACGGCACGACGATCGCGCTGAGGTGCCCCTGGCTGCGGGCGTACTCCTCGATCGCGCGGGACACGACCTGCGGGGATCCATTGGCGGTGAACGTGACAGTGTCTCCTTTCTTCACGTCTCCTTCCTTCACGTCTCCTTTCTTCACGTCTCCTTCCTTCACGTCTCCTTTCTTCACGTCTCCCTTCTTCGCGTCTTCCATGCCTTCTTCGCCCATGCCGGCGCTGTGGCCACGTGATACACTGGCCCAGTGGTCGAACCAGTTGGAGGGGTGAGTCTGACATCCGGTCGGCGCCCTGTCAAGCACCAAGCCGCCTCGCGGAGACGCTCGATTGGCCCGGAATTGAGTTTGATCGAGCCGATCAAGAAGACGCGGGTCGCCGCAGAAATCGCCGACCGCATCCGCGTGCTGATTCTCGACGGCACCTTCCCCCTGAGCAGGCCCTTGCCCGGAGAGCGTTCGCTCGCCGAACGGTTCGGCGTCAGTCGCGGGTCAATCCGCGACGCGTTCCGTACGCTGGAGACGATCGGCCTGCTCGTGACACGGCACGGGCACGGCACCTTTCCACAGGAGCTCAACGTCGATCGGCTCGTCGCGCCGCTGGTGTCCGTCCTGAGCTACCGCAACGACCTGCAGGACGAGCTGATGGACGTACGCCGCATGTTCGAGCCGGCCGTTGCGCGCGTCGCGGCCACGCGTATCACCGACGAGGACCTTGCCGACATGGAGCGCATCCTCGAGGCGCAGCGGAAGAAGCTCAAGACCGGCCGGTCGGCCATCGCCGAGGACACGGCGTTTCACCAGGTTCTCGCGCGCGCGACGCGCAATCGCGTGGTCGTCAGCATCATGGCCACCCTGAACGATCTGCTCGTGGAATCGCGCAAGCTCACGCTGAAGCAAAAGGGCCGCCCGGTGCGATCCATCAGGGGACATGAAGCCGTCGTCGCGGCGTTACGTCGGCGCGACCCCAACGCGGCAGCGGAGGCCATGCGCGAGCACATCAATCAGATCGGCGACATTCTCAAGCAGGCGCCGACCCCCATGCGTCATGGACGAGCACCTGCGCCATCAGCGTGACACCTCGCTTCGTCAACTCGAGGTGCTGATCAGACGCGGTCACCAGATCAAGCATGCGCGGGCAGTGGATGCCATTCGCGCGTGGCAACATGACTGCGCGGCTGCGATCAATCAGCTCTCCGGCGGCAGCAAGGCCCATTGGCTTTCCCGTGCCTATAGTGGCGCCTTTCTCGTGCGCTCGGCCGATGGCGGGATGGTCGTGGAGGCGGACGCGACGGAGATTGTTGATCGAATTCTGCGCGTCCTCGAGCAGGGGGCGGTATCGCTGTCAGACATGGACGAGGTGGCGGCGTCTTCCGCCGCCGCACCGCGGCCGCGTCACTTCGACTTCGTGCACGACGAGGATCTCCGGCCCATTCTCGAGCGAGCGTTCGCCGACAGCCGCGCCGCCCTCGAGCGTCGCGATTTTGGTGTGGCGCTGATTCTGTCGTGCGGCCTGATCGATGCCCTGCTCACCGATGCGCTCGAGCACCACGCCCCCGAGGGGCCCATCGTCGACTGGTCGTTCGACGCGCGTATCGCCGCCGCGGAGCACGCGGGCCTCATACGTGGCGGCTGCGCCCGCCTGCCGGCGGTAGCGCGGACGTATCGCGATCTGACCGATGTCGATGGCAACCTGCGCGCGGACACGGCGGCAGTGTCCGAGCGCGAGGCCCGACTGGCCGGGCAAGTGCTCCGCGTCGTGATGCGCGATCTCGATCCCGGCCGGTGAGGATGCGCGACAAGACCCGAGTTGCATCGAGACCAACCAGTCACAGGCTCCGCCGTTGATATCTTCTACAACACTTTTCGAAGAAGAGGGGTAACCATGGCAAAGGCTCTCGACGGCGTTCGAGTTCTGGACATGACGCACGTGCAATCGGGACCGACCTGCACCCAGATTCTGGCGTGGTTTGGAGCCGACGTCATCAAGGTCGAGCGGCCTGGTGAGGGCGATCCGACGCGCAATCAACTGCGCGATATTTCCGGGGTCGACAGCCTCTATTTCACGATGCTGAACAGTAACAAGCGCGGCATCACATTGAATGTGAAGACGGCAAGGGGCAAGACCATCTTCGCAAAGCTGATCGAAAAATGCGACGTGATGGTGGAGAACTACGCCCCGGGCGCAATCGATCGTATGGGCTTCCCGTGGGAGAAAATACAGCAGATCAATCCGCGCATGATCTACGCGTCGGTGAAGGGTTTCGGTCCAGGTCCCTACGAAGACTGCAAGGTCTATGAGAACGTCGCCCAGTGTACCGGCGGTGCGGCCTCCACGACGGGTGAGATCGATTCTGTCCCGCTGGTGACCGGCGCCCAGATCGGCGATACCGGCACCGGCATCCATCTCGTAGCCGGAATCCTGGCCGCCCTCTTCCAGCGGGAAAAGAGCGGGCGGGGCCAGCGAGTCACGTGCGCGATGCAGGACGTCGTGTTAAACCTCTGCCGCGTGAAGTTGCGCGATCAGCAGAGGCTCGCTCACGGTCCGCTCAAAGAATATCCGCAGTATCCCAACGGAACGTTCGGCGAGGCCGTGCCACGCGCTGGCAACGCCTCCGGCGGAGGTCATCCGGGCTGGATCGTCAGGTGCAAAGGCTGGGAGACCGACCCGGACGCGTACATCTATGTCATCGCCCAGGCGCAGGCGTTTCCAATACTGGCCACGGTCATCGGCCATGCCGATTGGCTCGAGGATCCGGACTTCAACACACCGGACGCGCGTCTGCCCAGACTGTCTCGGGTGTTTGCGGAAATCGAGAAGTGGACCCTGACCATGGACAAGATGGAGGTGATGGCGACGCTGAATCCGCTGAACGTTCCATGCGGCCCGGTTCTCTCGATGAAGGAAATCGCCGAAGAGCCCGCCCTCCGCAAGACCGGAACCGTCGTCGAAGTGGACCATCCACGTCGCGGCAAGTATCTGACGGTCGGCAATCCGATCAAATTGTCGGATTCTCTGACCGAGGTTCGACGCTCGCCGCTTTTGGGAGAACACACGGAAGAAATCCTCCGTACGCTCGTCGGTCTGAATGACGATGAAATCCACGCCGCGCGCCAGCATGGTGCGATCTAAGGATCTCGAACCGTGAAATATGACGTACTCGTTCTCGGCGCCTCCTACGGCTCGTTGTTCGGCGCCAAGGTGCTGATGGCCGGGCATCGCGTCTCGCTCGTCTGCACCAGGCCGACAGCCGACTTGATCAACCGTGAGGGAACCATCGTTCGGTTTCCGATAAAAGGGCGTGCGTTGCCGGTCGACGTTTCGTCGAAGACACTTCCGGGCGTGCTGTCCGCCGCTGCCCCCGATGACGTCGATCCGGGCAGGTTCGACCTGATCGTGCTCGGCATGCAGGAGGCCCAGTACGGCTCGCCGGGTGTCCGGGAACTGATGGGCCGCGTCGCGCGATCCCGCAGGCCGTCGCTGGCGATCATGAACATGCCGCCGCTGCCGTACCTGCGGCGCATTCCCGGCCTGTCGACCGACACCCTCGAGGCCTGTTACGCGGATCCGGACGTCTGGAAGGATTTCGATCCCTCGCTGACCACGCTGGCGAGCCCGGATCCGCAGGCCTTCCGCCCGCCGGATCAGCCCAAAAACGTTCTTCAGGTGGGCCTGCCGACCAACTTCAAGGCGGCGCGGTTCGACGGCGACGAGCCGACGGCGCTTCTCCGTCATCTGGAGGCCGACATCGAAGCCGCTCGTTTCGATCCGGGCGACGGTCCGATTGAAATGCCGGTGAAGCTCAAGGTTCACGACTCTATTTTCGTGCCGCTGGCCAAGTGGCCGATGTTGGTCGCGGGCAATTACCGCTGCATCCGGCGCGACGACATGATTCCGATCAAGGATGCCGTCCACGCCAACCTCGACAAATCGCGCGAGGTCTACGACTGGGTCTGGAAGCTCTGTGCGGGGCTGGGCGCCGACGACGAGGACATGGTCCCCTTCGAGAAGTACGCGAAGGCCGCGGAAGGTCTCGGCAAACCCTCTTCCGCCGCACGCGCTCTTTTTGGCGGGGCCGAGCACATCGAGCGCGTCGACTGCTTAGTGCGGCGGATCGCGCGCCAGCAGGGGCTCCAGTCCGACACGCTGGACGAGATCGTCGCGCTCGTCGACGAGCGGCTGGCGAAAAACCGTTCGGTAGTCGGGGCGTGAATACAAGGCCCAGACGTGAACACGAGGTTCCAAGGGATTCCACTGACTCGACTGTCACGGATCACGCAGAGAACGCGGAGGCGCGGAGAACCGCCGTTCGACTGGCCGCCGGAGGCGTCGCGCAGGGGACGCGAGCGCAAAAACAAGCCGCGGTCAATCGTGCGCGGCTTGTTTTTGCCCGCGCGTCCCCTGCACGGTCGGCCTGCTGCGCAGGCCGACCAGTCGAACGGCCTGACAGGCTGGGCCGCATCTGAAGATGCGGCCTACGTACAGAGGTGGGGAATCAGTTGTTATCGGCCGCAGGCGCAATCTTCGTGACGTCGATCTGCCGTGGAATATAGTTTCCCGTCGGCAACGCTGACGTGCCCGTCACCTCGACCCGCTTGCCGATGTATTTCGTGACTTTGGCGAAGTTGTCCTTCGCCATCTCGCCGACGATCGTCATGAACCCGTCCTCATCGGTCAGGATGCCG
>DASYQV010000042.1:0-24763 GCA_036005125.1 Vicinamibacterales bacterium
CAGGGCCACGATGAACCCTACCGCAGTCAATCCGATCAACAGCCTTCGCATGACGAACTCCTTCTCGAAAATCGATGGACGCGGCCCGCCAGCAGACACATTGCAGAACACCTCCGGACGCGATTTATTCCATCGGCCGCCCCGGCAAGCGGGAACTCGTCAAAAAAGCGAGTGAATGGGACGCTCCCTGAGGTGTTAATAAACTGTAGAACCGTCGATGATAGGAAAGGCGCGCCGGGGACGAATAAACGGTGAATCTGAGCAGGAGGTGGAGCCGCAGGCTCCAGTTGTCGTGCCAATCGCGCGTGATGTCTCCGGCGATGGGCGGGAGCGTTTCGACGCGGAAGCGTTGAGGCATCGTGAGGGCATCTATCATGCCGCTCATCGGCTTACGGGAAATATTTCTGACGCGGAAGACTTGGCCCAGGAGACCTATCTGCAGGCGCTCCGGGCCTCGCATCGCTTTCGGTTGGGCACCGATCTGAAAGCCTGGCTGTTCACGATTCTCCGGAATCTGGTCCGCAATCGTCGGCGAAGCGCCGCTCGCGCGATTGTCGAGTTCGACGGCCGCAAGGTCGATCAGTCTTCAGAACTCACGGAAGGGCACGAAACACCCGAACAAGTTTTGCTCAAGAAAGCAGGCAATGCGGACCTGCAGGCGGCTTTCGAGTCGTTGCCCCGCGCCCTCCGCGACACGGTCTGGCTCAGTGACGTGGAGGAGCTGCCCTATGCCGAGATCGCCCGACGCCTCGGTATCCCCGTTGGGACGGTCATGTCGCGGGTCTTCAGAGCGCGGCAGCGATTGTATGCCAGTCTCACCGGACATGTCAGGCACAGTGATCGTCGGTCGCACACCACTGACACAAAAGAGCAGTGGAGTGGAACCGGCAATCGCCATTCATCTGATGAAGGCTAGTCATGCGGATCAAGCCATGTCGCCAGCTCCAGCCGCTCCTGGAACGGTATCTGGCCCAGCAGGGGTCGCCCGAGGAACATCGGGTCGTTCGTGAGCACATCAAGAGCTGCGATCGATGTCGCACGAGTGTGAGGGCCCAAGAGGCCGTGCGACAGCTGCTGAGAAGCCGCGCGACTGAGGCGCGCGCACAAGGACTATCGCCCACGTGGCGACCGAGGCCGGGCCGGCTCAGGGGACAACGGACGGCCGCCATGCTTGGTTTGATACTCGTTCCAACCACCGTTGTCGTGCTGTTCGTGATGATCAGAGGTCGATCGGTCAGCGACGCCGGTTCACTGAGCGACATCGGCGTGATCAGCGACAATTGGTGCGGGGCCGGTCATCACAAGGATGATCCGTACACCTGTGTTCTGGACTGCATTCGCAAGGGCGCGCAGTACGTCTTCGTCTCACACGGTGTGACCTACGTCGTTCGCAATCAGGATTTTCTCGGGCTGGCACAGGTGGCGACGAGGCAAGTCAAGCTGACGGGACACGTCCAGAAGGATGGACTGGTCGTGTCGCGACTTGAGGCGGTCAACTAATCTGACACCAGGGAGTCTCCGCATCCAGGTGGAGCTCACCGTGGCACAGGAGCCGATCGACGATCGCCGCTGCAGCGTCAGGTTGGCACGAGCGCCAAAAGATCGCCGACGTGGAGAGAAGGCCGCAGGGAGACTCGTCGTTGTGGCGGCCCTTGCGTTGATCACCTCGGCGACCGTTGCCGAGGGGCAGACGCCTGCGAGCCGTCCAACTCTCAACGTTCCCCGCCTCGCGAGCCCGCCGGTGATCGACGGCAAGCTCGATGATGGCGTCTGGCTCGAGGCGGCCCGCATCACCAGCTTTACGCAGATGGAGCCGGTTGATGGCGCGCCTGCGACCGAGCGGACGGAAGTCTGGATTGCCTACGACAGTCGTCGTTTGTACCTCGCGTTCTACGCGCACTATTCGGATCCGGGCTCGATTCGCGCCAACCGCAGCGACCGCGACAGGATCGACCGCGACGATCGCATCTCGGTGTATCTGGACACCTTCCTCGATCAGCAGCGAGCATTCATGTTCGCTGTCAACGGGCAGGGCGTGCAGGCGGACGCGATGCGGAACGCCAGCCTGGGCGGGCCGAACGTCGGCGGACGTAGTCGCACCAGTGGTAGCAGCAGCACTGGTGGCGGTGGCGGCAGTTCCACCGGTTCCACTGTCCGGGCGATCGAGGAGGATCTCTCGTGGGATGCGCTGTTCGACACCAGGGGAGGCCTGGTTGAGGATGGGTGGGTCGCAGAGATGGCCATCCCCTTCAAGAGCCTCAGGTACCCGGCTGTGGCCGGAGGGCAGACCCATCGCTGGGGCTTTCAGGTGGTCCGCGCCATCGTCAGCAAGGACGAACAGGACGTGTGGTCGCCGGTCTCGCGCGACATCCAGGGTTTCCTGACGCAGATGGGCACCATCGGCGGCCTTCGCGATCTCTCCATGGCGAAGAATCTGGAATTGCAGCCCGAGCTGACGGCGGTGCAGTTCGGCTCACTCGACGGCCGGACGGCGCGGTACCGCAACGGCGCTGTCGATCCCGAGGCCGGGCTCAACCTGAAATACGGCCTGACGTCGAACGTCGTCCTGGACGTCACGTACAATCCGGATTTTTCGCAGATCGAGGCGGACCGCCCGCAGATCGAAGTGAACCAGCGGTTCCCGCTGTTCTACGAGGAGAAACGGCCATTCTTTCTCGAAGGCAAGGAGATCTTCGACACATCGATTCCGCTCCTTCACAGCCGGACCATCGTGGATCCGAAGTTCGGCGGGAAGCTCACCGGCAAGATCGGCCGCACGACCTTCGGCATGCTCGTCGCCGATGATGAAGCACCGGGGCGCGTCGATGATCGCGCGGAGCCTGCCTTCGGCCACTCCGCGCACGTCGCGGTTGGCCGCGTACGGTACGACCTGTACCGGGAATCGCACATTGGCGCGATCGTGACGGACCGCGAGTTTCTAGACACGTCGAACCGCGTGGTGGGCGTAGACGGTCGCTTCCTCCTGGGCGCGGTGCACCGCTTGTCGTTCACGGTCGCCGCCGCGCAGGACGAACGCGGATCGGGGGTGCGCCAGGCAGGCACGGCGATCGATGTGAGCCTCACCCGATTGGGACGAGGCTTGAGCTATTCGATTTCCCATGTCAATTACACCCCGAACTTCCGTTCGGCGACGGGGTTCATCCGACGCGTCGACCAGCAGTTCACAACGATCCAGGGCTCGTACACGTTTTGGCCACAGAACGTCATCGTCTCCTGGGGCCAGTTCGGGATCTACTCGCGGAACTACAACCATGCCGGACAGCTCGATGATGAGATGCTGGGTACCGCCACATTCGTCCAGGTCGTTCGAAATATCAATGCGAGCCTGCAAAACTGGCGCACCATCGAGCGGTTCGGGGGCATCGAGTTCCTCGCGTACCACCACGCCGTGCAAGGCGACCTGAATTTCGACCGGCGCTTCTCGACCCGTTTCAGGTGGAGCTGGGAAGATGGGATCCGGTATACCGAGACGCCGTTCCTCGGGCGGTCCACGATCGGATCGGCAGAGTTCTCCTTCCGTCCGACATCGCGCTTCGAGACGGGCTTGACAGCCAATCTCAGCCGGTTGGTCGATCCCCGCGATAATGCCGAGGTCTTCGACGTACGCCTGTATCGCACACGCACGACGTACCAGTTCACGCCTCGGCTGCTCGTCCGAAACATCCTGGAATACGACGCCTGGGAGAACAAGTTTGGCGTCAACCTGTTGCTGACCTACCGCATCAACGCAGGCACTGTCGTATTTCTGGGGGTGGATGACCGTCTGCAGGAAGGGAGGAACATCAACAGCGATTTCTTCGACACCGGCGCCCTGAGGCGGACGAGCCGGGCATTTTTCTTCAAGCTTTCGTACCTGTTCCGACAGTAGCGAAGGGGTGAGTGCGTTCTACGCCAACACGTTTGGCCGTAATCGTTTTACCGCGCGACGGTTGGCCGCTGCAGGACGAGCGGCCTCAGCGAGACCGTCCAGGACAGCGGAATGGAGGCCGGGTTGAAGCAGACCCTGTCGTCGCACGCCTGGTACTCGAGCGTGCCGCCGAGCGTCAGGGAATCTTTCCCTTTCAACGCAGCCTGTGCTGCTGGCTGACCTTCGAGGACGATCTCCTGCAGGAGTGTGAACGGTTTCTGATAGACCGGTACCCGTTCGTTGAGCGGCTTGAAAACGTACATTTCCGACGTCGGGTACTTCAACGGCAGGACGCGGATGAACGGCTGCTCAGCCATCGAGAGTGAGATTACGCGATAGCCTGACGCACCAGGGGCGTACAGGTGCATCCCTCGCTTCGGCTGAATATCCAGCGCAAGCGAGAAGCGATTTCCCGGCGCGACCGCCGCGTCGCTCGGGTATGTCGAGACCTCCAGGTGTTCGGTCGACACCCTGGTACCTGCCACCGGCTGATCGCGACCATCCACCCGCTTCAGGATGCCTGCGATGGTGCTCCGCTCGACATAGAAATCCTCGAAGAAGCGCGACGTCACGCGCCCCTGCCGGTCTACGATGAACGTTCCTGGGAACGGAACGCCTTTCATCATCGGTGGGACCGTGCCGGCGGCTGAGATGTATTTCGAAATGTCCGCTTTCACTGCCGGGTCCTCTCGATTGGGCCCGAGCCCCTCCTCGACCACGGTGTTGAGAATGCCGTACCGGTTGATGGCTTCGGACCCCTTGTCGGACAGCAGTGGAAACGTAATCCCGTTCTGGCGGCTGAAGGCCTCGAGGACCTCCCGCGAGTCGTAGCTGATCACGGCCGGGCCGAGACCTCGATCGCCCAGCTCCTTCAGACGGCTTTGCAGCTCGACGAGCTGCGTCTTGCAGTACGGTCACCAATCCGCCGAGCGGATGAATACGAGCATCGCGCCCTTCGGGCCCATGATCGATTGAAGCGTTCTGGTGCCGCCTGTCTGATCGGGAAGGCTGAAATCAGGAACTCTCTCGCCGACCTGAGGTCCAAGCGTCGACACTTCGATCTTGGTGCGGGCTCCCTGCCGTGCCGCGAGCGGCAGGGTCATGAGCAACGCAAGCAATGACCAGCCGACGAGACGTGTCACGGTGCCTCCGAAGGTGAGTGCCAGGCAAAACGGACCCCCATTATGTCATCCTTTCCGACACGGGCGGGCAGTTCTTGCGCGGGCCGCCGGGGCGCGGTGCGCTCAATCTCGCGATAAGCGCGGCGTCGCATGAGCGGTAATCAGAACAGCAGCCGGATTCCACCGCCGATGTGCAGGCCGCCCGCCAGGATCTCGATTGCGCGACTCACGCCGGATTCCGATCCGGGGTCGAATGTCGCTTTCGCCCGCGAGTATCTCGTGACGGTGCCAATCCCGAAATGCGAGGCGAGCGCCCATGTGATATCCGCGCTCAGGTTGAAGCCGACCGCAGTCCGCTCGACCGGCGTGATGAGCGCCTGATCGAACTTCAATCCCGTGAATCCGGGCAACCTGTCGAACTCGATCGTTCTCACAAGATCCTGCTTCGTTTTGAAGATCGACGGTCCGCCAGCCAGCATCACTCGCCCCCTTCTGCCGAGCGGCAGCGCGTGCAACGCCTGGATGTGAACACCGGCCTCCCTGCGATGCAATCCAGAAACCGGGCCGGCCAGATCGAGCGGTCTGTTCGCGGCAAGCGGGTTTGGAACGGCCAGATCGAACGACCCTGAGGCCGAGCGCTGGAACCACGAGGCCGTGGCGCCGATGCCGAGGTTGCGGGCCACGCGAACGCCGACGCCGGCGTCGAGCAACGCACCTCGAGTCGATTCGTACCGCGCACGGAACGTGACGTCTTCGCTCCTCGTCGTGGCGTCGGCGAAGCGCAGAGACTCGGAAAAGTCGTTGTTCAGCGGCTGGAGAGGGACGTCAACGGTGACGAAGGTTCGCTCGGGCCACGGCCGATTCTCCTGGGCGGTCACCGAGGTCGGGATCAAAGCCGCGCAACACGTCAGGAATACGAGGACAAACCACTTCGTTCTCCTCCCGAGGCGGCCGGCGCACCTTGGAGCGTTGTTCACGGTCGTCATCGAGATCACTCCGGTCGCGGGGGGAATACGGGCAGGACGCGCTGTCCTGTTCGTACGGGAAGTCGACCACGCTCCGGAGGGAGGTCAGCGACAACCTGACCTTTGACGCGGGAGTGAAGGACGCAGTGGTACGCGACCGTCGAGCCCTGCTCCCCGGCCGTGACGGTGAAGCTGCTGCCCGGGAGCATCACGCCGGTGTCGAAGCTCCCGTCGTCGGCAACGATGCGATGGAGGAGTTGATCGGAGTTGTAAATAGTCACGAGCTCGCCGGGTCGCGCATGAATCGTCGAGGGCACGAACACGTAGTGCTGCAGCACGCCACCTGGAACCGCGCCGCTGCCGCCACCGAAGTACAGGTCGGGGCGGAACACGTAATCCCACTGCGCGCCGATGTTCCTGGATTGCGGCGACAGCGTCAGCGAGCCGCCGGTGAGGTGGCAGAGCGCGCAGCTGCCTGTTCCGGAAGGCGGCGTCGCGTACGTGCCATCGGGTCTATACGCGACATATTCCCATTCTCCATTGCGGAGCTCCCGGTAGTCCGCTCCGAACCCACGCTCCTTCCGCATGACGAAGAGTGTCGTGAGGGCGTTGGGTACGAAGCGCCCGTTGCGATCGAGGAGCGGCTCTCCCGAGGCGTCTTCCTTCACCGAGTAGCTTTCAAAGACAATGATCGAGCCGTATGGAAAATTGAACACCTGTCCTGGCGTGACCGAGGCGGCGATGGCGTTGGCGTAGACGGCGCGGATTTGCCGGTTCTGAAAGTTATCGAAGACATAGAAAAGCTTGAAGGTGTCCCTGTACCCGGTTGGAAACCCGATACGATCCACGCTCGGCGCCGGAAGGGCCTGTGCATAGCCCGCATACCGGAGCGAGCCCGCCGCCAGCATCAGGACGGATAATGCCACCGCTGCGCGCAGGACGCCGTTCGTTCTTTTCATGGAGACACTCCCCTCTCATCGTCTGCTGACGCACGTCAGCCTACGGAACGCGGCGCGGAAAGCAATGGACGGAGCCTTATTTGTGGCTAACGCCTGAAGTCGTTTTCGAGCAACGACTTTGAACGTCAGCTAACGCGTGGAAGGCTCGAGGACGAACAGCTCCGAGAGGACGCGCCGGTAGTTGAAGATCACCGTGCGGGCGTCGCGGGAGAGCATCACCTTGGTGATCGCGTTGACGCCCGCGGGGTCGCGTGGTCGCAGCTCGCGGGAGGGCCGCATCTCGCCCGTGGCAAGATGGAGACGCGAAACTCGGGTGGGAACCTGCGTATAGCCGCCGATGTGCTGCACGAAGAGCCAGTCGTCTTCCCTCCACAGCAGCGGCGCAAGCGGCTCGGATGTTGGAACAAGGCGTGCAGTGCCGCCCTCGATCGCCGGATAGATCAGTAGCCGGCTATCGGCCGACATGACAGCCACTTTCGTGCCATCCGGCGAAATCGCGACGTTCCGGACCACGGCCGGCGGGGTCATCGGAAACGGCTTTCCGTCGAGCGATTGAACGTAGAGTCGAAGCGGCTTGCCCGGCTCGTTCGCCAGCGCGAGTAGACGCCGGCCGTCTGGAAAGTAGCGAGCCCACTGATAGACGAGGCCCGTCGCCGCGAGCTCAATCGGCTTTCCCGCACCGAGCGGCAGGATTCGCAGGCGAGTGCGGTCGTGCGGGCTGAGGGTCAACGCATGCTTGCCGTCGGGCGAGAGGCCCATCCCCAGGCCGTCACCGAGCCGCACGGTCGCATCGTCATCCAGCCTGTGAATGTAGACCGAGTATTGAGGGCCCCCCGCGACCCCGCTCTCGTCAAAAAGGACAAGGCGGCCGTCGCTGGACACGTCGGCGACGCGCGACCAGTCGAGCCACGAGAGGTCCCGCTCCGTCGTCTCGCCTTCTCTGACGGCGGCCATCTCGAGGCGTTCGGTGTCACGCGACGCCAGTGCGCTTCCGTCGAGCGCGATATCGCGCAGTGTCATCGTGCCGGCGGTTTGTGCCACCGGCCGCAGCTTGCCCGACGGTGTAATCGCCCAGAGCGATTTGGACGCGCCGTCTCGCGACGCGGTGAACCAGATCTCGTCCCTCGAGGGGTGCCAGGCAATGCCGCTCGCGGTGGCCCACTCGTCCGATACCGAATGGACGGTACGGCTCGCGTCGACGAGCTTCACGGTTCCCCGAGTGTCGTGGCGTACCGGATGCTCGATGAACGCAATCCGGTCTCCGGTTGGTGACACACGAACACCGCTAATCCACCCGGAGGTTTTGTGAACGAGCGAGCCGGGGGGGAACTCGAGCTGGGTGACGCCGTCGATCGCGCGAACGATGGCCATGCGGCCATCCGGCGACCAGTCCGCCGACATGATATTGCGCTCGACGGGCGACGGTGCCCCGGCGTTCATGCGCACGCGCCAGAGCGCGCCGCCGGTTATCGGCATCGTGCCGTCGAAGGAAAGCAGGGCAAGCTCCCCGGTTCGTGATACCGAGACGAGCCGCAGATCGTCGAAACCGAGCGGCCGCGACTCCGGGCTCAACGGGCTGGTGAGGAACAGTCGGCGAGGTCCGTTGTCCCAGTTCGCCGTGTACAGGATGGCCCGGCCGTCTGGCGCGAAACGAGCGCCCCAGATCTGCCCGCGGCGGAATGTCACCTGTCGGAACTGCCAGCTGAGATCCGATGGACGCCGCAGGGCGAGCACCGTTCCGATGGTCGCGACGATGAGCGCCATCGCAGCGATCAGAGTCGACATCGACGCACGAGGCATGGTCCGCGGAGGTGCGTCGCCGTTCGACACCGCCGGCTCGGCCACCACCTCGATCGGCGCGATGAAGCGATACCCGGTCCGCGTGAGCGTTTCGATATAGCGCGGCTTGTCGGCCGAGTCGCCGAGCGCGATGCGGAGACGATTTGCCGCTGTGTTGAGGCCGTTCTCGAAATCAACGAAGACGTCCGAGGGCCACAGCCGCTGTTGCAGCTCTTCGCGCGTCACGACCTCGCCGGGCCGATCGACGAGCGCCTGCAGGACCTGCAGCGGCTTTCCCTGCAGCTTCACCTTGACGCCGTGCTTTCGCAGCTCTCCCGTGTGCACGTCGAGCTGGAAGACCCCGAACCGCAGGATCCTGCGGGCATCCCTCGGGCCGTTGCCCGAAACAGTCGACATCGTCAGTACATACCAAGGTCAAAGGTCAAAGGTCAAAGGTCAAAAATCAGGTCGAAGGTCAGGTCAAAGGTAACCTGACTTTTGACCTTTGACCTTTGACCTTTGAGTGCCGGGAGTGTGCCGGCTAGAGACCAATAATGAGTCGAATGGGATTCAGCTTTTCATCCGCCAGCCCGAAGCGCAATGATGCCGCGTCGACCCGGTCCGGACTCACATAGGTGCCGAACAATCGATCCGGAAAGGTGAAGACGGATGCCAGGTTCTTCCCTGCGAGCTCCGCGGCGTCGGCGTGGTGAATGTGGTGATAGCGCGGAGTGGTCACGAGGTACTCGAGGAAGCGCTGCAACCGATCGCTCAATCGAACGTTGACATGCATCATGTAGTTCCAGAGCACTCCGACCAGCGCCGTCGCGCCGAATTCGACGACGCCCAGGCTGAAGAACCAGGCAAAGAACGCCGTCGGTCCAAACGACAGGAACGCATGGAACGGCGATGCTCGATTGCCGGAAAGCCAGTGGAGCTCGGTCGGCGAATGGTGAAAGCGATGCGTCGGCCACAGGTAACTCGTATGCATGAGTCGATGGGTGAAGTAACGACTCAGATCGGCGCAGACGAAGCACAACACCGTCGCGACCACGGGATTCAGGCCGAGATTCGGCCGGAGCTCCTGAAACGAGATCAACCGGGCCTTCACCCAATGGGTAATCACCGGATCGAGCGTTCCCGCCACGACGACTCCAACGAGTGACAGCACGATTTCCCGCCCGTACCGCACCTTACGGATCGGTCTTTTCAGCTCCCAGACCCAGAAAAGGATCGCCAGTAAGACGAAGAGCGTTCGCGCCGCCGTTTCCCACGAGGCGGGCTCCTTGAAGTTCATGCTGCACTCCCCATACGAGGGCTCACGCTGACGGCTTTCTAATCAGTCGCTCGATTCTTGATTCTTGATTCTTGATTCTTGAGTGGGGCGCCGACCGGGAATCATGAATCACGAATCATGAATAATCCAGGAACTCCTGGATCTTGCCGAGTATCCTGCGGTCGACCTCCTCGGAAAAAGGCGAGTCGAGAGAGAGTCGATGGCCACGCCCGTCCTCGAACACATCGAGACAGAAGGTTTCGAGCAGGTGACCGCTGCACTGCCTTATGTAGCGCCCCTTGAGCTCATGGATCAGACCCTGCAGCGTGGCGTCTCGCGTGAGGGCGGGACCGTCGGGGATGATATTGAGGTAGACATCTACCTGGTTTCTCGCTCGAACGAATCCCGACATGGACTCGACCAGCAGGCGGGCTTGTAATTCATTCGCGCCCACGAAGAACCCGTAAGACCTGCCCAGTGTCTTCGCAATGGTTTCCTTCCAGGTCGGGCCGCCGTCTGGTGTGGCCGACAGGATTCCAGCCATTGTGAGGGGGAGCGCGACATCCCCGCCTTTGAGGACTTGCTTCGTCGTCGCGTGGATCTGAGCAATGTGGGCCGCGTTGCTCACGCGAGTCGAGAAATCGATCGGATACGCCTCCAAAAAGAGCCGCGGGTATATGGACGACGCGGCGCCGCGTTCCGGCTCCTTCGCTACGAAATGGCGGATGATCATGCTCTCCGGCGAGAGCAGCTCTCTGAACGCGTAGCTCAACGCCGCGAGGTAGAGTGAGCGCAGCAGGAGCCCGCGCTGCTCCCGGAATCGTTCGATCTCGTCGCGATTCAAATCGAGGAGTACCCGCGGCTTGCGAACTTCCCGGGAGAACCACTCTCCGGGAACGATGGTGTTGCTGGCGCCAGCCAGCAGATCCTTCCAGAAGGCCTTACTGCGCTCGATATAAGGAATCGACAGGCATCGCTCGTCCTGTCGAATCGCACTCATGAAATCAGCGGGCTGCACCGCCCGCTCATCGCGCCCGCCGAGCCACGCGAGCACACGCTGCTCGATCAGTTGATTCGAGTACCCATCCCCATGGTAGTGGGGATACCTGAGCGCCAATATCGACCTTTCCTCGTCGACTCTGGCCAGCACCGCGTACAGTTGCGGCGACGTTGCGGCCCGTGTGAAATCGCGCTTGCAGTCGGACATGAACTGTCGCAGGGCATCCGCCTGTTCGATCCTGCCGCGGTGAGACGACAGATCCACGGTGAGCAGTGGGACGCGCTTGTAAGGCCGTTTGACGAGCTTTGGCGCGAACGTGCCGGGCCGGTAGGTGAGCAGCGGGAACGCTCTGGGCAATGCTTCGACAATGCCGGGAACGAGCTCACGCTGAGCACCGGTCTGGATGGGAATGTAGACCGGCACGTTGAACTGTTCCGGGTGGTACGCGAACCAGAAGGGCCACTGGCTCGGACCCATGAAACACACCTCGGGGTCTTCGCGCTCGATGGCCGCTGCGGAGGTTGTCGGCGTGGTACCCGAGCGGGACTGTCGTCGTGGAACGTCTTCCCCGGCGGTCCTCGAGACCATCGCTGCCATCGCTCGGATGGTGGGCGCCTCGAAAAGGTCTCCCATCGTCAGTCGACAACCGAACGAATCCTTCACCCGGTTCAGAACCTCGATCGCACGCAAGGACTGGCCACCGAGGGAGAAAAAATCGTCCGTGGCCCCGACCGCACCATCAAGCCCGAGAACCTGGCACCAGATTTCGGCAAGAGCGATTTCGATCTCTCCAGCGGGTGATTCGAAAGCCGCTGACGCCGGGCGCTCGAGGGCCGGCGCCGGCAATGCCCGCCGGTTCACCTTGCCATTCGGCAGGAGCGGCAGCCTTTTCAACTGCACGAACGTCTGCGGAACCATGTACGAGGCCAGCTTCCGCCTCAGAAACTCGCGAATCGCACCGATGTCGAGTGGCTTCGCGCTCACCAGATAGGCGACGATGGCCGATCGCCCATCCTTGTCCTTGAATATGGCTGAAAAGCTGCCCTCGATGTCGGGGTGCGAGTTCAGGACGTGCTCGATCTCGCCGAGCTCGATTCTGTGCCCGCGGATCTTGACCTGATTGTCGGTGCGACCCAGGTATACGATGCGTCCATCGTCGAGGAAGCGGCACCGATCGCGAGTCCGATAGAGTCGCGTGTGCCGGCCGTCGCCGAACGGATTCGGCAGGAAGCTCGCGGCGCTCAGATCCGGCTGGCGCACGTAGCCTCGCGCCAGACCCGGACCGCTGACATAGAGTTCCCCGACGGCACCTGCCAGAACGGGTTCGAGGTTGTCGTCGAGGATGTAGACCTTCGCGTTCGCGAGGGGACGGCCGATCGTTTCCACCTCGCCTCGCGCCCTCGGGCCCGACGTGCTGAGAACGGAGTACTCAGTCGGTCCATAGAGGTCTCGAACCGTGATCCCCGGAAAGGTCTCGTGAAACGCGTCGACGAGAGAGCGGGTGACCGCTTCCCCGCCGAGAGCGATCGCCATCAGATTTCCGGCGAGCATCTCGCGCAGACGTACCGCGCGCGGCGTATCCTTTGCCAGCGCCGGCAGCAGCTCTCGAGCGATCGACGGAACGCTGCTGATCAACGTGACAGGAATGTCGAGATCCGATTCGATCCAGTCCAGGAGGTTATCGACGACAACGCAGCTCCCGCCCGCCACGAGCGGCCCGACAAGCTCCACGATGGAGAGGTCGAAACACACGGAGGTCGAGCACAGGACCGACTGGAGCTCCCGTCCAAGACATGCCTTCACCCACGTCAGCAGCGAGACCGCACCCCGATGCGGAATCGCGATGCCTTTTGGCCGGCCTGTCGAGCCCGAGGTGTAGATGATGTAGGCGGCGTTGTCCGCCCCCACGCGAACGGGGTTTGCCGGGGGTGAGAAAAAGGCAACTCCTTCCCCGATGTCTATGGTCGCCACGCCGAGACGCTCGAAGCGGCCGCGATGTCTCTCGGTGGTGATCACCGCCTCGAGCTCAGCGTCCCCGACGATGAACTCCATTCGCTCGGCCGGGTAATTCGGGTCGAGAGGAACGTAGGTTGCCCCGGACTTCAGAATCGCAAAAATAGCAACCAGCAACTCGGAGGAGCGCTCGATGCACACGCCGACCCGGGACTCCACGCCGACGCCTCGATGGCGAAGGAGCACCGCCAGACGCTCCGCCCTTTCATTCAGCTCCCGGTAAGAGAAGCGGAACTTCCTGCAGGAGACCGCAACTGCGTTCGGATTCTTGTGCGCTTGCTCCTCGAAAAGGCCGTGGACCGGAGCGTCCTCTGGAAGGGGTCGCGCTGTGTCGGTCCACTCGATCAGCTGTTCCGCGAGATCTCTCTCCGACAGCACAGTAACGGCCGAAAGAGGTCGCGCCGCAGCCTCGCCGTTCAACTGCTTCAGCCACGCGGGAAACTCGCCGAGCTTCGCGGCCAGACGAGCGCCGACCTGCTCTTGATCCCAACTGAGCACCAACCGGTTGCGGTCGAACTCGAGGCAGAGAGGCGACTGGTCGCTCCTGGCAGGCGCAGGAGCGAGAACCACGGGAAACGGCGGCACGCGGCTTCCGGCGAGCTCGGGATAGCGTTTGAAAATATCCTTGGTGTAGGTCTTCCGATTGAGGTGCGATGTAACGGCCGCACTGACCTTCGCGGTGTTTGCAAGCAAAGTGTCGGCTCGGTCGAGGGCCAATGTCAGGGGAGTCACTTCCGTGAATGGATTCCACTCGCTCATGGGACGTTGGAGAGGGCGCCGCACTCCCACAGAAAACCGGTAGGAGTTCAGCAGCCGCGCCAGATACAGGAGAAAGATAGCGACGAGCGAGTGGTCCGCGTCGAAGCCCGGGTGCAGGTCTTCGAGCAGCGCTGTTGCGCTGGCGCGGCCCGAGCCCCCCGTATCGGAGGGAGGCAGCGTCAACGCGTTCACCTTCTGCAGTTCCTCGACCCAGCGGCTTTCATGGCGTGAGGAGGCTTGCAGTTCGTCCCGATAGAACCGCTTGAATTCATCGGTCAGGCTCGGAAGCTTCGATCCAGGCCCGAGATCGTTTGTCGCAAATAGCTCCGCCAGCGGAATGTCATCCCGGGTGACCCCGCGAAGCTTGCTCAGCCTGAGGTCGAACGTGGCGGTAGCAACGTCGGCGGTATCGCCGTCGAGGGCGAGCAGGGTGCCGGCGCTCGCCGAGGACCGCCGGTCGAGCACCTGAGCCTGGCCGACGAGAAGTTGATCCTTGCCTATCCAGAGGCTTGCGAGCGCGAGCGTATTGCGAGTGGTCCCGAAATCCAGGGCGCGCACCTGCGCCTCAATCGACTCCGCCGGTGCTTCCAGATCGAGGAGCCCTCCTGCTGGCGGCTTCTGGTGCAGGCCGAAGTAGCTGCGGGTCTCGCCGTTCTGCGGACGGCTCTGCTCCTGCCACAGGCCGCTCTTCAACCGAGGCAGCAGCAGCCGGAATTCCTCCAGCGCTGCCTCGTAACAACGCGCGTTGAGCGTAAACGCCGTCTCGTGTCGGCCAATCGGGATCTCCCGCTGACGCATGATTGCCCCGGTGTCGATACCCTCGGTCACGTGATGCCAGGAAATACCGTGAACCTTTTCCTGATTGAGCAAGGCCCAGGACGTCGCGTGGACGCCTGCATAACGAGGCAACAAGCTGTCGTGGTAATTGAAAACGCCGCGACCTGCCGTGCACAACGCATCCGCTTTCAGAATCACCGGGTTCACGATGCTGAACAGGTAGTCATACGGACGCCGTTTCAGCACCGTCACCGCATCATCAAAGCGATGAACGGCAATTCCACCCTCGAGCGCCCAATCGATGATTTCGGGATCGTTTGTAAAAATCCCGAATATGGAGAAGTCGTGCTTCAGCAGTTCCAGGGCGCAATTCCTCAGCAGGGACGTCCGTCCGATCAGGTAGACGTCGGCGGATTGCGTTGAACGCCCGGACCCTGCGGGTCGAACCGGACTCGATGAATCCTGGGCGATCATGCGTGCCTCCCGGACTTCCAGAGCCACACGGAGAACGCCACCAGGACGACGATGCGCGCAAGCTCGTACTGTTTTGCGCGGCGCTGTCCATCGAGCAGCGCGCCTATCGCGGCGAGGGCCCACATGATGAGACCGATGCCGACGACGCGCTCCAGGGGGCGGAGGCTTTCCTGATAAGCGATCAGCAGCGCCGACGCGATGATGGCGACAGTACTCGACAGCGCGCCATAGATGATCGCCCTCTGCGTCGGCTGGCGCGGGGGCATGCTCGTTGGCGATGGGGGAATCACCTCACCCTCTGCCTTCCACCCCGGAGGCGCAAGCCACACGTACAGGGCAGACTTGAGATGCTTCTGCTGCCAGCTCCTCGACCAGAGATGCCAGAAGTAATCGAAGTTCGCCCAGACTCCGTTCAGGCTTCGATAAGGCGTCGTGGTCCCGTATTCGACTGGAGCTTCCTCCGCCTGGAACGTTCCGAACAGCCGATCCCAGACGATGAACACGCCCCCGAAGTTGCGATCGAGATACTCCGCATTTCTGCCGTGGTGTACGCGATGGTGCGAGGGAGTATTGAGGACGGCCTCGACCCAGCGCATCCTCTCGATCAGGCAGGTATGCAGATAGAACTGATACGCGAGGTTCAAGGCGACGCAGGCGACGAAGACCTCGACGGGGATGCCAGCGAGGGCAAGCAGCTGGTAGTACACCCAATTCGTCAATGCCGAAAACCAGGGTTGACGCAGCGCGACGCCCAGGTTGTAGTGCTCCGGCTGGTGATGCACGACGTGCGCTGCCCACAGCACGTTGACGTGGTGGCTGATGCGGTGCTGCCAATAGAAGGCGAAGTCCACACCGATGAAGCCAATCACCCACGCCAGCGGGTCGTGAGCGGTCAACGCGAATGGCGCCGCTCGCAGCAAATAGTGATACGGGACCGTGTACAAGAGCCCAAGGAAGATGTCGGTGAGGAGCTGACCGAGTCCCGACCCGATGTTGGCCATCAATTCGGGGATGTCGTATACGTCACGGCCTTTGCGCCGCCCCTGCCAGAGCTCCAGCGCGATCAGCAGCGCGTACACCGGCACCGCGAATACGATCGGCTGCACCTTCATCGCATCGCGCCAGCCGCCGACAACTGCAACGGCATGGAACCATTCGAAGACGGCAGTTGCCTGCTGCCCTCGATAATGACTGCCAGCGCCCGCTCGAGATCCTCCCGGGTGTGCGTCGCCATCACGTTCAAGCGCAGGCGCGCCGTTCCCACCGGGACGGCGGGAGGCAGGACCGGCATGGCGAAAAGACCCCGGTCCTGGCAATACTTCGTCAGAGCCACCGCTCGTTCCTCGCTGCCGACGATCACCGGAATGATCGCGGTCGTGGTGCGTCCCGTATCCAACCCCGCGGCCCGCAGTCCCTCCAGGAAGAAGTTCACGTTCTCCATCAGTGCGCGCTGACGTTCCTCTCCTTCCTCCTCGAGCACGTCGAATGAGGCGAGCGCAGCCGCAGCCACGGCGGGCGGCATTGCCGCGCTGAACACGTACCCACGGGCCGTGAAGCGCAGGAATTCAATCAGCTGCCTGCTGCCGGCCACGAAACCTCCAACAGCGGGAATGGTCTTGCTGAGCGTGCCCATGCACACGTCGATGGCGCCCTTCATGCCGAAGTGCGCCTCGATGCCCCGTCCCGACGGCCCGAGGATCCCGATGCTGTGCGCTTCATCGACCATCAACAGCGCCCCGTGACGCCGGCAGCACGCGCTGATCGCCGGCAGGTCCATGACGTCGCCGTCAAGGCTGAACACGGCATCGGACACGACGAGCTTGAGGACCCCGGACGGCGCTTCACCGAGAATCTTCTCCAACGCATCGAGGTCGCCATGCGGATAGACGCGAAACACACCGCCCGATGCGTTGCAGCCGTCGACGATGCTCGCGTGGTTCCACTGGTCGGAGATCACCCAGTCCCCGGGACGAACCAGGGAGGTGATCACCGCGACGTTGGTCATGAAACCGGAGCTGAACGTGATCGCGGCCTCGCGGTCGAGGTATTGCGCGATGCGCGACTCCAATCGCTTATGCAGGTCCAACGTTCCGCCATTGAGACGAACGCCGTGCGTGCCAGTACCGTACATGCGTACGGCTTCTTCGGCCGCCGCCGAGATACGCGGATGCCCCAGCAGCCCCAGATAGCTGTAAGTGGCGAACATGATCTTTCTCTCGCCATCCGCCGACGTGACGTTGGGACCATCGAGCGCGACCAGCGGCGTTTCGAAGTAATACGCGCCCGCGGCGCGCGCGAGGTCGAGGCGGGCCTGCAGCGGAGCCATGCGCTCTTCGAGCACCTCGAAACTGCTCTTCGCATGCGGCACTGGCGCCTTCGCCGGGTCGGCAGGAATCGTCGTCGAACGGGAAGTCGAAGCCGCTGGTACTTCGATCGCCCTGCCGGCGCCCGGTATGTGTTCGAGCACGATGTCGAACAGTTGCGAGAGCGAAGGCCGGTCGGCGAGGACGCTGATGGGGAGCTGCACGCCCAGCCGCGAGGCGAGGGCGTTCTTGAGCTCGACCGCCATCAACGAATCGAGCCCGAGGTCACCGAGCGACGCGCTTTCATCGATGGGGTCATCCGGATTCAACCCCATGGCTCGCGCCACCTGCAGGCGCACCTGCGCGCGAACGACGTGTGCGCGTTCCGCAGGCGGGATGCCGGCCAGGTCGACCGCGGCCTGCCCGCCCGTCGCCTGTCCCATGCGCTCGAACAGTCGGAGCAGGGTCACCGGCGCGTTCTTCTGACCACCATCCTCGATGTCGCAGATTACGCATTCCACTCTTCCCGCATCGATGGCGTCTTCGAGCGCGGCAAATGCGCGGGCCGACGACAACGGCCTCAACCCGAGAGCGTTCCAACGCGAGCCAGTGCCCGAGGGAGTGCGCGCCGCCATCCCAGCGCCCGACCATGGGCCGAAGTCGGCGGCCGTCGCGGGGATACCGCGAGCCCTCAGCGCGTGAGCAAGCCGCGACAAGGCGCTATTCGCCATGGCGTACGCGCTCTGGCCTGGTGAACCGAAGACCGCAGCCGCCGATGAATAGAGGACGAAGTAGTCGAGCGGCTGGTCGCCCAAGACGCGAACCAGGTTCCACGCCCCCGCGACCTTCGGCTCGAGGACAGCCTGGCAGTCCTCGACGGTCGTGTTCGTCGCCAGCGCGTCCCGCAACACTCCCGCGGCGTGAAAGACGCCGCGAACCGGCGGCAGTGCAGCGCGTACCGACGTCCACGTGGTTTCGAGCGCGTCGGCATCGGCCACATCACACGCGAGCTGGACCACGTGTGCTCCGCGTTTCTCCAGCTCATGGATCCGTTGGAGCGCGTCGTCATCGGCACCGGTGCGGCCCATCAGCACGATGTGTTTCGCTCCGCCGTTGACCAGCCAGTCTGCCGTGGCGAGGCCAACACTGCCGAAGCCTCCGGTCACGACGTATGTGGCGTCTTCACGATTACGCGTGGACGTTGCTTTCTCACCTTCGCGCGCCAACGAGATCACGACCTTGCCGACGTTCCTGCCCTGCGCGAAGAACGCGAAGGCCTCTCGCAGTTTGTCGGCGGGGAAACACTGGCAGGGCAGCGGCCGGTACGTCTTCTCGCGAACCCCGCGCACGATCTCGTCGAGCAGCGCGCGAAGGCGCAACGGATCGCGCAACCCGAGCTCGATGATGTCGAACGGGATGTAGCGGCGCCCGCCGGCACGCTCCGGCGTGAAGAGGTCGCGTTTGCCCATCTCGAGGTACGCCCCACCAGGGACGAGGAGCCGGACGCTCTCGTCGCGAATGTCGCCGGTCACCGCGCCGAGCACGGCGTCTATCGACAGGCCGGCGTCGCGGATCGCCTGCGCGAACGAGGCGCTTCGCGAGTCGCACGTTGCTTCCACACCCTGGCGTTCGAGCAGCGCGCGTTTGGCTGCCGATCCAGCCGTTGCGACGACCTTCAACCCCATCTGTCGCGCTACCTGTACTGCCGCCTGTCCGACGCCTCCCGCGCCGGCGTGCACGAGCACGCGCTGGCCGGCCTTCAGCTCGCCAAGCTCACGCAACCCATACAGAGCGGTCAGAAAGGCAACCGGTAACGTCACTGCTTCTTCGTCGGTCAAGTCGTCGGGAATCGGACACACGTTGCGGGCAGACGCGACCGTGTGACTGGCAAGCGCGCCGTCGCTGGCAAAGACGGCCAGCACGCGATCTCCAACGCGAAAATCGGCTACGGCGCTGCCCACGGCGGTGATCCTGCCGGCGCATTCGGCGCCGAGTACCCCGTTGGGCGCCGGCACGACGCCGAGGACCCCGAGAACATCGCGGAAATTGAGGCCAACTGCTGCAACCGCAATCTCCACTTCGTCTGGACCCGGCGCGCGGCGCGCGGACTCGCGGTACTCGAGGTCGCCAATCGTGTTCCCCGTCGCCACGGCCTTGAACGGGGTCTCGGGGACCTGCAGCCGCTCTTCCGGTCGCGGCCGTGCGAGGCGGCGCGCGAGCACGCGTAGCCCTCGCAGCGCGAGCTGATCCTCGGCGCCCGCCACGTCGATGGCGCGCAGCAGCGCTTCAGCGCTCGCCTCGCTCGATCGCAGGTCGATCAACGTTGGCTGCAGCTCGGGATGCTCGAGGGCGAGCGTGCGGCCGAGTCCCCACAGCGGAGCGCTGCCCGCGCCGTCAGTGGCCGGTTGCTCGCCGTCAACGATCACCGCGTCCTGCGTGATGATCCAGAGGCGCGGAGGCGTTCGCGGCTGTTCGTTTCGCAGTACACCCTGCACGAGTTGCAAAGCATGAACGGCGTCACGCGAGAGCGCCCCCCCGGCGCGGTCGTCAGTACGCGGTGTCCCGGCCACGTAAACGACGTGCCTCGGTTCGAGATGCAGATCCGCCCCGAGGCGCTCGGACGAATCGCCCGCTTGAATGCGAATGGCCGTCTGACCGCGTTCGGTGAGGAGCCCGGTCAGTTCGCTCGCGAGTCCTTGTCGTTCGCCGACGACGAGCCACGGACCCTGGCAGGAGGCGTTCTGCTTGTGAGCAATCGGATTCCAGCGGATGTCCAAGGTGGCGTCGCGCTCGACGCGGACTCCGGCCTCGAGGGCCCGAAGCGTCACCGGCTTGAGATGGAGTCCGCGTACGAGAACGTCGCACGGCGTCGAGGGGTCCTCACTCCACATGCGAAGATCCCCGATCCAGTGATCGGTCGATCCGGGACGCAGCTTCGCGTGCGCAAAGAGCTCCGTGCCGGTGTAGCGAGTGGCCCGGAGGTCCTCCAGCAGGTAGGGCACCCGGATGCCCGCCGTCCGCTGATCGAAGTCGAGCGTGCCCCCGAGCAACTGAAACAGTGAGTCGAGCAGCCCCGGCGGCCAACCCGTGGTGTCGTAGCAGGTGTCCTCTGCCGACTGGATCGATCGGAGCCTCGCGAACGCTTCGCCTGAACCAAGCCAGGCTTCGACGATCCAGGAGAAATGTGATCCGAGGTCGATACCAACCGTCGCAAACGCGTGACGGAACAAGTCTCCCGAAATATGGGTCGAGCAGCGCGCGCGCACGTCGCTCGTCGCCTCGGGCGGAGCGATTGCGTCTCCCTGACGCAGACGACCACGTGCGTGAACGATCCATTCCTCGGAGCCGCCGCCGCCGAACGGACAACTTTCGACGCGGAACGCATGTCCGTTCGCTGGTGATTCCACGGTGATGCGCATGCGGCGTCGCTCGTCTTCCGCGAGGACGAGTGCTCGCTCGAATACGACGTCAGCGAGGCACAGGTCGGCGCCCTGTTGCTGTTCTCTCTCGCGGTCGAGTACCGAAGTGAGCCAGAACGACGCTGGGACGACCACCGCGCCGCCGATGCGATGGTGGGCGAGTGCAGGAATGGTTGTGAGATCGACGACCGATTCGAACACACGCGGCACGACCGGTCCGTTCGCCGGCGAGATCGGTGGCTTCGGTGCTCCGAGCGGGTAATGCGTGCGCTCGAACGGATACGGTGGAAACGCTCCCGAGCGCTTGTTCGACGAGGCGGGCAGGTGAACGTCCACGCCGTCCGCGAGCAAGGCGCCGGCAGCGCACAGTTGAACGAAGCGATCCGGTAATCCGCGACGCAGCGACGGGATCAGCACGAACCGATCGGGATGGTCTTCGGCGAGCATTTCCAGCAGCTGCGGCTGCGGACCGAGCTCGATCGCGTGACGCAGATCCATTCGCGCGAGCCGCCCCGCCGCAGCAGCAAAGCGCACGGGTTTCCTGACCTGCTGAGTCCAGAATTCCGGCCGGACCGCGGAGGCGTCATCGAGCACATCGCCGGTCACGCCTGAGATCAGTGGGATTGTCGGCGCATGGAAGGAGAGACCAGCCAACGCCCGACCGAGCTCCGGAAGCGCCGCATCCATGTGGCTCGAATGAAACGCGTGCGACACCCTCAGGCGTCGAGCGTCGATCTTGTTTGCCAGGAGCTCGGCTTCGAGCGCATCAATGGCGCCGGTATCGCCAGCGAGCACGGATCTGGATCTGCCGTTCACCACGGCCAGTTCGCAACGCCCCAACCGCGCCGCCAGCGCGCGCGCCTCCGCTTCCGGCGGCCGCACCGCCAGCATGGCGCCACCAGCGCCCGACGCCTGCATAAACCGCGCTCGCGCCGCCACCCAGCGACAGGCGTCCTCGAACGACACGATGCCCGCCGTGTGTGCAGCGGCGACCTCACCAACGCTGTGACCCACGACCACGTCGAGATGGATACCGAATTGGCTCCAGGTCGACACCAGCGCAGACTGCAGGGCAAAGAGCAGCGGCTGCGCGCGTTCGGTGGCGATCAGATCGGCATCCGATGCGGTATGGAGAGCCTCGATGAGCGACCAGCCGACGAGCGGCCGCAGCGTCTCGTCGCAGCGCTCGAATGCGAGTCGAAAGGCCGGCTCGCGGGTGAAGAGCTCGCGCCCCATTCCCGCGTACACAGCGCCCTGTCCGGTAAACAGCCCGGCGATGCGACGCGACGCGCGGCTCGCGACCCGTCCGGTGAAAACGCCACTGGCATGTCCGCCGCGCGCCCGATCTCGAAGCTTCTCGGCAGCTTCGGCAGAGGAACGGGCAACGACCACCGTCCGATGTGCATGACGGGTTCTGGAGGACAGCAACGCGTGCGAAAGGCTTGCGAGCGACCTCCCTGCTTCGAGCTGCTGTCGACAGCTTTCGGCGAATGCGGAGAGCGAAGGTTCGCTTCGCGCCGAAAGAAGCAGCAGCGAATAATCCTCGTCTCTGGCTTCCTGCTCTTGCACCTCCGGGTCGAGCGATGCATCGCCGGGCGCCTGTCCGATGATGACGTGGGCGTTCGTGCCGCTTCCACCGAACGAACTCACTCCCGCAAGGCGAGGTCCTGCCGTGCCGGGCCAGAGAACGGTCTCGCGTGGAATACGCAGCGGCAGCTCGTCCCAGTCCACGTGAGGGCTGGGCCGTTGGAGGTGAAGATGCGCGGGCACCACGCCGCGCTGCACCGCGAGCGCGGTCTTGATCAAACCGGCCATGCCCGAGGCGGACTCGAGATGACCCACATTCGTTTTCACGGAGCCGATCAGGAGAGGACGCGACAGGTCCCGCTCGGCGCACATGACGGACGCGAGCGCGCGGACCTCGATGGGATCTCCAAGCGGCGTGCCTGTTCCGTGGCACTCGACGTAGTCGATGGCGCGCGGTGCAACCCGGGCGTTGGCCAGCGCGGCGCGAATCACGCTCGCCTGCGCGTCCCTGCTCGGCACCGTGAGGCCGGCACTCGCGCCATCCTGACCCGTTGCCGTGCCAAGAATGAGCGCGACGATTGGATTGCCATCCCGCTGCGCGTCGCAAAGCCGCTTCAACACGACGACGCCGCACCCTTCACCGCGCACGATGCCATCGGCGCCGGCGTCGAACGTGCGACAGCGGCCCGTCGGCGACAGCATCCGCGCCTTGCTGGTCAACACGTGACCCTTCGGCGACAGGATGGCGTTGACCCCCGCGGCGATCGCGACCTCCGACTCCCTGGCCCGCAGGCTCTGGACGGCCAGATGCACGGCAACCAGACTCGAGGAACATGCGGTGTCGATTGCCATCGCCGGCCCCTGGAATCCGAAGACATATGCGACGCGCCCGGCCGCGAAATTCAGCGAGTTGCCGGTCAGGTAGTACGCGTCTACCTCTTCAGGTCCGCGGCGATCGAGCAGCTCGCCGTAGTCGTTTGCCGTGATGCCGACGAAAACACCAACGGGTTTTCCGTTGAGTGCTTCGGCCCGGATGTTGGCGGCTTCCGTCGCGTGCCAGGTGACCTCGAGCAGCATGCGGTGCTGCGGATCCATACGTGCCGCTTCGCGCGGTGTGATGCCGAAGAAGGCAGCATCGAGACGATCGACGTCGGAGAGGAACGCACCGAACCTGCTGTACATGCGGCCCGGAGCGTCGGGATTGCTGTCCCACCACTCCGACAGCGACCAGCGCTCGGGCGGCACCTCGCCGACGGCGTCCATCCCCGCGCAGAGCCGCGTGAAATACGCATCCGGCGTGTCGCAGTCGCCCGGAAACCGGCAACCGATTCCGACGATGGCGATCGGCTCGGAGGTCTGCTGCTCGAGCTCGCGGATGCGTGTGTTCGCCTGTTCGACGGCGCGCACCGCCTGCTCCATCAAGTTCCGATAGTCAGAGGTATTCATTGCATCCTGTCGTGCAGCGTCTGGAGTTCAGCGAGAAGCTTTTCGGCAAGGGCATCGTTGCTGAGATGCTCCAGGCCGGTTGGTACAGGGTCGGGCGGCGCAACGATCGTGCGATTCGCGGGCGTGGCGTCAGCCTCTTCGGGCAGGAACTGCTCGATCAGTCCGGCGGCGAGCCTGCGCGGGGTCGGGTGTTCGAATGCAACCGTCGCCGGAAGTTTTCGACCCGCCATGTTCGTCAGCTCCTGCGAGAGCTTGAGCGCCATCAACGACGTGAGCCCCATCTCGAGGAAGCCGCGATCGAGGTCGATGTCCTCCGGGGTCGAGCCGAGCACTCGCGCCAGGCTGGCCAGGACCTCGCGGTTCGTTCGCGCGATCGCTTCGGCGCGCGGCAGGCCACGCAAGCTATCGAACAGGGAGCTCGGGCGGGCGCCCGCTTCGAGATCGACTGAAGAAATGGTCGACAGGAGCGGCCGTGCCCGGCGCGCCGCGTACACCTCGGAGAAGCGCGCCCAGTCCACGCTGGCGACGGTGAGCCTCGCAACCGAATTCGCGAGGGCGTGTCTCAGCACCGCGAACGCGGCGCTCGGCGCAAGCACCTCGAGACCGATGCTGGCGAGGGCGGTCTCGAGCTCCGCGTTCACCAGGCCGCCGCGGGGCCAGCGTCCCCACGCGATGCTGCAGACCCTGAGACCGTCGCGGTTGTGCGCCGCCGCGAGCGCGTCGAGCGAGGCGTTCGCGAGAGCGTACGCACCCATCTGAGCGGAGCCCCAGGTCGCTGCGGCAGATGAGAACAGCACCACGGCGTCGAGGTTTTCTTCGCGTGCGCACTCGACCAGCACGCGCGCTCCGCCCAGCTTTCCGTGCATGGCCCGCTCGAAGCTCTCGCGTGTCAGGCGCTCGATCGGTTCTGGCACGCTCTCGCCGGCGAGATGGATCGCGGTGCGGATGGGCGTCTGCTGCTGGCGGTAGTGCGCAAAAACTGCGCGCATGGCTCCGCGGTCGGCTGCATCGACTTGA
>DASYQV010000043.1:0-2967 GCA_036005125.1 Vicinamibacterales bacterium
TCCACCTCGTCCCGGTGCCTGATCTGAATGACGTGCACGACCTTGGATTTCGATGCGCGATCGATGCGTCGCACCTGAGGAGCCTTCAGCTCGCGGCCGAGGAACACGCAGAGCTCGAGGAAGCTCCTCTTCGGACGCACGAAGAAATAGCAGGACTTCCGCGAGAACATGATCGAGTTGTGCGAAGCGTAGATTCGCTGGTCTCCGAAAGAGACGGCCGTTTCGCGCAGCCGCTCCCAGGCATCCTGCAGATCCTCCGAGAGATCCTGCGTGAGAGCCTTCTCGGTCGTTGTCCAGCAGTTGTGCTCCTCGCCTTCCTCGATCCACTGCTTGCAGTGGTAACACTCGCGACCGGCCACGAGCGCAATTGTAGTGGTATCACAGCTCCCGAAGCCGTCACGTCCGGCGTGGAAGCGTGACGGTTACCGTTGTCCCCTCGCCGACCTGACTGGATGCGGCGATCTCGCCACCGTGTGCCGTCACCAGATTCTTCGCAATCGTCAACCCCAGCCCCGATCCGCGAGAGGTCGATCCTTTGTAAAAGCGGTCGAACATCCGCGCGACGTCCTCCGCCGGCATGCCTTCGCCGGTGTCTTTCACGGCAATCGAGACGCGTTCCTCCGAGCTGCTCAACGACATGGTGACCGCGCCGCCAGCCGGCGTATGACGCACCGCGTTGGACAGGAGATTCGTGAACACGGCCCGCATCCGCAGCGGGTCGACGTCGAGCGTAATGGCGGCGGCCGGCTCGCTCACGCTCACCGAAACGCCCTTGGCGTCCGCGACGGCGTCGAAGCTGCGGACGACGTCGCGCAGCAGGCTCACGAGATCCGTGGTTTCCCTGTGCAGCTCCAGCACACCGGCGTCCGACAGCGCGAGCGTGCGCAAATCCTCGATGAGCCGGGACAGGACCTGCGTCTCCTCGAGCAATTGCAGGAGCTGATCATCGTCTCGCGCGTACACGCCGTCGACCAGCCCTTCGATACGGCCCTGAAGCACGCTCAGCGGCGTCCGCAGTTCGTGGGCGAGATCGGCCATCAGGTCGCGCCTCTGTCGATCCGCGTGCTGCAGCCGCTCGGTCATGGTGTTGAAGGAGTGCGCCAGCGCCCGCATCGGCGGCGGGCCCTGCTCCCGCACGCGGACGGTGTAGTTGCCCTCGGCCACGTGATCGGCGGCCTCCATCACGGCGCGGAGCGGCGACGCGAAATGACGCATCGCCCCGAAGGCGCGCGTCAGGAGAATTGCCGCGCCCAGGATGACGAGGAACACGGGAATCGGCGCTGCCCATCCGGCCAGTCCGAACCGCGTCGTGACGATCCAGGCGAGTGCGAACGCGCCGGACACCGCGAGCAGCAGGAGCATGAACGCCGCGACGGCCACGCGCCGGAAGAACCTCGCGCGGACGCGATAGTCGACACCGAACCGTCGATGCCGCGGCGGCCACGCTTCGCCCTCATGCCACCAGGGCGGGCCGCGACGTGTCCGGGAATCGCGCATCATGCGTCGGCAAACTTGTATCCCACGCCGTATACCGTGAGCACGTACCGCGGATTGCGCGGGTCCGACTCGATCTTCCGCCGCAGGTTCTTGACGTGCGCGTCGATCGCACGGTCGAACGATTCCGTCTCGACTCCGCGGATGGCGTCCAGCAACTGGCTCCGCGTGAACACCCGTCCCGGCTGCCGCATCAGCATCGCCAGCAGCTCGAACTCGGTCGAGGTCAGATCCAGCGATCGCCTGCCGACCCTCGCCTGCATACGCGGGACGTCGAGCGTGACGTCGAGCGCTCGAATCACGTCGCTTTGTCCGGGCCCGATATCAATTCGGCGGAACACCGCCCGCACTCGAGCGACCAGCTCGCGCGGGCTGAACGGCTTTGTCAGGTAGTCGTCGGCCCCGAGCTCGAGGCCGATCAGCTTGTCGCTTTCTTCCACCCGCGCGGTCAGCATGATGATGGGCACGTTGGACTGCTTCCTCAGTGCCCGGGTCACGTCAAGGCCATCCATCCCGGGCAGACGCAGGTCGAGGACGATGAGATCCGGCCGCCGCGCGCGTGCGAGGGACAGCGCATCCTCGCCGCTGCTGGCCGTGATGACTTTGAACCCCGCGCGCTGGAGATAGTCCCGGCAGATCTCGGCGATCCGCGCCTCATCGTCAACGACCAGAATCTCTTTCATCGCTCACGCCCTGGTCGAGGTCGGCTGCTGTGCGGGCGGCGTCTGCTGTTCGTGCGCGCGGCGGTGCCATTCCTCGAAGGCGGGCGGCACGCCGCCGTAGCGACAGCCCGATCTTCCACGCCAGGCGCCTCGCCACATGAGGCCGCGCAGCACGATGAAGAGGAACACCAGGAAGAAAAAGAACGGGAAGAACCCGAAGCCGAAGCCCCATGGCCGCGGCCAGACGTAGACGACCGGCGCGCCAGCCGGTGGTGCCGCGATAGCTCGTCCGCTTTCGGCAATTCCCTGGGCCACCCCGGCATTGTAGGCGCCGATGCCGATGGCGACGGCGGCGGCGACGGCCAGTGCTGCAAATGCCAGCGCCCGTAAGAGAGTTCGATTGTTCATGGCTCGCTCCTTCATGTCGACCGTGAATCGGCTCACGTCCGACAGGAGCAGTGTCGCAACCAATGATGAAGGGATTGTGAAGAAGCGGTGAAGCGATATCGCGGTCGCCGACCGGCATCGACAGTCGAGAACGCAGCGCAAGCGGAGGTCGCCGAGAAAAACATCACGGTCGGAGTAGGGACGAGAGTCGCCTCTCGCCCCCTCCACGGATCCGGACAGGCGGTACTACCGCATCCGGCTCTTGCCTTGGGTCGTGACCGCGAAGCGCACCCACGGGTACGGATGACAGACACGAGCCGGCGGCAGCCAGTGCGTAATCAAGCGGCACATGCGGGTCCACGTGATACGCGCGGTCTGACTGCGACGGGCAAGCGCCTGTCGCCACATACGGCCGATGGCGTGG
>DASYQV010000044.1:0-14630 GCA_036005125.1 Vicinamibacterales bacterium
AAGAAGAACACGAACGTGAACCAGGGCGAGGTGCCGAGCCAGCTGTCGATGCGGCGGCCGACCCAGAAGCCGATTGTCACCGCGATGACGAACGCGAGCCCCACGGACCCGATCGAGCCCAGCGTCTGCATCGTGCCGGGCGAGCGGGTCTGGCCCGGCTCGCGCTGTGGTGCGTTGGAAGACATTGGTTCAGGCTTCGGGCTTCGGATTACGGGCTTCGGCGGCTCCAGGCTGAAGCCGCCTGAAGCCCGTTTTCACCGTGCCGCCGTGGCCGCCACAGCTCCAAGCGCGCGAGCCGACAACTCGGCGAAATTGAACAACGGGCTCGGGTACAAGCCCAGGAGGAGTGTGCCGCCGAGAGTGATGACGATGGTCGCGGCCAGGGCGGGGTTCATGCGCGGCACGGAACCAACCGGCTCGTTCCTCAGCCACATGTAGACGACCACGCGGATGTAGTAATAGAGCGAGAGGGCGCTGTTGAGCACGCCGATGAAGGCCAGCCAGTAGTAGCCCGCCTCGATTGCCGCGCTGAACAGCCACAGCTTGCCCATGAAACCGGCCGTCGGCGGGATCCCGCCCAGCGAGAGCATGAAGAACAGCATGGCCGCGGCGGCGGTTGGATTGCGGAAATAGAGACCGTTGAAATCCTTCAGCTCGTCACCAATCGTGTCGCGGCGCCGCATCAGCACGATCACCGCAAAGGCGCCAAGCTGCATCAGGGCGTACACCAGCAGGTAGATCAACGTCGCGGAAATCCCGCGTGGCGTGCCCGATACGATGCCGATCAGCACGTAGCCCGCCTGCGCGATCGACGAGTACGCGAGCATCCGCTTGATGTTCGTCTGCGTGATCGCCGCGATGTTGCCGACCGTCATCGTCACCATTGAGAGGGCCTCGAAGAGCATCCGCCAGTCGGCGCTCATCGAGGGCAGGCCCTCGACGAAGATGCGCAGCAGCATCGCGAACGACGCCGCCTTCGACCCGACGGAGAGGAACGCGGTGACCGGCGTCGGCGCGCCTTCGTAGACATCCGGCGCCCACATGTGGAACGGCACGGCGGCAATCTTGAACCCGACGCCGGCGACGGTCAGCACGACGCCGAGCAGCAGGATCTGCCGGTTGGCCGCCTGCGGATCCGCGAGCGCGGTCGCGATCGTCCGGAGATTCGTGGACCCGGTGAGGCCGTACAGCAGCGACATGCCGTACAGGAGGATTCCCAGCGAGAACGCGCCGAGAAGGAAGTACTTGACCGCCGCCTCGTTCGATCGCTGGTTCGGCTTCAGATAACCCGCCAGGATGTAGAACGAGACCGCCATCGTCTCGAGGCCGATGAAGATCGTAATCAGCTCGATGCCGCCGGCCATGAACATCATGCCGAGCGTGGCGGCGAGCACGAGGAAGCAGTAGGCACCTGCCGGCGTGTCCTCCACCTCGAGGTACGGCCCGGACATGAGCACGGTCAGCGCGGCAGCGCCGAGGAACAACAGCTTGAAGAAGACGCCGAACGCGTCAATCGACATCAGCCCGCGTGAGACGGTGACGTGGGGGTTGCCGACGGCGACAACGGCGAGGGCGGTTGCGACGATCACCGCAACCGAGATACCCGTGATGAGGCTGCGGCGTTCCCGCGGGACATAGACGTCCGCGACCAGAACGAGCATCGCGCCGATCGACAGCACGATCTCGGGCAGGATGTAATAGAAATCGGAAAGCGACACCCCAGTCGGCATCAGCGCTGGCCCTCCTGCCTTGCCGTCCCGTCGGTGCACGGCGGGGTTGTGAATTGGAGCGAGGCCACGACGGCCGGGGCGGCCGGAGCCGGCGGCGGCGGGGTCGTGCAGTCCGCCGCGTTCTGCTGCTGGAGGTACTGTGGGTTCACACGGGCAATCACACGCGACACCGACGAATCGATCCGCCGCAGGAACGGCGACGGGTACAGTCCGATCCAGACCGCGAGAATAATGAGCGGCACGAACAGGGCGACCTCACGGGTGCCGACGTCGGGCAGCGTTTCATTCTTCGCGTTCTCTATCTTGCCGAACATCGTCCGTTGATAGAGCCACAGCATGTAGGCCGCGCCCAGCACGATTCCGGCGGCCGCCACCCCCGCCCACAGCCGGTTGACGGCGAAGACGCCCTGCAGGATCAGTAGCTCGCCGATGAACCCGTTCAACGCCGGCAGTCCGATCGACGACATCGTGATGACAAGGAAGATCGCCGCGTAGACCGGCATGACCTTCGAGAGACCGCCGTACTCGGAAATCTCGCGCGTGTGGCGGCGCTCGTAGACGAGGCCCACCAGCAGGAACAGCGCGCCGGTGGAAATGCCATGGTTCAGCTGCTGGACGATGCTGCCCGTAATGCCGACCGGGTTGAGCGCGAACATCCCGAGCATCACCATCGCCATGTGGCTGACGCTCGAATACGCGACGAGGCGCTTCCAGTCGCGCTGCGCCATCGCCACGAGCGCGCCGTAGACGATGCCGATGATCGACAGCGTCACGATCATCGGAACGAACCCGCGCGACGCGTCCGGCAGGATCGGCAGGCTGAAGCGGATGAATCCGTATGTGCCCATCTTCAGGAGGACGGCCGCCAGGATGACCGAGGCGGCCGTCGGCGCGTCGGTGTGCGCGTCAGGCAGCCAGGTGTGGAACGGGAACATCGGGACCTTGATCGCGAACCCGAGGAAGAACGCGAGGAACACCCACCACTGCAGGTTCGCGGGGAAGGTGTGCCCCTGGAAGCGCGTGATGTCGAACGTGTACATGCCGGTCGCGGTGTGGTAGCTGAAATACAACGCCAGGATGCCCAGCAGCATCACGACGCTGCCGACCAGGGTGTAGAGGAAGAACTTGATGGCCGAATACAGCCGGCGATCGCTGCCCCAGATGCCGATGAGGAAATACATCGGCACCAGCATGACTTCCCAGAACAGGAAGAACAGCAGGAAGTCGAGCGCCATGAACGCGCCCAGCATGCCGGTCTGCAACACCAGCAAGAAGACGTAGTACTCCTTGACGCGCTCGCTGATGGCGGCCCAGGATGAGAGGATCGCGATCACGCCCATGAGCGTCGTGAGCAGGATGAGCAGCACGCTGAACCCGTCGACGCCGAGGAAGTAATCGGCGCCTATCGACGGGATCCAGGTAGCTCGCTCGACGAACTGGTATTCGGGGTTCTGGGGGTTGTACCAGAACCAGAGCGGCACCGAGACCAGGAATCCGAGCGCCCCGAATACATTGGCTATCCACTTGATGGCGTTCTCGTTCTGGCGGCTGACGAACAGCAGCAGCACCGCTCCGACGAGCGGCGTGAACAGAATCAACGAGAGGAGCGGGAAATTGGCTGCGTTGGACATAAATGTTGATCACTCGGTACGTAGGCCGGGTCTTCACACCCGGCGCAACTGGCGCCGCATCTAAAGATGCGGCCTACCTACGCTCTTATCTCGCGAACAAATAGATCGTCACGAACGCAAACACGCCGAACAGCATCAGCAGCGCGTAGTTCTGGACCAGACCCGTCTGAACGCGACGGAAGGTGAAGCTGGCTTCCTCGACCGTGCGCCCGAGCCCGTTCACCACCCCGTCGACCACCGTGCGGTCCGTGAGACCCGACAGCCACGACGTGACGACGGTCAGCGCGCCGGCGCCGTTGACCACGCCATCCACGACCTTCCGGTCCACCGTCCAGAGCCCGTGGGCGCTCTTGACGGTGCCATCGACAACGGTCGCGTCATAGAACTCATCGACGTAGTACTTGTTGAGGAGCCACCGGTGCGCGGCCGCAAACCGCCGCGCGAGCTGCTCCGATATGTCGGGATGCTGCACGTAGAAGCGGTACGCGAGGAAAATCCCGAGCACCCCGATCGCCACCGAAAACGCCATCAGGCCGACCTCGGCCGCTTCCGAAATGTGATGCGCTTCGGCCCCGCCCGCCTCGTGCGCGGCCGCCGCCTCGGCGGGTGCACCCCGTCCGGCGCCCGCCTCGGGCGCGGCATGAGCCACGGCGGCTGGCGGGGAGAAACTCGGCTGGAGGAACGTGCTGATTGCGTTGTTACCGAAGAGCGCCGCCGGCACACCGACGAAACCCGCGACCATCGCGCCCACCGCGAGCACCATCAGCGGCAGCGTCATCGCTCTCGGGCTCTCGTGCGGCCCGTGCCACTCGCCGTGCCCATGGCCGTGGCCGTGCCCGTGCCCGGCCGAGTCCGCCGGCCCGTGCGTGGTCTCGTGGTCGACACGGTGGGCCTGACCGTGCGCGCCGGCGTCCGCGGGGTGCGGCGCGCCGTGAATCGCCGCTTCGCGCACATCCAGGCTGTGTGTGTGCGCGGCCATGGCCACGTGATGCGCGCCCGCCCACGCCGGGCCACGATACTCGCCGAAGAATGTCATCGAGACGAGGCGATACATGTAGAACGCGGTCATCAACGCCGTCACCACGGCAATCAGCCAGACAGCCTTGTTCGACAGGAACGCGCTCAGCAGAATCTCGTCCTTGCTGAAGAATCCAGCCAGCGGCGGAATGCCCGCAATGGCCAGCGTGCCGATCAGCATCGTCACGAACGTGACCGGGAGATACTTCTTGAGCCCGCCCATCCGCCGCATGTCCTGTTCGCCCGCCATCGCATGGATCACGGAGCCGCTGCCGAGGAAGAGGAGCGCCTTGAAGAAGGCATGGGTCATCAGGTGGAACGCGCCCGCGGCGAACGCGCCGACGCCCATCGCCGTGAACATGTACCCGAGCTGCGAGACGGTGGAGTACGCGAGCACGCGCTTGATGTCGTTCTGCACCAGGCCGATCGATGCGGCCATGAGGGCGGTCAGCACGCCGACAATGGCGACGACCTCCATGACGATCGGCGCCTGCGAGAAGAGCACCGCGTTGCGCCCCACCATGTAGACACCGGCCGTGACCATCGTCGCCGCGTGGATCAACGCCGATACCGGCGTCGGACCTTCCATCGCGTCCGGCAGCCAGACATAGAGCGGAATCTGCGCGCTCTTGCCCGCAGCGCCGATGAACAGCAGCAGGCAAATCGTCGAAAGGGTGCCGAACTGCATTTCGACCGGCATCGCCGCCGCACGCTCGGCGACGACGCGGAAGTCGAACGTGCCGAACGTGACGAACACGAGGAACATGCCCAGGATGAAGCCCCAGTCGCCGACGCGGTTGGTAATGAACGCCTTCTTGCCGGCATCGGCGGCGCTCTTGCGCTCGTACCAGTAGCCGATCAGCAGATACGAACAGAGACCGACGCCCTCCCAGCCCACGAACATCACCAGGAAATTGCTCCCGAGGACGAGCGTGAGCATGAAGAAGCAGAAAAGATTCAGGTAGCAGAAGAAGCGCGCGTACCCGCCGCGCGGCTCGTCGAGCATGTAGGCGGTCGCGTAGACGTG
The DNA here is from genome assembly GCA_036005125.1 of Vicinamibacterales bacterium. Classification (GTDB taxonomy): domain Bacteria; phylum Acidobacteriota; class Vicinamibacteria; order Vicinamibacterales; family UBA2999; genus DASYQV01. Next base: position 5,406 of record DASYQV010000044.1, read on the forward strand.
AATGAGGAACCCGATCCCGGTGACGACCAGGATCATCATTGCGCTGAGCGGATCGAGCCGGAACGCCCAGGGGACCTCGAACGCGCCGATGCGGCCGTCGGCGAGCTGCAGCGGGATCTTTGGAATCCAGGTGGCGAGGACGACGTCGTGCACGCGCGAGGCCGGGTCGAGACCGAGCAGCTGCCAGAACGCGAACACCGAGAGTCCCAGCGCGCCGGCCATGGTGATGCAGGCGACCCCCGCGGCGGTCTGTCTGCTGAAGTACCGCACCCCGAACAGCCCGTTCAGCAGCGCGCCAACGCCGGGGATGATGGGGATGAGCCAGATGAGATCCATAACCTGCTTTCCACGTGAGTCGCCGTGCGCCGCATCTCAAGATGCGGCCTACGGCTCACGATGCGGCCTACGGCAATCCCGCGATCACCATCGCATGACGTTCATCTCGTCGATGTTGATCGTCTCTTTGTTGCGATAGAACGCCAGGATGATGCCGAGCCCCACGGCTGCCTCGGCGGCCGCAACGGCAATGACGAACAGCGTGAACACCTGGCCGATCGAGTTCTGCCACTGCAGTGAGAACGCCATCAAGTTGATATTGACCGCGTTCAGGATCAGCTCGATCGACATGAAGATGATGATGATGTTGCGGCGCGTCAGCACGCCGAACACGCCAATCATGAACAGGGTGGCCGACAGCAGCATGTAGTGCGTCGGAGAGACCATCACAGTTCCCTTCGCGCCAGAATGATTGCGCCCACCATCGCGACCAGCAGCAGCATCGACGCGACCTCGAACGGGATCAGGTAATCGGCGTACAACGCCATGGCAAGGGGCTCGACGAAGCCGACCGGCGTCGGCGCATTGGCGGCCGGTGCGGGCCGAACCACGTTGTACGTGGCGATGACGACGAGCTCGCCCATCACGGCGGCCACCATGAGGCCGCCCAGCGTGCCGCGCCGATTGGGATCCTGGTGCTCTTCCGGCGGCCGCTTCAGGTTGACGAGCATGACCACGAAGAGATACAGGACGACAATCCCGCCCGCGTACACGAGCACCTGGATCGCGGCCACGAACAGGCTGTTCATCGAGGCATAGAGCAGCGCGACGGCCAGGAAGTCGCCGATGAGATACAGGACGCTGTGGACGGTGTTCTTCGCGGTGACGACCGCCACGCCGAACAGCAGGATGAGCGCTGCCAGGACGTAGAAGGTAAACGATGCGGCCATGCGCCCTCCGTTACAGCAGTACTTTGAGCGCGCCCGTCACGACGACGTTCGCGATCCCCAGCGGGATGAGCACCTTCCACCCGAGCCGCATCAACTGGTCGTACCGATAGCGCGGCAGCGTCGCGCGCACCCAGAGGAACACGTAGAGGAACACGAACGTCTTCAGCAGGAACCAGATCCAGGCGGGCACGAAATCGAGGAACGAGAGCGCCGCCACGTTCGGGAACGGACGGAGCCATCCGCCCATGAACAACGTCGTCGCCACCGTCGAGACGACGATCATGTTCGCGTATTCCGCGAGAAAGAAAAGGGCGAACCGCATGCCGCTGTATTCCGTGTGGAACCCGCCGGTCAGCTCCTGTTCCGCTTCCGGCATGTCGAACGGCGCGCGGTTGGTCTCGGCCAGGCCCCCGACGAAGTAGATGAAGAACGCGACGGGCTGGATGAACGCATACCAGACGCCCTGGTTGTACTGCGCCTGGATGATGCCGACCATACTCAGCGTGCCGGCGGTCACGATCATGCTCACGAGGCCCATCGTCACCGCCACCTCGTAGCTAATCAACTGCGCCGACGCCCGGAGGCTCGCCAGCAGCGGGTACTTACTGTTGGACGACCACCCCGCGAGGATGATCCCGTAGACGCCAATCGAGGCCACCGACACGATGTACAGCAGCCCGACGTTGAGGTCGGTGATGTAGAGGCTCACCTGCCGGCCGAAGAGCGATACGACCGGGCCGAATGGGATCACCGCGAAGATCACGAGCGCTGGAATCAGCGCGATGAGCGGCGCCAGGGTGAACACCCACCGATCCGCCTTGACCGGCGTGATGTCCTCCTTCGTCATCAGCTTGACGACGTCGGCGATCGGCTGCAGTACACCATACGGCCCGACGCGCATGGGACCAAGCCGCACCTGGACCCAGGCGATCACCTTGCGCTCGAGCAGAACCATGAAGGTCACCGCGACGAGCACGGCGTTGAGCACGATCAGGATTTTCAGGATTGGGATGACGACGGCGTCGATCACCGATCAACCTCCCCCAGGACGATGTCGATCGAGCCGATGAGCGCCACCACGTCCGCGACCAGATGACCTTTGACGAGCCGGGGCAGCCCCTGGAGGTTGCAGAACGACGGCGGTCGCACGCGGAACCGGTATGGCGTCACCGACTTTCCGTCGGCGACGATGAAGTAGCCGAGCTCGCCTTTGGGCGACTCGATCGCGTGGTAGGTCTCGCCAGCAGGCGGCTTGATGAGGCGCGGCACCTTGCCGACGATGGGCCCTTCGGGCAGCCCTTCGATTGCCTGCCGGATGATGCGCACCGACTGGCGGAATTCCTCGATGCGTACGAGGTAGCGGTCGTAGGTGTCGCCCGCCTTGCCGATCGGCACCTCGAAATCCATCTCGTCGTACGCGGCGTAGGGCTCGTCCTTCCGGATATCGTGTTTCACGCCCGATCCGCGAAGCGCCGGCCCCGTGAGACCGATCGCGATGGCGTCTTCAGCCGAGATCACGCCGATGCCCTTGGTCCGCTCCAACCAGATGCGGTTATTCGTCAGGAGCTGCTCGTAGTCGACGAGCTTCTGCAACAGGATGTCGCAGAACGCCAGCACCTTCTTGTCCCAGCCGGGCGGAATGTCGAGCGGCAGCCCACCGATGCGCATCGAGTTGTACGTGAGCCGGGCGCCGCAGAACTCCTCGAAGAGGTCAAGGATCAATTCGCGCTCGCGGAACGCGTACAGGAACACGGTCATCGCGCCGATATCCATCGCGTGCGTACCAAGCCAGAGGCAGTGGCTCGCGATCCGCTGCAGCTCGCACATAACCGTGCGCAGATACCGCGCCCGGCGCGGCACCTCGAGCGACATCAGCTTCTCGACCGTCTGACAGTAGCCGACGTTGTTCGTCGCGGCGGCCACGTAGTCCATGCGATCCGTGATCAGAACAATCTGCGTCCAGTCGCGGCTCTCACAGAGCTTCTCAATCCCGCGATGCAGATATCCGATCACCACATCGGCGCCGATGACGCGCTCGCCATCCAGCCGCAGCACCACCCGCAGCACGCCGTGCGTGCTCGGATGCTGCGGCCCCATGTTGAGGACGAGCTCGTCGGTGTCGAACATGGGTTGCGGCTGGGTTGCTGGTTCCATTGCGCCTCTTTCACTCCGCGCACAGGTCAAAGGTCAAAAGTCAAAGGTCAAACGTGAGGTCAGGTCAAAGGTTCTAAGTCCAGGTACAAGGTACAGGTCAAAGGTATCGGTGCAAGGTCAAACATGTCGACCCGCGACCCAGACCCGCGACCTGGACCTGCAACCTGCCCTTAGCACCTTGACTTTGACCTTGACCTACACACTTTGACCTCACTTTTGACCTTTGACCTTTGACCTTTGACCTACTCGATTGACCTTTGACCTTTGACCTACTCGATCTCGGCCTCTGTCGCGGCCTGTTTCAGTTTGAGCCAGTCGAGCGGGCTCTCCATCAGCAGCTCGCCCGGTCCCTCGAGCGGATAGTCCTTGCGCTGCGGATGTCCCTGCCAATCCTCCGGCATGAGGATACGGCGCAGGTCGGGATGACCGACGAACGCCACGCCAAACAAATCGTACACCTCGCGCTCGAGCCAGTTGGCCGAAGGCCAGATGCCGGTCACCGATGACACCGGCTCGCCCTCGCCCGCGCGCACCTTCAGCCGGACGCGCCGGCGATCGCGCACCGAATAGAGAGCGTACACGACGTCGAAACGCTGCGCCCGCGGCGGCCAGTCGCTGGCCGTCACGTCCGAGCAGTGATCGAAACCGGCGGCGCGCAGATGACGCGCGACGTCCAGGAGGCGGGCCGCTGGCACGATGACCGTCCAGTCACCGACAAAGTAGCTGAGCTGCGTCACGCCACCGGTCACCGCGGTTTGCAGCTCGGTGATGAATGACGGCACGGGCACATCAGCGGGCGGCGGCGGGTCGGGTGGACCAACTGGCGCTGCCGGCGGGGGTGGCGGTTTGTGCTCGGCCTTCGGCGCGCCGCCGGCTGCAGCCGGTCTGGACGCCGGCGCGGCTGGCTTCGGTGGTGGCGGCTTCGGCGGAGGAGGCGTTTTGGGTTCGTCCATACAAGCAAGGTCAAAGGTCAAATGTCAAAGGGCAAAGGTCAGGTCAAAGGTCTAGGTGTAGGTTCAAGGTGCAGGTCCAAGGAGCAGGTCCAAGGTGCAGGTCGCAGGTGTAGGTTCAAAGTGCAGGTCCAAGGTGCAGCCAGCCTCAACCTTACCTTTGACCTTTGACCTTTGACTTTTGACCTTCGTCTGACCTTTGACCTTTGTCAAGCCCACTCCAGCGCGCCCTTCTTCCACGCGTAGATGAATCCCACGACCAGGATCAATAGAAACACAACCATCTCGATCAACCCGAAGATCCCGAGCCGCTCGAGGACGACCGCCCACGGAAACATGAACACGGTCTCGACGTCGAAAATCACGAACAGCATCGCGACCAGGTAATAGCGAATGCTGTAACGGTCGCGCGCGTCGGTCCTCGGCTCGATCCCGCACTCGTACGGGTCGAACTTGACCTTGTTGTACTTGTTGGTCTGCAGCAGCCGGGAAGGGATGAGGGTGACGATCGCGAACCCGATAGCGACAATCAGGAAAAGGACGACGGGGACGAACTCAAGCGGCATCGTGGCACACCCTGTCGCGGGTCACAGCATCTCCACCGGGTCTGCCCCTCGCTGCGGGCGACACCCGGAACACCTCATCGAGCTGTCGGGACGCCCGGGAACAGCGAAGAATCTGGAGGAACCGGGCCGAAAGTCGCGTGTTTATAACATGCGACCCCTGGGGTGTCAACCGAGCGCGGCGACGAAACGTGTCGCAGACTGGAGACATAAGTGCCATGTTTTCAGCAGCTTTCAGCGATGGACCCGGCTTGACGCTCGTCGGGAGCCGAACCTATACTGAGAACCGCCCGTTGCCTGTCTATCGAGTCCCATATGAACGTCATACCGCGTGCGCTCCTGAGCGTGGCTGTGCTCGCGACGATATCTCCGTCAATTATCGCGCTGAGGGCCCAGACCGACGCGCGCGAGCGTGCCATGTACGTCAGCGTGGTGAACGACGCTGGCGAGCCGGTGGAGGGACTCCCACCCGAGGTGTTCATCGTACGTGAGGACGGCGTCCGGCGCGAGGTCCTTCACGTGTCCCGGGCGACCGAGCCGATTCAAATCGCGCTGCTCGTCGACAACAGTGGGGCGGCCGCCGATCACATCGTGCATATCCGCGCCGGGCTGACCGCGTTTGTCGACGCGATGCACGCGCAGCACGACATCGCGCTCATCGGCCTGGCCGACCGGCCGACGATTCTGGTGGACTACACCCGGAACCGGGAACTGCTGATGCGCGGAATCGGGCGGGTGTTCGGCATGGCCGGGAGCGGCATGACGCTGCTCGACGCGCTCGTCGAGACCGGCCGGGGCCTCGAGAAGCGCGAGAGTCCGCGCGCGGTTCTCCTGCCGGTGCTGACCGACGGCGTCGAGTTCACCAATCTGTACGATCGGACCGTGATTGACGCGCTCAAGAAGAGCGGAGCCGCGCTTTATGCGGTCACGATCGGCACGTTCGCGCCTGGCCCTCGGGACGAACTGCGCTACCGGGCGATCGTCCTCGATGAGGGACCGCGCGTCACCGGCGGACATCGTGAAACGTTGTTGAGCAGCACCGCCGTGGAGCAGGCGCTCAAAAAGATGGCGCGCGAGCTGTCTTCGCAGTACAAGGTGGTCTACAGTCGGCCGCCGTCGCTCATCCCGCCTCAGAAGTTCGAGGTGAGCGTGACCCGGCGGGGACTCACGGCGCGGGGAACGCCGGAGCGCGGAAAGCAGGTGCCTAGGTGAAGGTCAGACGTCTCGCTGGTGCATTTGTCACCGTCACGCTCGTGGCGGCCGTGGCCGTCACGCTCAGTCGAGCCCAGGATCGCCAGCGACCCTCCTTCCGCGCCGGCATCGACATGGTCTCGCTCACCGTCACCGTCACCGACACCTCCAATCATTATGTGACGGACCTCGACCAGTCGGACTTTAACGTGTTCGAAGACGGCGTTCGGCAGGACGTCACCTTCTTCAACAAGCGGCAGCTCCCGATCGCGCTGTCGCTGCTGCTGGACAGCAGCGCGAGCATGGAAGACAAGATCGACATGCTGCAGACGGCCGCCATCAATTTCGTCCATCGCCTCAAACCCGTGGACGTGGCACAGATCATCGACTTCGACAGCCGTGTCGAGGTCCGCCAGAACTTCACGTCGAACCAGGAGGCGCTCGAGGCCGCCATCCGTCAGATATCCGCGGGTGGATCGACCTCCCTTCACAACGCGATCTACATCTCGCTGAAGGAGCTGAAGAAAATCCAGGCGCGTTCCGACGATGACGTGCGCCGTCAGGCGTTGATCGTCTTCAGCGACGGCGAGGACACGTCGAGCCTGGTGTCGTTCGACGAGGTGCTGGACGTGGCCAAGCGGTCGGAGACGGCGATCTACACGATCGCGCTGCGCTCGCCGGAGCCGTCGCATTCGAAGGGATTCCGGGAAGCGGAGTTCACGATGCGCCAACTGGCGCAGGAGACGGGCGGCCGCCCGTTCTTCCCCAACCGCATCGAGGACCTGAACGGGGTCTACGGCCAGATCGCGGACGAGCTCTCCAGCCAGTACACCATCGGCTATACGTCCAAGAATCAGCTTCGGAACGGGGCGTGGCGGCGGCTCGTGGTTCAGGTGGCGAGGCCCAACGTGGTGCCACGGGCGAAAAAGGGCTACTACGCGCCGACGGCCCACTAACCAGTCCCTGCGGACTCATGAACGCTCTTCCCCTGGTTTTCTACATCGCGGCCGGTGTCGCCTACGCCATGCACTTCGCGCGTCGGAACGCGACGGCTGGCCGTGCCGCGACAGCGCTCCTCCTGTTCGGGGCGCTCGTGCACACCTTCGTCATCGGCATGCAGACGATGGAAGTGCGGGACGTGCCGTTCGCCAACCCGTCGCGGGCCGTGTCGACGTTCGTCTGGATGCTGACCCTCTCGTACTTGTACACGGAGTTGACGACGGATGAGCGGTCGATGGGCGTGTTCATCTTGCCGATCGTCATCGCCCTGCAGATTCTGCCCGCGCTCAATCCCGGAGTGGAGCGCTCCGACCCGCTGCTGGACAGCGCCTGGTTCTGGGTGCACGTCTCGTCGCTGCTGTTCGCGTATGCCAGCTTCGCCCTGGGCGGCGTGCTGGGGCTCACGTACGTGCTGCAGTTCAAGGAGATCAAGAAGAAGCACCTCGGGTTCTTCTACACCCGACTGCCGTCGCTGCAGGTGCTCGACATCATGAACTCGAGGGCCGTGACCGTCGGCTGGATCTTCATGACGGCCGGGGTCGTTGTTGGCGTCATCTGGGCGACGCAGGCGCGTGCCGCGACGCCGTACAATCCCCGCGCGCAGGCGTTCTCGCTCGACGACCCGAAGATTCTGGTGGCGGTGCTCATCTGGGTTTTCTACTCGTTCGCGGTCATCGCGCGGGGCACGATGGGCTGGCACGGCCGGCGCGCGGCGTGGCTCTCGGCGCTGGGGTTCGCGATCGTGCTACTGAGCCTTCTCCCGATCAACTATTTCGTGACGACGAGCCACACGTTCTGAAGTGGACAAGTCGAGAAGTGGAAAGCGGAAAGTAAGGTAAGAGTACCCGGGCTCAGCATGAATGCACTTTTTCGTTACTTTTCCACTTTCCACCTTCTCCACTTTTAATGTGGAATGCATCTTTTTCTCCTTGGCGTGAGCCACAAGACGGCGCCCGTCGACCTGCGCGAGCGGCTGGACTTCTCCAGCCGTGATCTCGGCGCGGCGGTCGAGGCGCTTGCCTCTCGCGCCTCGGCGTGCGAGTCGGTGGTCCTCTCCACGTGCAATCGATCGGAGATCTATCTCGCCAGCAACAACGTGTCGGATGCTCGGGCGGACGTCGTCTCGTTCCTCAGCGAATACCATCAGGTGCCGGCCGACACGTTCGTGCCCCACGTCTTCGAACGGGAGGACGCCGATGTCGTGCGTCATCTCTTTCGCGTCGCAGCGGGCCTCGATTCGCTCGTGATTGGCGAGCCACAGGTCCTCGGCCAGGTCAAGGAAGCGTTCACGGCAGCATCCAGCCGACATTGCTGCGGCCCGCTGCTGACCAAGCTGTTCCACGCCTCGTTTGCGGTGGGAAAGCGAGTGCGGACGGAAACGGCGCTCGGCGAGGGCGCGGTCTCGGTGAGCTTCGCGGCCGTGCAGCTTGCGCGGAAGATCTTCGGCAGGCTGGCGGGCCGTCAGGTCCTCGTCATCGGCGCCGGCGAGATGGGAAAGCTGACGGCACAGCACCTGCGCGCGCAGGGCGTCGGCCAGATCGTCATCACCAGCCGGACGCTCGGCCGCGCGGAAGAGATTGCACGGGCCGTGGACGGCGTTGCGGCCCCATGGAGCGAGCTGCTCACCGTGCTCGCGCCCGCGGACATCGTCATCGCCTCGACCGGGTCGCAGGTGCCGATTCTGAGCCGCGCGCAGATCGAGGCCGTGATGGGCTGGCGCCGGCGCGACCCGTTGTTCATCATCGACATCGCCATCCCGCGCGACGTCGACCCGGCCGCCGGGGATCTCGAGCAGGTCTTCCTCTACAACGTCGACGACCTGCAGGCGATCGTGCAGGAGAACATGTCGCGGCGAGGGGCCGAAATCCACGACGCCGAACACATCGTCCTGGAGGAGATGACGCGCTTCCTCGCGTGGCACCGCTCGCGGGGCGCGGTGGCCACCATCGTGGCGCTCCGTCAACGCTTCGATGCCATCCGCAAGTCCGAGCTGCAACGGCTCGACGGCAAGCTCTCGGGCCTCGGACCGGATGCGCGCGCCAAAGTCGATGAGATCACGCGCCTCCTCGTGGAAAAGCTGCTGCACGAACCCACCGAACAGCTCAAAGCACTGCCGGACGAGGATACGCAGGTCGCGTATAC
>DASYQV010000045.1:0-18733 GCA_036005125.1 Vicinamibacterales bacterium
ACCTTCTCGATGCCCGCATCCTGAATCGCCGACGACAGCTCCTCGTCCATCACCTCGTTGACGTCGACGATCTTGTCGCCGGTGAACGGATCGACGATGCGCTCGAGGGTGACGCGGCCGATGATGCGGTCGCGCAGCGGCTCGATGACTTCGCCCGATTCGACGATGGCGCGCGCTTCGATGCCGTCGAGCGTGCCGCAGTCGTTCTCCGAGATGATGACGTCCTGCGCCACGTCGACGAGACGACGGGTCAGGTAGCCCGAGTCCGCCGTCTTCAGCGCGGTGTCGGCAAGACCCTTGCGCGCGCCGTGCGTCGAGATGAAGTAGTGCAACACCGAAAGCCCTTCACGGAAGTTCGCCGTGATCGGCGTCTCGATGATCTCGCCCGACGGCTTCGCCATCAGGCCTCGCATACCCGCGAGCTGGCGGATCTGCTGTTTGCTCCCTCTCGCGCCGGAGTCGGCCATGATGTAGACCGGGTTGAACATCCGGCCTTCCTTGTCGATCGACTCCATCTCGCTGAACATCGCGTTGGCGATTTCCTCGGTCGCCTCCGACCAGATGGCGATCACCTTGTTGTACCGCTCGCCGTTGGTGATGGCGCCCTCGAGGTACTGCGATTCGACCTTGATGACCTCTTCGCGCGCCTTGTCGACCATCGTCGCCTTCTCCTTCGGGATGATCAGGTCGTCGATGCCAATCGACAGGCCCGATTTCGTCGCGTAGGCGAAGCCGAGGTTCTTGAGCGAGTCGAGCATGTCGACGGTCTTCTCGAGGCCGAACTTCAGGTAGCAGCTCTGCACGAGCTGCTGCAGCCCCTTCTTCTTCAAGAGGCCGTTGACGAACGGCATCTCCACCGGAATCGACTGGTTGAGGATGACGCGGCCGACCGTCGTGTTGATGATCTTGTTCTGGACGTTCTGCACTTCGGTGCGCAGCACATCCTGATCGTCACGCGCGGCGGTGAGGTCCTGCAGATCGCCGGTGTAGCGCAGCCGGATCGGCGACAGCGTTTCCAGCTCTCCCGCCTCGAGCGCGAGCATCACGTCATCGGGATTGCCGAAGGCGCGGCCCTCGCCTTTCGCGCCGCTCTTCGCCTTCGTCAGGTAGTAGATGCCGAGCACGATGTCCTGCGACGGAATCGCGATCGGCGAGCCGTGCGCCGGCGACAGGATGTTGTTGCTCGAGAGCATCAGCACCGACGCTTCGATCTGCGCTTCCGGCGACAGCGGAATATGGACCGCCATCTGGTCGCCGTCGAAGTCGGCGTTGAACGCCGTGCAGACGAGCGGATGGATGCGGATCGCTTTGCCTTCCACCAGCACCGGCTCGAACGCCTGGATGCCGAGACGGTGGAGGGTCGGCGCGCGGTTCAGCAGCACCGGATGCTCGCGGATGACTTCCTCGAGCACGTCCCACACTTCGGGACGCTGCAGCTCCACCATCTCCTTCGCCTGCTTGATGGTCTGGACGAGCCCCCGCTCTTCGAGCTTGTTGTAGATGAACGGCTTGAACAGCTCGAGCGCCATCTTCTTCGGCAAGCCGCACTGATGCAGCTTCAGCTCCGGACCGACGACGATGACCGAACGGCCCGAGTAGTCGACGCGCTTGCCGAGCAGGTTCTGACGGAAGCGGCCCTGCTTCCCCTTCAACGTGTCGGACAGCGACTTCAGCGGACGGTTGTTCGCGCCGCGCAGCACGCGGCCGCGGCGGCCGTTGTCGAACAGCGCATCGACCGCTTCCTGCAGCATGCGCTTTTCGTTTCTGATGATGACGTCGGGCGCCTTCAGCTCGATCAGCTTCTTCAACCGGTTGTTGCGGTTGATGACGCGCCGGTAGAGATCGTTCAGGTCTGACGTCGCGAAGCGCCCGCCGTCCAGCGGCACGAGCGGGCGGAGCTCCGGCGGAATGACCGGGATGACGTCGAGAATCATCCACTCCGGCCGGTTGCTCGACTTGCGGAACGAGTCGACCACCTTGAGCCGCTTGGCGAACTTCAGCTTCTTCTGCGCCGACGTCTCGGTCTTCATCTTGTCGCGCAGCTCCACGGCGAGCCGCTCGACGTTGACGCGCTTCAGCAGCTCCTTGATCGCTTCGGCGCCCATCTGCGCCTTGAAGCGATGCTGGTGCTCTTCGCGCGCCTTGCGGTAGCCCTCTTCGTTCAGGAGCGAGTTCGGCTTCAACTCCGTCTCGCCCGGATCGACGACGACGTAGGCCTCGAAGTAGAGGACGCGCTCGAGATCGCGCAGCGAGATGTCGAGCAGATGGCCGATGCGGCTCGGCAACCCCTTGAAGAACCACACGTGGCTCACCGGCGTGGCGAGCGTGATGTGGCCGAGACGCTCGCGGCGGACCTTCGCCTGCGTCACTTCCACGCCGCACTTGTCGCAGATGACGCCCCGGTGCTTCATGCGCTTGTACTTCCCGCACAAGCACTCCCAGTCGGTGATCGGGCCGAAGATTTTCGCGCAGAACAGGCCGTCGCGTTCCGGCTTGAACGTGCGGTAGTTGATCGTTTCCGGCTTGGTCACCTCGCCGTGCGACCAGGACATGATCTTTTCGGGCGAGGCGAGGCTGATGCGAATCGCGTCGAAATCGCTCGTCAGCGCTCCACGTTCATGGAAACTTGGTCTCATTATGTTTCCCTCGTATTGCGGATTGAGGATTGCGGAATGCGGATTTCTTGCGGATTCAATCTTCGATGAATCCGCAATCCGCAACCCGCAATCCGCATTACACCTCTTCTAGTACCGGCTGCGGGACAGCTTCCACCGCCTTCTTCTTGGTCTTCATCAGCTCGACATCCAGACACAGCGACTGGAGCTCGCGGATGAGCACGTTGAACGACTCGGGCAGCCCCGCCGTGAACGACGCGTCGCCCTTGACGATCGCCTCGTAGATCTTCGCGCGGCCCGTGACGTCGTCCGACTTCGCGGTGAGCAGCTCCTGGAGGATGTGCGCCGAGCCGTAGGCCTCGAGCGCCCACACTTCCATTTCGCCGAACCGCTGGCCGCCGAACTGCGCCTTGCCGCCCAGCGGCTGCTGGGTGATGAGCGAGTACGGCCCGATCGATCGCGCGTGGATCTTGTCGTCGACCAGGTGCGACAGCTTCAGCATGTAGATGTAGCCGACGGTGACGTCCTGCTCGAAGGCGTCGCCGGTCATGCCGTCGTACAGCTTCGTCTTGCCGCCCTTCGGCAGACCGGCGCGGTCGAGCCAGTTCTTGATCTCCAGCTCCGTCGCGCCGTCGAACACCGGCGTGGCGAAGTAGAGACCGAGCGCGTGCGCCGCCCAGCCGAGGTGCGTTTCGAGAATCTGGCCGACGTTCATCCGCGACGGAACGCCGAGCGGGTTCAGCACGATTTCCACCGGCGTGCCGTCCGGCAGATGCGGCATGTCCTCCTCGGGGAGGATGCGTGCGATGACGCCCTTGTTGCCGTGGCGGCCCGCCATCTTGTCGCCGACCGACAGCTTGCGCTTCATCGCGACGTACACCTTCACGAGCTTGATGACGCCCGGAGGCAGCTCGTCGCCGCGACGGATTTTCTCCTTCTTCTCCTCGAAGAGGTTCCGGATGACTTCCACCTGGCGCTCGGTGCGCTCTTCCAGATCCCGCAGGTCGTCCTCGAGCCGTTGATCGTCGGTCGCGATCTTCAACCGGACCATCGTCTCGTAGGGCATCGCTTCGAGGATTTCCTGCGTGAGCACGGTGCCCTTGCGCTGCAGCCGTTCGCGGCCGTACTCGTCGAACAGATCCGACCGCAGCTCCTGACCCTTCAGCATCATGATGATCCGCTTCTTGATCTCCTCGTGGAGAATGCGGATCTCGTCCTGAAGGTTCTTCTCCATCATGTCGAGCTCTTCCTGCTCGATCGCTTTCGCACGGTCATCCTTCTCGATGCCCTTGCGGGAGAAGATTTTCACGCCGACGATGATGCCCTCGATGCCGGGCGGGCAGATGAGGCTCGCGTCGCGCACGTCGCCGGCCTTCTCGCCGAAGATCGCGCGGAGCAGCTTCTCTTCCGGCGTGAGCTGCGTCTCGCCTTTCGGCGTCACCTTGCCGACGAGGATGTCGCCCGGCTTGACCGACGCGCCGATCCGGATGATGCCGCTGTCGTCGAGATCCTTCAGGAAGCTCTCCGACACGTTCGGGATGTCGCGCGTGATCTCTTCCGGTCCGAGCTTCGTGTCGCGCGCCTCGATCTCGAACTCCTCGATGTGGATGGACGTGTAGTAGTCGTCCTTCACCATCCGCTCGGAGACGAGGATCGCGTCCTCGAAGTTGTAGCCGCGCCACGGCATGAAGGCGACCAGCACGTTGCGTCCCAGCGCCAGCTCGCCCAGCTCGGTGCACGGTCCATCGGCCAGCACCTGACCCTTGTGCACCTTCTGGCCGACCCGCACGATCGGCTTCTGCGTGATGCACGTGTTCTGGTTGCTGCGCTTGAACTTGGTCATCGGGTAGATGTCGGCGCCCATCTCCTTGCCAACGCTGTCTTCGGCGGTCTCGCTCTCGACGCGGACGACGATGCGCTGACTGTCCACGTAGTCGATCGTCCCCGACCGCCGCGCCACGATGACGGCGCCCGAATCGCGCGCCGTGATGTACTCCATGCCGGTGCCGACAAACGGCGCCCGCGCGCGGAGCAGCGGCACCGCCTGCCGCTGCATGTTCGATCCCATCAGGGCGCGGTTCGCATCGTCGTTCTCGAGGAACGGGATGAGCGAGGCCGCGACCGAGACGAGCTGCTTGGGCGAGACGTCGATGAACTGGATGTTGTCGCGCGGTGACAGAATGAAGTTGCCCGCCTGGCGCGCGTTGACGCGCTCCTGCGTCAGCTTCCCGTCGTTGTCCACGGCGGCGTTCGCCTGGGCGATGACGTACTGATCCTCTTCCCATGCCGACAGGTAGAAGGAGAACGGCTCGAATTCCACGCCCTTCTTCTTCGGCCGGCCGTCCTCGCTGATCATCTCGTCGGATTCGACGATGTCGCCGGCCTTGAACTTCGGATTGCCGCCGGCGTTGGTGATCATCACGAAGTCGGTGACGCGGCCGTCCTTCACCTTGCGGTACGGCGACTCGATGAACCCGAACTCGTTGATGCGCGCGTAGCACGACAGCGACGAGATGAGGCCGATGTTCGGACCTTCCGGCGTCTCAATCGGACAGATGCGCCCGTAGTGCGTCGGGTGGACGTCGCGGACCTCGAATCCCGCGCGCTCGCGCGAGAGACCGCCCGGCCCGAGCGCCGAGAGACGCCGCTTGTGCGTGATCTCGGAGAGCGGATTGGTCTGGTCCATGAACTGCGAGAGCTGGGACGACCCGAAGAACTCGCGAATCGCGGCCATGACCGGCTTTGCGTTGATCAGGTCGTGCGGCATCGCCGTCGCCATTTCCTGGTAGACCGACATCTTCTCCTTGATGGCGCGCTCCATCCGTACCAGGCCGATGCGGAACTGGTTCTCGAGGAGCTCGCCCACGGAGCGGACCCGGCGGTTGCCCAGGTGGTCGATGTCGTCCACGTTCTGCGGATTCTTCCGCAGCTTGAGCTGGTATTTGATCACGTCGTAGAAGTCCTGCGGGTGCAGGATCTTCTCGTCGAGCGGCGTACCCAGCCCGAGCTTCGTGTTCAGCTTGAGGCGTCCGACACGCGAGAAGTCGTACTTCTGCGAGTTGAAGAACATGTTCTCGAAGAGCGACCGCGAGCTGTCGAGCGTCGGTGGATCACCGGGCCGCAGGCGGCGGTAGATCTCGATGAGCGCCTCCTCGTGCGTCCGGATCGGGTCCTTCTTCAACGTCTGGCTGATAATCGGGCCCACCTCGTCGCGCTCGGGGAAGAAGATATCGATCTTGTCGACCTTCTTCTCCTGCGCCATCGAGATGACGCGCGGCGTCAGCTCCTCGTTGGCCTCGAGGATCACCTCGCCGGTCTCGGGGTCGACGATGTCGGCTGCGGCAAACGCGCCTTCGAGCGCCTCGTCGACCACTGGCACCATTTCGACGCCCGCCCTGCGCAACCCAGCAATCGCGTTGGCGGTGATCTTCTTCCCCGACTGGACCGTGACGTCGCCGGCCTTGATCTCGGTGGCCGCACGCAGCCCGACGAGGCTGTCGTTGACCGCCCACATCAGCGACGGGCCCTGGTTCAGAAAGATCCGATCGACGGAATAGAACGTCCGGATGATCTCGTCGGCGCCGCGCAGGCCGAGCGCACGCAGGAACACCGTGGCCAGGAACTTGCGCTTCCGGTCGATCCGGACATACAGCAGGTTCTTCTGGTCGTACTCGAACTCCACCCACGACCCGCGGTACGGGATGATCTGCGCCACGTACAGCGTCTTGTCCTCGGAGTGGAAGAAGGCGCCGGGCGACCGGTGGAGCTGGCTGACAATGACGCGCTCCGTGCCGTTGATGATGAACGTGCCGTTGTCCGTCATCAGCGGGATGTCGCCGAAGTAGACCTCCTGCTCCTTGATGTCCCGAATGGTCTTCACCCCGGTTTCCGGGTCCTTGTTCCAGACGACCAGCCGGATCGTGACCTTGAGCGGCACGGCGTAGGTCATGCCGCGCTCCTGGCACTCGTCGACGTCGTACTTCAGCTTCATCCCGACCGTGTGGCCGCAGATGTCGCAGATGTCGCCGCGGGCCTGGTTCGCCTTGCCGCAGCGCGGGCACAGCACCTCATGGTCGCCATAGGGATCGGCAATCAAGGTCGCGCCGCAGTTGGCGCACGGCTTCCGCAGGTGGTGCAGCCCCGACAGCTTGCCGCACTTGCACTCCCAGTTGCCGATGGAGTACTCGATGAACTCCAGCGAGGAGTTCTCCCGGAAGTCGCTAATCGGAAAGACCGACTTGAAGACCGACTGCAGGCCGGCGTCTTCACGCTCCGACGGCAGCCGATTCATCTGCAGAAACCGCTCGTACGATTTCCGCTGGATCTCGATCAGGTTCGGGATAGGAACCGTGGTCTTGATCTTCGAGAAATCCTTGCGCTCGCGGTAGACGTTTTTAGGAAGGCTGTACATCTGTGAGGACCCTCTGGGGCGGTCGGAAGCGGCCGCCCCAAGGCTTAGACGTCTGGCTTAAGACTCAGGGCTTAGGGCTTAGGAGGCTTAAGGCTTAAGCCCCTTAAGCCGTGAGCCCTAAGCCTTAAGCCCTCAAGTAGCGCGCCGAAGGCGCTACTTGATTTCGACTTTCGCGCCGACCTCTTCGAACTTCTTCCGGATCGCCTCGGCCTCATCCTTGTTCACGCCTTCCTTCAGCGGCTTCGGCGCGCTCTCGACGAGATCCTTGGCTTCCTTGAGACCCAGGCTGGTCACCTCGCGGACGACCTTGATGACCTTGATCTTCTCGCTGCCGATCTCGACCAGGTTGACGTTGAACTCGGTCTTCTCCTCGGCGGGCGCCGCGGCTCCGCCACCGGCTCCCGCCGCGGCCATTCCGGGCATTGCCATCGGCATAGCCGCAGCCGCGGAGACGCCAAGCTCCTGCTCGAGCGCCTTCACGAGCTGCGACAGCTCCAGCACGCTGATGCCCTTGATGTAATCGACGACCTGCTGCTGATTCAGTTCGGCCATTTCGTCTCCTCGTTGGCTTAGGGCTTAGGGCTTAAGGCTTAGGGGGCTTAAGCAAGAGCCTTGAGCCCCTTAAGCCCTGAGCCTTAAGCCTTGAGCCAGTCATGATCATCCCTGTTGCTTCTTCTCGTACTGGACGAGCACCGACAGCAGATCGCGCATCGGGGCGGCGAGCACCGAGACGAACTGCTGCATCGGCGCCTGCAGCAGGAAGAGCAACTTCGCGTACAGGTCCGGCTTGCCCGGGAGGGTCGCCAGGTCCGAGACCGCGGCCGGTTGGATCGCCCGGCCCTGCACCACCGCGGCCTTGATCGACAGCGTCGGCGCCCCTTTCATGAACGTCGTCAGCGTCTTGGCGAGCGCGACGGCGTCGTCATGGGTATAGGCAATGGCGGTCGTCCCCTCGAAGTGCGCTTCGAGCGAGGCGAGCGAGGTGCCGTGGCTCGCTTTCCTGGCGAGCGTGTTCTTGACCACTTTGTACTGCGCGCGCGCGGCGCGCAGCTGGCGTCGGAGCTCGGTGACCTGCGGGACGTTCAGGCCGCGGTAATCCACCAGAATAGCGGTGTCCGCCGCCTTGAAGGCCGACGTCAGGTCCTGCAGCTCCTGCTCTTTTTCAGCTCTGGTTACAGCCATCTACTGGATCGTTTCAACTGGTTGCGTGATAGTCACAACAAAGCCGCCGAGTGCGAATTCGCGGCCGCGACATCGGAGCGGCCGCTGCCGGGTTGGAAGAAATCCTCCACTAATGCTTCGCCCGCTCGTCGATGTGGACCGTATCGATCGTGACGCCCGGCCCCATCGTCGACGACACGGTGACGGACTTCAGGTACTTTCCTTTGGCGGCCGGCGGCTTCGCCTTGACGACGCTGTCCACGAGCGTGTGGGTGTTGTCGATCAGGCTCTGCGGCGGGAAGGACGTCTTGCCGACGGGGGCGTGGATAATGCCGGTCTTGTCGACGCGAAACTCCACCTTGCCCGCCTTGATCTCCCGGACCGCCTTCGCGACGTCCGGAGTGACGGTGCCGGTTTTCGGGTTCGGCATCAGCCCTCGCGGGCCGAGCACCTTCCCCAGGCGACCGACCGCGCGCATCATGTCGGGCGTCGCCACCACCGCGTCGAAGTCCATCCACCCGCCGACGATCTTCTCGACGATCTCTTCGCCGTGGACGAAGTCGGCCCCCGCATCCTGCGCATCCTTCTGCTTGTCGGCACCGGCAATCACGAGCACCCGTTTGCTCTTGCCGAGACCGTGGGGCAGCACAACCGTGCCGCGGACCATCTGATCCGCGTGCTTCGGATCCACGCCGAGACGCAACGTGACCTCGACCGTCTCGTCGAACTTCGCGTACTTCACTTTCTGGATGAGCGGGATCGCGTCTTCAATCGAGTACTGCCGCTCGCCGACCGCCGTGGCGGCCGCCGTATATTTCTTGCCGTGCTTTCCCATGGGCCACTCCCCATTTTTGATTGGCGATTTGTGACTCGTGATTTCAAAAGCCCACGAATCGTCCGTCACGAACCCAATCGCAAATCACAAATCGCAAATCACAAATCGCAAATCACACATGTCATCGGCGTCAGCCGACGACATCGATTCCCATCGACCGCGCCGTGCCACGAACCGTCTTGATGGCCGATTCGAGCGAATCACAGTTCAGGTCCGGAAGCTTCGTCTTGGCGATGTCCTCGACCTGCTTGGCCGTCACGGTTCCGACCTTGTTCCGATTGGGCTCGGCCGATCCCTTCGCGAGGTTCGCCACCTTCTTGAGCAGCACCGACGCCGGCGGAGTCTTCGTGATGAAGGTATAGGTGCGGTCGGCATACACGGTCACAACCGCCGGGATGATGAGACCCTCGTCTTTCGCTGTCCTCGCGTTGAAGTTCTTGCAGAAATCCATGATGTTCACGCCGTGCGGACCGAGCGCGGTACCCACCGGCGGCGCGGGTGTCGCCTTGCCCGCGGGAATCTGCAACTTCACGACTGCGTTTACTTTTTTCGCCATAACTCAGCTGGTTGCCGGCAGCTGGCAGCCGGCAGCCGGCAGGAAAGAACCTGCCAGCTGCCCGCTGCCTGCTGCCCGCTAAATCTTCTCCACCTGCAGGAAATCCAATTCAACCGGCGTCGAGCGGCCGAAGATCGTCACCATCACCTTGAGCGTGTTCTTGTCGAGATTCACCTCGTCGACCACGCCATTGAAGCTCGTGAACGGGCCCTCGTTGATGCGAACGTGATCGCCCTTCTCGAACGAGTACTTCGGCTTCGGCTTCTCGGCCGCGGTCTTGACCTGCTGAAGAATCTGCTCGACCTCTTCCTTGCTGAGCGGCGTCGGCTTGCTGCCGGCGCCGACGAAGCCGGTGACCTTCGGTGTGTTCTTGACGACATGCCACGCATGGTCGGACATGTTCATCTCGACCAGGATATAACCGGGGAAGAACCGCTTCGGCGTGACGACCTTCCGGCCACTCCGCATCTCCACCACGTCTTCGGTCGGGATGAGAATCTCGCCGATTTCGTTCTGCAGGCCATAGGCCTGGACGCGCTGTGCCAGCGACTCGGCGACCTTCTTCTCGAAACCCGAGTACGTGTGAACGATGTACCAGTTCTTCGTCGCGACGTCGGTCATGCCGCACCGAACCGCTGGAAGAGCCAACGGACAAGCCGGTCAAGCGCCAGATCGAGGCCCCACAAATAGATGCCGAAAAAGGCCGACGTGAGAATCACGACCACCGTCGTCGCGTACACTTCCTTCCGCGAAGGCCACGTGACGCGCTTCATCTCGTGACGGACTTCCGTCAGGAAGGTCCGGCTGTTCTCCCACCAGGCCATGAGGCCTCGTCCCCGTACGCGCTCCTTGAAGTTGTCGAGCGTTGTTCCCGTGCTCATTGCAGCAACCACCACGCTTCAAAAATCAGGTCGCAGGTTCAGGTAACTGGCAGGTCAGGAGGGACTCGAACCCCCAGCCCCCGGTTTTGGAGACCGGTGCTCTACCAATTGAGCTACTGACCTACGCTTCGCATCCATGATTCATGATGCATGATTCTTGATTCGCGATTTGAAACCCGAACAATCAAGAATCATGAATCAAGAATTACTTCGTCTCCTTATGGTCCGTATGCTTCCGACAGAACCGGCAGTACTTGCTGAACTCCAGCCGGTCAGTCGTCTTCTTCTTGTTCTTCGTCGTGCTGTAATTGCGTCGTTTGCAGACGCCGCACGCCAGATGAACGATGTCTCTCATGGTGACCTGTCGGGCTTCAGGCTCGGGGCTGCAGGCTTCGGGCGGCTTCAGCCTGAAGCCGCCTGAAGTCCGAAGTCTGGAGTCGGCAGCCTATTCAATGATCTCGCTGATCGTTCCCGCGCCCACGGTCCGGCCGCCTTCACGAATCGCGAAGCGGCTCCCTTTTTCGATCGCCACCGGCGTGATCAGCTCGCCCGTGATGGTCGTGTTGTCGCCCGGCATCACCATCTCCACACCCTCGGGCAGCTTCAGCACGCCCGTCACGTCCGTCGTCCGGATGTAAAACTGTGGCCGATACCCGTTGAAGAACGGCGTGTGCCGCCCGCCTTCCTCCTTCGACAGGATGTAGACCTCGCCCTTGAACTTCGTGTGCGGCTTGATCGAGCCCGGCTTGGCCAGCACCTGCCCGCGCTCGACGTCGGTCTTCTCCACCCCGCGCAGCAGCACGCCGATGTTGTCCCCGGCGACGCCCTCGTCGAGCAGCTTCCGGAACATCTCGACGCCGGTCACCACCTTCTTTTCCGTGGGCCGGAAGCCGACAATCTCGACCTCCTCGCCGACCTTCACCTTGCCGCGCTCCACGCGTCCGGTCACCACCGTGCCGCGGCCCGAGATCGAGAACACGTCCTCGATCGGCATCATGAACGGCTTGTCGATCTCGCGCTCCGGCACCGGAATGTAGTTGTCGAGCGCCTCCATCAGCTTCACAATCCCGTCGATGCCCTCGGCTTCGCCATTGAGCGCCTTGAGGGCGCTCACACGCACAACCGGCACGTCCTCGCCCGGAAACCCGTAGCTCGACAGCAGCTCGCGCACCTCAAGCTCCACCAGGTCCAGCAGCTCAGGGTCATCGACCGCATCGACCTTGTTGAGCGCGACCACGAGGTGCGGCACGTTCACCTGTCGCGCGAGCAGCACGTGCTCCCGCGTCTGCGGCATCGGCCCGTCAGTGGCCGACACCACAACGATGGCGCCGTCCATCTGCGCCGCGCCCGTGATCATGTTCTTGATGTAGTCGGCATGCCCCGGGCAGTCCACGTGCGCGTAGTGACGCTTGGCCGTTGAATACTCGACGTGGCTCGATGCGATCGTCAGAATCTTCGTCTCGTCGCGCCGCCCCTGCGATTCCGACGCCTTGGCCACCTCGTCATACGGAACGAACTTCGCCCACCCGTTGTCGGCCGCCACCTTGGTCAGCGCCGCCGTCAAGGTCGTCTTGCCGTGGTCGATATGTCCGATCGTCCCCACGTTCACGTGCGGTTTGGACCGATCAAATCTCTCTTTCGCCATTTATGTGGTGCTCGCTCAACAAGAACGGGATGCCCGCCCTTCGACTCGCTTCGCTCGCTCACCCCTCGACCGTGCTCGGGGTGACCCTGACCACGTCGACGGGTCAGGGCACTCGACTCGGCCGCTCCGCAGGGCCCGCCACGAGCGAGCCCGCGAAGCGGGCGAGTCGAGTGGAGCCGATGACCGGGATTGAACCGGTGACCTCGTCCTTACCAAGGACGCGCTCTGCCAACTGAGCTACATCGGCCTAGTCTTTTCGCGCGCGCGAAGGCTTCCGCGCGAAAAAACTTGGAGCGGGAGACGGGGATCGAACCCGCGACCAACAGCTTGGAAGGCTGTGACTCTACCACTGAGTTACTCCCGCCCTTCGGCTCGCTTCGCTCGCTCAGGGCAAGCCTTCGCGGCTCGCTGTTTGCTCTCGCCGTTCCGGCGAGCCAGGCCCGCGAACCGGTTACCTCGATTCACGTCCACCGGTCGTGACGCCTCTGCCAGTCTGCTCCCGCGGCCGCCGCGCGAAGCGCGGCTTGCCGCCAAACAAGCAAAGCCACCAAACCGAACAGCCCTCTCGAGCCCAGGGGCTGAGAGGTTTGGCCCTTCGACTCGCTTCGCTCGCTCAGGGCATTCTCCCGGGCCTTTGGCTCGCCATGAGCAAACCTTGCGGTTCGCCGGAGGCGAGCCGTAAGGTGAGTCGAATGGTGGGGAGGGGAGGGTTCGAACCTCCGTAGCCACTAGGGCGGCAGATTTACAGTCTGCTGCGATTGACCGCTCCGCCACCTCCCCGGCATATCTCTTCGTTGGACGGCCTCGATCAGGCCTCAGGCCTGAATCCCGAACCTTCTTTTTCTGTGTGGAGTGCGTGTAATCGGCGTCAACCCTGAAGACGGGGCGTCCCGGCCGGTGGAGCTGGCGGAGGGATTTGAACCCCCGACCGGCTGATTACAAATCAGCTGCTCTACCGGACTGAGCTACGCCAGCCAGACAAAGGGCAGATAGTAGCACGTCCCGTGCCAGATGGGCAAGCCTCCTTCAAGCGGTTTGGCACGCTTCCACCGTCTTCGATTATGGACGCTTCGCACGACGCTGCCGGACCGCCTCAAACAGAGCGATTCCGGCCGCAACCGATACATTCAGGCTGCCGACCCGTCCCTGCATCGGGATAGCCGCCACGTAGTCACACCGTTCCCGTACCAACCGCCGGAGCCCCGTCCCCTCCGCGCCAAGCACAATTGCCGATGGCGATGTGAAGTCAATCGAGTCATAAGAGGTGGTGGCGTCGCCTGCCAGGCCGACAGTCCAGACACCCGCCTCCTTCAGCTCTTCGATCGCCCTCGCAATGTTCACGACTTCGGCAATCCGCACGTGCGCCACGGCACCGGCCGACGCCTTGGCGGCCGCACCGTCGAGCGCCGCCGACCGGCGCCGCTGGAGGACGAGCCCGTCGGCCCCCGCCGCATCGGCGGTGCGCAGAATAGCGCCCAGATTGTGCGGATCCTCGATACCGTCCAGCACCACGATGAGCGGCGGGCCTTCGGCGACGCGAACGAGATCCTCAACGCTGTAGTCTGCAGGATTCTCGACGTCGGCAACGACGCCCTGATGCACGCCGTGCCGGGCATCGCGGTCCAGAGCGTCAGCCGGCACGCGCCGCACCCGCACATCGCGCTCCGCCGCAAGTGCCAGCAGCTGACGCATCCGTTCGTCGCCGCGATCACCGATGCGGAGCTCCTTCACACGCCCGGCGCGCAGAGCCTCGAGAACGGGATTGATCCCGTAGATGATCACGGTCGGCGCGAGCGATGGACTCGTGGAACGGTTAATTGGTTAGTCTATGCGAGTTGCGACGAGAGCGACAGCTCAGCCGGCGGTGCGGCATCAAAAAGCCGCCTTTAAAGATGCGGCCTGCATACTTAGACCCCCGCGCCGCATCTAAAGATGCGGCCTACGTACTCAAAGCCCTACGTACTCAGAGCCGGCTCGCGAATGCGGCGGCGCGCTCTTTGGCGCCCGGGATTCGCCGGATTCCCGAATCGGGCTTCAACTCCGCACCGGCCTCGAGCGCAGGCACCGCGAGATCGAGCTCCACGCCTTCGGATTCGCCCGTGAGCGCCAATCGAGTCGGATGAAAGAGCGCCTTGCCTTTCTGACCGGTGCGCTCGCGCACGCGCGCAGCGGCAGCCCTGAACGCATCCCGATCACGCAAACGATCACCCGACCGCAGCTCGTCGGCCAACGCGACGATCACCGCGCGGGCGCCGGGCTCGAACGCCTCGGCGCGAATCGTGGGATCGGCGAGCGCTCGTTCTGCCGAATAGTCGAACAGGAAGCGCAATCGCGCCGGGACCTGATCAAGTCGATCGATCGAGGCCGCGGCAAGCGGCACCACGCGCGCGAGATACGCCAGATCCTCGTCGGTTGGCTCCGACAACCAGCCTTCCCGCTCCATGTATGGCAGCGCGAGGCGCGCGAGCCGCCCGGGATCCGCCGCGCGCAGATAATGTCGATTCGCCCACGCAAGCTTTTCCACGTCGAAAACGCCTGCGCTGTGACCCACATCCTCCAGCCGGAAGCGGAGCGCGAGCTCGTCGAGCGGCAGGAGCTCGTCGCCGTCCCCCGGCGACCACCCGAGCAGCGCAAGATAATTCGTCAGAGCTTCGGGAAGATATCCGCGCGCGCGGAATTCGGCGACCGAGGTGGCGCCATGGCGCTTGGACAACGGACTGTGATCGGGTCCCATCACGAGCGAGACGTGCGCGAAAGCCGGAGGCTTCCAGCCGAACGCCTCGTACAACAGCACCTGGCGCGGAGTGTTCGAGATGTGATCCTCGCCCCGGATCACGTGTGTGATCTCCATCAGCTTGTCGTCGACGACAACGGCAAAGTTGTAGGCAGGGATGCCGCCCGATCGGACGAGGACGAAGTCTCCGATCACGTCGAGGTCGAACCAGATGGGACCGCGAACCAGATCGGTGAAAGGGACCTCGCCCGCCTTGGGCACGCGGAAACGGATGACGGCCGGCTCGCCGGCCTCCACGCGACGCCGTGCCTCGGAGGCCGGAATGCGCCCGCACGTACCTGGATACATCGGCGGCCTGCCGGCCTCGAGCGCCGCCTGGCGGTCCGCCTCGAGCGTCTCCGGTGAACAGAAGCAGTAGTACGCCTTCTCCTGATCGATGAGCTCGCGCGCGTGCGCCCGGTACAGGTCGAGGCGCTCTGTCTGGCGGTACGGACCCTTGTCACCGCCGACCTCGACCCCTTCGTTCCACTCGAGCCCCATCCACCGCAAGTCCTCGAGGATCGCGCGTTCGGACTCTCTCGTGGACCGGTCGACGTCGGTATCCTCGATGCGCAGGATGAACGTGCCGCCGTGGCGTCGAGCCATGAGCCAGTTGAAGAGCGCGGTTCGTGCGTTGCCGACGTGCAACTGCCCTGTCGGGCTGGGGGCGAAGCGTAAACGCATAGGTCAAAGGGCAAAGGGCAAAGGTCAGGTCAGAGGTTCAGGTCTAGGTCTCACCTGTGGGGTTTAGGTATAGGTTCACAGGTATAGGTTCACAGGTATAGGTTCAGGTCTAGGTTCAGGTCGAGGTTCAGAGACTGACCTGACCTTTGCCCTTTGACCTAACGACGCGCCAGCAAAGCAACGGCGTGCACCGCAATTGATTCGCCGACGCCCATGGAATCGACGCCCTCGTTCGTCTTTCCCTTGACGCTGACCTCACCGCGACCGATTCCGAGGGCTCCCGCAAGGTTGCCGGACATCGCGTCAACAAACGGAAGCAGCTTCGGCTTTTGAACGATGACCACGACGCCGACGTTGACAATGGCGAACCCGGCGTCGCATACGAGGGATGCCGCGCGGCGGAGCAGCTCCATGCTGTTCGCGTCCTTCCACGCCGGATCGGTGTCGGGAAAGTGGAGCCCGATATCGCCCGCCCCCGCCGCGCCGAGAATCGCGTCGATGACGGCGTGACACACCGCATCGGCGTCGGAGTGTCCCTCCAGCCCTTTGTCGAACGGAATCGTCACGCCGCCGAGCACGAGCGGCCTGCCCGCGACGAGACGATGGAGGTCGTAGCCGTTGCCGATGCGCAGGCCGGCAGTCATCCCGCCCCCCAGCTGCGCTTCCGCCATCGCGAGGTCGTCAGGCGTCGTGATCTTCATATTGCGCGGGTCACCGTCGACGAGATGCACGCGGTGACCGGCCTGCTCGGCGAGCGCGGCTTCGTCGGTGGCCTCGGCACCGGTCGCGAGCGCGAGCGCGTCGCGGAGCACAGAGGTGCGAAAGGCCTGAGGTGTCTGCGCGAGATAGATTTCGTCCCGCGGCAGCGTGCCCACGACGATCCGGTCACGATCGGCGCGCTTGACGGTGTCGCGCGCCGGAAGCGCCGCGATGGCGGCGCCGAACGCCGCGGCCGCGTCCACGGTGCGCGCGATGAGCGTTGCACTCACGAGCGGCCGGGCGGCATCGTGAATCACCACCAGGTCCGCTCGCGCGGCCACATGCGCGAACGCGTTCGACACCGAATCCTGTCTCCGCTCGCCTCCCGCCACCATCTCGACTCGCGCATGCCGCAGATACCGGGGCGGAGCCGCCAAAATCTCCGGGGGCAGCGCGACCACGATGTCGTGCACGCGGTCGTTCATCAGGAATGCGTCGACGCTGCGTTGCAGGATTGGTCGGCCCCCGAGAGGCAGGAGCTGTTTCGGACGGCCAGCGCCAAAACGGGCGCCATGCCCCCCGGCGGCAATGATCCCCGACACGTGCACAAGCGATTCTACCCGACCGCGCGGCGGGTCTCCGGCGTTGCTCAACCTTGAAATTCCGACGGCCGGGCACGTCCACACACACTGAATACGGCGAGGCGCGGGCCCGCAGCGCATGCTTGTTGCCAGTGGGCCGCGCTACCCGACGAGACGCGCGATCTCCTTCGCTCCAGTGAAGGCCGTCATCCGCTGGGCGGTGACGTCGAGGACCCGCGCAATCCGGCCCTCATCCAGCGAGCGCGGAGCGAAGACGACGACCAGCGCGCGCGTGGTCGCGGTTGTCACCATCGTGCGCGCCGAATCGGAGGTCGGGTTGCCGAACGGGCCAGAGGTATCGGCGAGGCAGATCCGGCCGCCCACGTGCACATCATCCTTGCGGATGCCGGCATAGGACTCTCCATCGCGGCCGAGGCGCATCTGAATCGTGTCGCCTTCCACGTGCCCGAGATCGTAGAGCCCGTACGGCAACTGGAATTCGAGCGAGCACCAGTTGCACACGTCCACCATCGTGTTGATGCGCGGCAGCGCGTCGCCTTTCCTCACGCGCCGGAGCAGCGCCTCGGACGAGGGGCGGGTCTTCGTGGGGTCGAGACCGACGCGCTTGTACATCGTTCGGACGGCGCCGACCTCTTCAGGTGGATTCGTGCGAACGGCCGCTTCCGCCGCTGCCAGCGGCGCGTCGAGGCGCGCCTCCCGATCCACGACTCGCGCACCATCGAGCCAGAGCACCCCGGGGCGGATGATCTCGATCAATTCAGGCGCGAGCGTGAAGGTCATCCTCGAGAGATCCACAATCCGACTCCGCAGCCGGCTTGATGATCTGCCGCACGCGCTCGCCGAATGCCCTGGCCTCGGCGCCGCTCATACCGGTGGTGTCGATGGGATCGTGCACGACGAGCGTGACATTCCCCGGGTAGGTCGCCAGACGACCCTTCAGCATCACGTGGCGGCTGCCGATGATTGAAATTGGTACGATCTGGAGTCCTGCCTCGAGCGCGAGATAGAAGCTTCCACCCTTGAAGCGGCCCACACAGCCGTCCTGGCTGCGCGTCCCCTCCGGAAACACCATGAGCGAGAGCCCCCTGGACGTCAGGCGCGATGCCCAACTGAAGATCTGTTTGGGAGCGGGGTGCCTGCGGTCCACCAGCATGTGACCCGTACGGCGCAGGTGCCAGCCCAGGAACGGAAAGTTCCCCAACGATTCCTTCGCGATGATGCGAAGCTGGAACGGGAGTGACGAAAACAACACCGGAGTGTCGTAGAAGCTCTGATGATTCGAGACGAAGACGTAGGTCCGTCCCCGCTCCAACCGATCGAGGCCTTCGACCGTGACGCGCACCCCGGTCGTCCTGAGGATGAGCGACGACCACGCGCGCGCACACCGGTGCGCGAAGTACCCGCGACTGGAGAACAGGCTCGACACAATCGACAAGGTGCCGAGAACGATCGTGTAGAGAGTGATGACGGGAATCAGGAAGAAAACGGTCCGCCACCAGTGGTAGGGAGGAACCTTCAAGGTCAAAGGTCAAAAGTCAAAGGGCAAAGGTAAGGTCAAAAGTTCAAGGTTCAGGTATAGGTTGCAGGTACTAGGTTCTAGGTTCAGGTACTAGGTTCTAGGTTCAGGTACTAGGCTCAGGTTTCAGGTTCACGTTTCAGGTCTAGGTCGTGACCTGCGCCCTTACACCTGACCTGACCTTTGGCCTTTGCCTTTTGACCTTTGACCTTGGCGCGGTCACTTACCCGCCGCGGCGGCCGGCGGGACGTGACGCGCCCGCCTGGGGACCTCGGCATCGGCCACCGCAGTGACTGTCGTGGGCGCCCCCTGCGCGGCGAGCGCCGGGTCGAGGAAGCGGCCGAAGATCATCTTT
>DASYQV010000046.1:0-18640 GCA_036005125.1 Vicinamibacterales bacterium
TCAAGCACACCGCATGAGAATCGTAACGGTCGAGCCCGAGCGGGGCGCAACCCCGATCGAGGAGGGGTGGCTTCTGCGCTTTTGCGCGGACAGCGGACCGCGTCCGAACGTCACCTTTGTGTCCGCTCATCCCGATGACGAGGTGATCGGCGCGGCGGCCCGACTGCCCGCGCTCGAGGGACGATGCCGCTTCGTGCACGTCACCGACGGCGCGCCTCACGACATGCGTGACGCGGGGTATATGGGGTTCACCTCTCGCGAGACGTACGCGCGGGCGCGGCTGGTCGAGGCGCACATGGCCCTCGCGCGCGCGGGCGTCACGGCGGACTCGTGCACCGAGCTCGATGTGACGGCGAAAGAGGCCGTGCACCATGCCGCGGACATCGCGCGCGCGCTCGCGGATTTGTTTGCGCTCCAACCGCCGGACGTGATCGTGACCCATCCGTACGAGGGCGGTCATCCCGACCACGACGCGACGGCCTTCGCCGTGCACGCCGCGGTCCGGCTCGTCGAGGACACCACCGGACGGCGCCCGGTGATCGTGGAGATGACGTCTTACCACGCTGGCGCCTTCGGGATGCGGACAGGGGCGTTCCTGCCCGGAACCGAACCGGTGCGCACGATCCGGCTGTCGCCCGCTGCTCGCCTGTTGAAACGCGAGATGCTCGCCTGCCTGGAAACGCAGCGTCACATGCTGACGCCGTTCATGTGCGATGTGGAGCGGTTCCGTCTCGCCCCGGAGTATGACTTCACGCGCGCGCCGCATGAGGGACCGCTCTTCTACGAGGGGTTCGATTGGGGAATGGACGGCGCGGCGTGGCGCGACCTGGTCGCACGGTCATTGGAGTCGCTCAGCCTGTCGTAAGGTGTTCTCCACGGTCGACGCTTGTCCAGGAGCGAGCGTGAATTCCAGGTTCAGAGGAACCGTTGGAGCAACTGGACTCTTCTCGTCACAGGCTGTCGCCAGCAGGAGACAGAATCCAGCCAGAACACATCGACAGGCGCGCATGGAGGCGGGCGCTGCAGAGCTCGTACCACATCATTCACGATTCTTGATTCTTGATTCTCGATTGGCTTTTGATCGCGCCTTGAGGATTGGCGCGAGCAAATCATGAATCATGAATCATGAATGACTTAGAAGCCCGGTCGCAGGAGGAATGACACCGTCCATCCCGTGTCTGTACGGTCGAATGGGCGGACGGCGGTTACTTCGAAGACGATGCCACCGAGATTGGCACGAGCCCCCCCGCCCACACTCCGGAACCGATCGCGTTCGAGGGGGCCCGATGCGTGTCGGGTCCAGAGGAAGCCTGCGTCAGCGAAGAGGATCGCTTCGAGCGGAAGGCGACCGTACTCGATGTCGCCGGAAAACAGTCCGGCGACGGGCGCGCGCAACTCCAGATTCAGGACAGCGAGACGGCTGCCCGTGAGCTCGTCCATCAACGAGCAGCTCGTCGCCTGTCGTCCGCATTCATCGATGGCGAACGATCGAAGATCGTAACCTCGAACGAGCGTCTGAAGGCCGAGCACGAGCGGCGTCAGACGCTCGTCCGCCGCGCCGGGCCCGTAACGGCCGACATGCTCCACGCGCGCGGCCACGGTGAGCGGCCGCACGGGCATCAGGTAGCGCCGGTAATCGACGCGCACGTCCGCGTAGTTGAGGGCGCCGAGCGCCGGTTCCACCTCGAACCGGTAGCGCTCCCCGAGAATGGGGCTCGTCGCGCCGAAGACCGCCGTATCGTGGACGAACGCCGCCTGCGCCTCGGCAAGATGGATCGGTCGGCCCGCGGGCGTTTGATCCCGTCCCTGGCTCACGACCCTGCGCTCGACGGCGTTGGTCACCTGGGTGAATGTCTGCCACTCAAATCCGGTGCGGCGCACGCCCGCGCCGAACTCGAACCGGTCGGTGCGGCTGACGTTGTAGCGCGCGGTCAACCCGATCGCCTGGTGCATGTACCGAAGGTTCGTGATCTCGCGCGTGACGAGCTCTCCACTCCGCTCGATTGCCTGCCGCGCCGCAAAGAAGCGCGCCGGCACGACTCCGCCGACAACGCCCCAATTCCACTGCCGCCGTCGATTCATGTACGACATCTGCGCCGCGTAGTCTTCGACAGTGGTGCCGACGCGGAAGAGCGTGTTGAGCTGCCGGTCGCGGAGCATGTCGCCGAACGTGAAGCCGAAGATCCCACGCAGCGTGCCGCCTTCGAACATGTTCCCCGTCGAGGCCCCGACGTACGGCTGCGAAATCGACTCGAGACGAAGCCGATCGTCGTACCGCAGCGTCGAGAAGTCGGCGCCCGACGGCAGGCCCGTGCGCGAATCGGCAAGAAGCCGGGACAGCTCGCCGCTCCTCGCCTCTCCTGGTGCGCCCGACGCGGTCACGTAGCCGGATGGCACGTCGATGAGCCGACCGGCCATCGCGTCCGCGGCGTCAAGCGCGCGGATCTCATATCGCCCGTCCCGGTATTGGCTGTACGCGAGCGTGCCGTCATGCGAGGCGACGCCAATGGCGGGGCTCGTCGCGGTAATGCCGCTCACCCCACCACGCACGTCGGTCACCTGTCGCAGCCGGCCGGTCGCGAGGTCCACCCGATAGACGTTGCTCACGCGGTTCCGATCGCTCACGAAGTACACACTGCCGGAATCGGGCGCCCATTGGGGATTGATCTGCTTCGCGTCAGACGGTTCGGCCAGCGCCTCACGTATGGCGAGGGTCTTCACGTCCAGCAATGCGATGCGCAGCGGACCGAAGCGCAGATCGTCGAGCGTCGTGGTGAAGCGATCCGACGCGAACGCAATCGTCCCGCCGTCGGGCGACCAGGCGGGCTGGAGGTCCGCGAAGGCATCCGCGGTCAGCCGCTGCAGCTCGCGTGTGGCCGGCGTGTAGAGAAAGAGGTCGCTCAGGCCACCCTGCAATGCCGAAAACACGACGCGCGAACCATCCGGCGACCAGCTTGGATGGTAGATTTCGCCGAACATCGACAGCACGTGGTCGTCGCGCTCATTCGGTCTCTCGACGTCGACGACGGTCAGCAGAGGTCCACCGCGTCTGAGCGCGGCGAACGCAAAGCGTCGTCCGGACGGGTCCCACGCGCCGGCGGAATGGATGTACTGCAGACTGTCGAAATGCGGATCGCTTGCCGTGCCCACGATTTTCTTCACGACCACGCCGTCCACCATGTTCGCCATGAAGAGATCGAGCGAGAGCCGGTCGCGCTCCGAGAGGAACATCAATCGCGTCCCGTCAGGGCTGATCGAGGGTGCGACGTACATGCGCGTGCGCGAGTCCCTCCGGCGCAGCACGGCGCGACCCGGCGGAAGCGCCTGGCCGTTCGAGCCCGGACCGGCGGTCACATCAATCGATTCATGCCAGCGACGCGTGAGCTCCCGCCGGTCGAGACCCGTGATCTCCTCGAGACGCTGGATGACGCCGCCGCGCGTGCGGGTGCGGAGAACCCGGCCGATGATGTCGTCGCCGTATTGCGCGGCCAGCCAGGACCAGAGCGCGTGCCCGTACCTGTACGGGAAGTAACGGGGATTGTCGAGCTGCTCCAGCGTCGGCAGTTTCTCGAAGAGCGCCGAGTCGCGCAGCCACATCGCCGTGTGGACGTTGGAAGGCCCGAGCGAGAGATGCTCCGCCATCCCTTCGATGAACCAGCCCGGCAACGTAAACGCGCTCTGCTTCGCACGCCTGGCGATGTCGATCTGGAACGCGTGCGCGATTTCGTGACCGAGAACGTGGTCGGTTTCCCCGAGACCGGCGGCGAACGGCAACGCGATCCGCGACTTGCGGTTCTCGGTGATCCCGCCGACGCCCTCGCCCGGCGTGTACGGGGTCACATTCGTCTGACTGAAGTGCGGGTGGCTCGCGTAGAGCACGAGCGGCTGGCGCGCGGTGAACGTGTGGCCAAACAGCTGGGAAAATCTGGCGTACCAACGTTCGGCCATCCGCGCCGCCAAGCGCGCGGCCTGTTCCTCCTCGTCGTAGTAGTAGACGTCGAAGTGATCCGTCTGCAGGACCCGGAAATCAAGACGATCGTAGTGGACCTTGTTGCGGCCGAAATACTGCGCGTCGGCGATCCTCGCGGCCAGTACAACCGCGCAAAAGGAGAGAACGGCCACAAACCGTGGCATGGGGCACCCCTGCACTGGAAACGTTGAGTGCCCGTAAGATAGCTGGGCCGTTGGCGATGGGCAAGATCAAAGTTCTGCAATGAGCACAGCTGTTCGGCGCGGTCCTTGCACATCCGTCGTCACCGGAGGTACTACCAACGATGGCCGGAACGCGGATCGCCGCGATCATCCTCATCGTCATTGGCATCACCGCCCTGGCATGGGGCGGCATTTCCTGGACCCGTGAGAAGACGGTGATCGACCTTGGCCCGATCCAAGCCAAGACAGAAACCCGCGAAACGCTGCCGATTCCGCCGATTGTCGGGGGAATCGCGCTCGTTGCCGGAATCGTGCTGCTCGTACTTCCGGCGGGTCGGCGCATAACGGGCTAACGACTGCTGTTCCACGCGAGGCTGACGGCGTTGGCGCCGTCGCGGAGTCCATGTGCCACATCCGCACGGAGCAGACCTGCGCCCGCGGGGAGCAAGATGCGAAGACCGATGCCCACATCGGCATCGGTCAGTGACTCGCCCTCGAGGCGTCCGGCGGTGCGTAGCACATCCGTAAATGCGGCCGTCGCGATGCGCACCGGGCCAGCTCCACGCCACCGTTGCAGCTCGATCGAGAGACCACCAGCCCGCCGCCCGAGCCGCTCGACGCGAAGCGCGCCATCATCGAGTACCGGATGAGCCCGTAACCACGTGTTCCTCGCGTGTCCCGTGTCCCCCGCCGGCCAGAGGTCGAGCGGCGTCAATGCGGACACGGCGTCCATGGTTCCGGCGATCGCGAGGACCGTTCCCGCGGTGTCTTGCGACGAACGCCAGCTCGGGCTGATGCGACCCACGGCAAATCCGCGACGGCCGGCCCAACCGTCGAGTGTGGCGTCCACGCGCAACGCGCTGCGGGGTTGCCATCGCAGGCCGGCGCCCGTCACGAAGAACGCACGGTCGCTCCGCCATCGATCGACTCCGGTCCGCGCATTCCAGTGGAAGCTCCCGGTTGCCCAGTCGCCAACCCCCAATCGAGCGCCCGCCCGATCGGCCGCCGCGGCCTGCGACGTGAACGGTTGCCGTTCCATGAATCCCTCGGCCTCCCAGACGCCGCGCCACGGCGCGGGTGCCGCAATGGTGATCGCGTACCGCGGCCGGTGCGGCCAGAACCGCCAGGCCGCGGTGATCCGCTCTCCGCCTCCGGTCAGGCTCGAAACGCTCGCGCGCACCTGCTGCGAGGCAGCCGCCTCGAGGCCGATCGCGGCAAACGCCAGCGCACCACGCGGAACGGCCGGCCGTTCGGCGACCGTGGCGCGGACCTCCGCACGGGCGCGCCCTGCAAGCGCGTATCGCACGCGCGTCGCAAAGGCGGACGGCAGCTCGTCCAGCCGCCGTTCGGCCCGCCCGAGCGTTTCGGTCGTCAGTACTTCACCGGGCACGATGCCCAGCAGACGTTCTGCAACCCGGTGGCGCGTTCGAACCAGACCGTCGATGGCAAGCAGATCGACGACCGGCTCATCCGCGCGATTGAACGCCTCGAGCGCGCCACGCTCGTCGTGTTCGATGAACCGGCTCGTGCCGAGCAGTTGCCAGGCATGCCGATCCGTCGGATCCTGCGCGACAGCCTGGCTTGCCAGGTCACGCACCTCCGACCAGCGTCGCTGCAGCAGGCGTACGCCGGCCAGTTCGCGCACGGGAGCAGGGCCGGGACAGCTGTGAGCCGCCTCGGCAAGCGCTCGTTCTGCAGCCGGCAGGTTGTTCGCCTGTGCGAGACGAATGCCCTCGGCCACGAGCGCATCACACGGCGATGGGGCGGCAAGCCGCGGTGAGGGTTGCGGTGTGGCGGCCGGCTCGGCGCCAGCCACCCGAGCGAGGACAAGCATCCAGCGATGCGCCGGAAGCCAGCGCCGCTCGAATTGATCGGCCGTCACCACCTGGTACGGCGCGCGTGCCGGGTCGTGCAGGACGACGGCGCGCGCATCCCACCCGACGATGACGACGTAATGGAATGTCTTTGGACGATCTTCGATGAGGGCAATGACGGGGCGGCCGAGGCCGAGCTGGCGCCGAACGAGCTCGGGCGCGCCGGCAACCCCAATCGCTTCCCACCCGCGTTCAACGAGCGCGCGGGTCAGCGCATCGGTCCGGATGCCGCCAGCCCTCCGATCGATCAGCGCCGCGAAATCCTCGGGATTGATCCCACGCTCTCCCCAGTACCGCAGCACCATCGCTGCGGCCGCGCCGCCGCACAATGCCTCGGGCTGCGACAGGAATGGCACGTCCAGCAGCGACAGGCGCGGCGAGGCGTCGGGCTGCGCGGCGCGCGTCACCGCGGGGAACGCCAGGATCAGCGTGAGAGCGATCGTCGTGATGCGGGATTTGTGATTTGCGATTCGTGATTCGTGATTTGTGATTCGTGACCTCATTTGAGCGCGACGATGAGCAGGATGAGCGCGAGTAGCCCGATGATGATCATCGTGGTCGAGATCGTGACGCTCTTCTGCCCGCCCGCAAGCGCTCGATCCACCTGGCGCGCCCTCGCGGCAAGATCGGCCAGCTCCTGCCCGTCCAGCATCGCGACGGCGGACGTGGCGCGCCTGAGGTCGAGCCCGATCTGGCTCGCGAGCCGCGCGACCTCTGAATGCTGCAGGACGCGCAGGACAGCCTCGCGGTCTGCCTGCGTGGACGCGGCGTGCTCCTGCAGCGCCGCATCGATCGCTGACTGCGACGCCGCGTGCGGCGCCTGAGCCGTCGCTCGCGGCTGCACGATAACGATCGAGAGGAAAACGATCAAAGCGCTGACGGTCGTTCGCATGCGGTGAATGCCTCCTGTCAGGAGATTGTAACCAGTCACGGCTCCGCTCTTGATACCTCAGCGGAGCCCGCGACTGGTTGCCAGTATCTTTTTGGCGCGCTTCGCGCGCCCAGGACCGCTATCCGGTTCCGGGCGCAACGGGTACAAATTCACCGTTTCAGCCGCATAGCCGTCCAAGAGCTCGTGGTTGAGCTTTGCGGGGTCAGTCTCCGCCCGTCACGAGGCTTGCATCGTCCAGGTGTTGAAGGAGATCGTGATGAGAAAACCAATCTCCACCCGTGCGCACGGCATGTTCGACTACACGTGGACGGCGGCAGCGTCGGCGCTGTCGGCCCGGGACGGTGCTACCTCGACGGCGCAACTGCTCCAGAAGGCGGCAACCGTGGCGAGAACGACCTCGATGATCACCAATTACGAGGGTGGCACGCTCCGCGTGCTTCCGGTAAAGGCACACCTGGCTGTGGACGTCGCCCTGTGCAGCGTGCTCATCGCGTCGCCGTGGCTCGTGCCCGAATCGGAGCGCCGATTCGCGGCCATCCCGTTCGTCCTCGGCATCATCGGGCTCGTCACCACGCTGCTGACCGAAACGCGCTCGCCCATGGAGATCGACGAGGAGCAGGGCTTCTTCGGTCCGCACGGCGCGGTGGCGAGCGTCGACCAGGATCCCGACATCGTGGCACACCCGCACCTGCGGGCGCATCTGGAATGATCGAAGAAGGCTCAAGGCTCAGGACTCAGGGCGTTCGCGCGGCCATATCTTTTGACGTAGGCCGCATCTTTAGATGCGGCCCGCCCTGAGCCTCAAGCCTTACGCCTTAAGTGTGTGCTGATCTTTGACCCCTGACGGAGCGGCGACGAAAATGGGTCCTCCGACATGGACGACGTGTTCGCCGACTGGATCGCTGCGCTCGAAGCGCGGCATCTGGCCAATCTTCGCGTCCCCGAGGTGACGCGCGCGCTTCGTGCGCTGTCGTCGGCATACGTCGAGCGTCGGCATGTCATCGGTCGCGGCGGCACGCTCGATAGTGCCGGCAAACGTGCCGCGTTTGCCCTGGTCTACGCGCCGCTGCATTTCCTCGCGATGCGGCACGTCATCCGGTACCTGCAGGCGCATACGCCGACGCCGCAGACGATCGTCGATCTGGGCTGTGGAACGGGAGCGGCTGGCGCGGCATGGGCCGTCGAGGCGGACGGTGTGCCACGCGTCATCGGCATCGATCGGCATCCATGGGCATTGGGCGAAGCGCGCTGGACGTATCGTCGACTCGGACTGCGCGGCGAGGTGCGTCACGGCGACGCGGCGCGCTTCCGCCCGTCGCCCGCGTTCCTGACGAGAGGGCGTCTCTGCATCATTGCCGCGTATGTGCTCAATGAGCTGACGGAAGGCTCACGACAGATGCTCGCGCGGGTCCTCGTCGACGCGGGCGCGCAGGGCGCACGCGTGCTGATTCTGGAACCGATCGCCCGCGCAGTTACGCCGTGGTGGGACGAGGTCGCCGACGACATCGTGACCGCCGGCGGTCGTCACGACGAGTGGCGCATCCCGCTGGATCTGCCGCCGCTGCTGCAGATGCTCGACAGGTCGGCCGGACTCGACCACCGTGAGATCAAAGCGCGATCGCTGTACCTTCATCGATCGCAGCAGATTGCATAGACCGTGTGCGTGCCTCTGCGGCCGCAGGTGATCTCCCACGAATCGGGCATGGTTCCGACCTGCATCGGGCGTGAGCTCTTGAGATCACCGGAACCGCACGTGCCGCCAACGCCAATTGCAAGCTGACCCTGGCTGCAGCTCACCCGGGCCACCCGCGCCTCGGGCGTGATCGCCTCGCGAAGCGCGCAAGCATGGGGCACGTTGCCACCCGATGCCGTCACAGTGAGCGCCCCCACGTCCACGGCGCCAGCCACGTGCAACGCTTCGTCGACGCGCGGGCGCCTTCGAGCCGCTCGTCGCCGCGGACGAGGAGCAACGGCGCGGGCCGCGAAGCCGGATCCTTCTCGAAGCCGACTTCGAGCGTGCCGCTCGGGTGCAGCCGCACGCGACGAATCAAATCATCGGCTTCGAACGAGGACCCGGTGCGTGTGCGTCCGGTCTTCCCCGTGACCGTCGCCAGATCGAGGTAACCGGTGGCGACATCACGGATCGTGCCCTGCACGGCCGCGAAGTACGCGCCGAAGCCGTTGTGAGTCCAGCTCTCGAAGCCGACCTGTCCGACGGTCGTCCCTTCGGCATGGGTCTTCGTGAAATCCGGCTGATTCGGGTACGTTCCAGGCGCCCGACCGAGTCGGACGTCGGCCGGATCGTCCACCTCGTGAAATGCCGCCGACCGCGACATGATTCGGCGATGCACGGCGTCGTACCAGAAGTCCGCAACAGCGGCGTTGTCGCCGAAGCTCTTGCCGTTGGCCTGATACGTATGGCGCTCCAGCCAGTCATCGCCGAGAAGTGGACTGTCGATGACGATGTGGGAGGTGCAGGCAGTAGGCAGTAGGCAGTAGGCAGTAGGCAGACGGCAGCGGGCAGTAGACACCAAGCGGCGCCGGGTCTGAAGACCCGGGCCTACGAATTCCCACAGGACGCAGCGAGCGGGAGATGGGTTGCGGGACTTGCGCGGGTGAAGACGCGGGGCGGCGGTGCGTGGAGGACCGCTTCGGGCCACGCACCTGCCGGGCCTGTCGAATCCCTAGGGATTGGTCGCGCGCTGGTTCACTTTGTCCCGGACTTCCCTGGCGCGGTCGAGATGTTCGCGCACGATCGGAAGCGTCTTCGCCGCCCACGCATTCACGCTGTACGTTGCGGGAATGACGCTCTTTTCCGGTTGCACCTCGCCCTCCTGAGGGCCGAAAGGCTTTTCGTCGACACGGGACTGCATGTCGTTGAGCACGTCCCGGTGGCCGTCGACCATCGCGTCCATGTACTCACGGTCGAACTCGGCGCCGTTGAGCTTCGACAGCTTGTCCATCAGCTTCTGGTGCTTTTCGTCGAGCTGAGCTGGCGGCTTCACGTCCATGTGGTTGTGAGCGGCAATCTGTTTCAGCTCGTTGCCTGCCTTCGAATGGTCCCGGACCATCGTCTGGGCAAACTGCTTCACAGCCGGGTTCTGCGCGTGACTGCTCGCAAGCTTGCCGAGCTGCACCTCAGCCATCCCGTCGATCATCATCTGCTCGACGAACTCCTGGGTGCCGCGGTCGGCGGGTTTGGCCTTGTCGGCGGGTTTGGCCTTGTCGGCGATCTTGCCCGATGTGCCGATGGCTTCGTTG
This sequence comes from Vicinamibacterales bacterium, assembly GCA_036005125.1. Lineage (GTDB taxonomy): Bacteria > Acidobacteriota > Vicinamibacteria > Vicinamibacterales > UBA2999 > DASYQV01. The sequence continues at coordinate 10,180 of DASYQV010000046.1, forward strand.
GGGTTCTCAGCGTTTTGATACGGTCGATCACCACGACAGCCGACCGTCACCATCGCGGCAAACGCGACCGACAGAAGCGCCATCCGTTTCATGCTTGAGCCTCCTGCGATGAGCTGTACGTCCAACACACACAGATGAAGGTGCAAGATGTACGCCCCGATCCGGAATGGAAAGGTGGAATAGACACGGGTCGCGCGGGGTTGCGGCGTAGCTGGAGGTGAGCGCAGAACGCCAATCACGCGGAGAGGTAGAATCCGCGAATGCCGCCGCGAATCAGCCTCCTCGTCGGTGACATCACGCAACAGGACGCCGACGCCATCGTCAACGCCGCGAACTCGTCGTTGCTCGGCGGTGGCGGTGTGGACGGCGCGATTCACCGGCGCGGCGGCCCCGCGATCCTCGAGGAGTGCCGGCGCATCCGGGAAACCCGGTGGCCCGATGGCCTGCCGACCGGTCGCGCGGTTGCCACGACCGGCGGACGGCTGCGCGCCCGGTGGGTGATTCACACTGTGGGACCGGTGTATTCGGCGACGCAGGCTCGTTCCGGCCTGCTCGCATCGTGTCACGTCGAATCGCTGCGGGTGGCCGACGAGATCGGCGCGCGGGTCGTCGCCTTTCCCGCGATCTCGACCGGCGTCTACGGCTACCCCCTGGACGAGGCCGCGCCCGTCGCGCTCGGCGCCACGCGGAGCGCGGACACGCAGGTCGACGAAGTACGGTTCGTGCTGTTCGACCAGGTGGCCTATGAGGCGTTCGCACGGGCGCTGGCGTCGTTTCGCGGCCAGTAGCCGACCGTGCCGCGCGTGCGACGCGCGCGAACCCTGTTGTTGGCGCGCGGGCCGACAACTGCTCAGGGCAGCTGCGAACGCAACGACTGGAGCCACCGCCCGAGACTGTCGGTCAGCTCCCGGAACTGCGATGTGAACAGGGTCAGCAACGGGACGCCGGCATACAGCGCCACCTTGCTGAGGAATGCGACATCCCACGTCACCTTGCCGACGGGGGTGGCCGTGAGCCGGCTCAGGAGCTCGTCCCGATCCGCCTGAACGAAGATCGCGAGCGCCGTCGCGCTGAGCGCGAACGCGTCGACCCACGCGATGCCAATCAGCGTCTGCCGGGAGTGCACGGGCATCGACGCGAGAAACGCCACCATCAGCAGCACGCCGCCGGTGGCAAGGAACAGCGTCTGCGTCACCATGGCGAGCAGCTCGCGCACGAGGACCGCGACCGGCATCATTGCGAGCGTTTCCGCGCGTTCGAGCCATGCATCGCGGGCATCCGGACCTGTCTTCGCGGCTCGCTGGCGCTCCGCCTTCTGGTGCGCGACGGGCCACAGCTTGAGGAGAGTAACGCTTGCGCACGCGAATCCGCGCAACCGCCCGTCACTTGTGTGCATGCGCCCGAATGCGCCTGTTTCGGCGGCCGCCACTGACTGTGCGTGTCCGGACCCGGACCACGGTCATGTCCGGTTGAACAATCTGCACGGAAAAGTCACGAAAATGGCCGGCTCAGTCCGTCATGCGTCTGCCAATGAGAATTTTTTGTACCCGTTGCGACCGCATAACGGACTAGGCGCGCGGAGCGCGCCAAAGAGATACTGGTCTAACTAACCAGGCAGGGGCTCCACCGGGATATCAAGGGCGGAGCCCTTGTCTGGTTAGAGAGGAGGCGCGGCCGTGGACATTCCGATCCTCAAGTATGTTGACATCCTGATCGGCCTGGCCCTGGTGATGGTTGTCGTCAGCACCATCGTCCTGGCAATTACGCAGACGCTCCTCAACGGGACCTTCGCCAGGGCACGTCACCTGCAGCGCGGACTCAGGCGCGTGATCATCTCCATCGAACCGACGGAAATGAGCGATCACGCGCTGTACCTCTCGAGGCTCATCGTCCGTCATCCCCTGATCGGTCAGCAGACGATGTTCACGCCGCTGCGCAGGTGGATCGGCGCGCTGCGAGCGAGACGGGCTGCGCGAAAGAACGAGGACGTCGAACCCTTGCCGCCGGTCAGCCCGGGGTCTATCGTCCAGCGGGAAGAGCTCGCCTATCTCATGATCGAGTTCGCGGCCGGTGAAGGGCCGCTCATGTATCCGGCCCAGGCCGGAGAAACACCGAAGAAGATTGCCCAGGCGCAGAACGCGGTCGCGCAGGCGCTGCGCATGACGGGCGTGGAAGACCCGGCGGCGACGCTGCGCGCAATCAGGCTCAAGGTGGTGGAAAACGAGCGCGCCCAGCCTGACCAGCCATCGACGCGCTGGCGCGCGAATGCCGTGGCCGATTGCGCGACCAGTGACTTCCTCGGGAAGCTTCATACGAGCTTCGATGGCACCATGACTCGAGTGGCCGACGGCTTCACGGCCGAGAGCAAGTTGTGGGTCAGCGCCGTCGCGCTCCTGGTCGCGGTCGCACTGCAACTCGACTCGTTCGCGCTGCTGAAGCGTCTGTCGATAGACGACGCCTACCGGGACACGTTCGTGCAGGTGGCGGCCAGCCTCGATGAGGAACGGGACGCGATCCGTGCATCCGACCGGTTGTCTCCGCAACAGCGAGCCCAGCGACTGGCGTCCAACGAGGACAGCCTCGCGCAGGCAAGAGAATCGCTCACACTGCTTGGCTCGCCGGCGATCAATCTGCTCCCGCGTGTCGTCCAGCCCACCGAACCGGCGACGACATGGGACCGGTTGCGCGTCTACCTGCCCGCCAGGAACGCCGTGCCCGGGGTACTGCTGTCGTGGGTGCTGCTCTCGCTTAGCGCGCCATTCTGGTTCGATATGCTGAAGGACCTGCTCAAGCTGCGGTCTCTGCTGGCCAGGAAAGATGATGCCGAACGTGGCGGGCGTCCGACGACGCAACCGCCGACGCCGCGACCGGCGCCCACTCCAGCGGTGAGAGCAGTTCCAGAAACCGCCGGAGAAGCCGGAGACCTGTCCGCCACGGGAGCCGTGGGTTAGCGATCATGATGATGCGGATCACGAGAATCGGATGCGCCCCGGAGAATTTCCGCAAGGGCCGTCCGTCGCACCTGCAGATCGAGGCCGTGGTGATTCACCTCATCGACGGCAGCCAGGCAGATGCGGACGCGACGTCTCTCAGCACGGCCCTCGCCCTGAAACGGTCTGCGCATTACTCGGTGAGCCGTACAGGCGAAATCCACAAATACGTGGACGAGCAGGATACGGCCTTCCACTGCGGCATCGTGCACGAACCGACGTGGCCGGGCTTGAAGCGCGGGCCGGACGGACAGCTGATCAATCCGAACTTCTACACGATCGGCATCGAGCACGAAGGACGCGTCGACGACCCGTGGCCGGACGCGATGTATGCGGCCAGCGCCGCCCTGCTTCGCGACATCGCGACCCGGTACTCCGCGCTGACCCCGATCACGCGCCGGAACGTGATCATGCATCGCGAGATCCGGGCGGACAAGACATGCCCGGGACACATGGCCGACATCACTCGCCTGATCCTCGAAGCCGGCGGCCCCGCCGTCGAGGAGCCGCAGGCCCTTCGCACGCGCAGCACCGTCAATGTCCGGCGCGGTCAGCCATCGACCAGCGCACCCATCGTCAGGGTCATCCCGGCGGGCGAACTGGTCAACGTGCGCACCCACGTCACCGGCGAAGCGTTGAACGGAATTTCCGTCTGGTATCAGAACATGGACGACGACTACATCTGGGGCGGCGCCGTCACAATCTTACAGACATGAGCACAGGCACAATCCTCGTCAACATCTTCAACGGGCAGCGGATCCCTCTCGGTGCAACACGGCTGCTGCTGACGGCGCTGGACGGCAGGCACCGGAACGTGGTCCGAACGTTTGTCGATCGCAGCTCGATCGAGCTGACCAGTCTGGAGGTTCGCGACAATCTCGAAGACAATTACACCGTCCTCGTTTCCGCGAAAGACCATTCGGACGCGGGCTTCACGCCGATCAAAGTGTCGTCGAACCAGCAGCAGGTGCTCGACCTGATGATGTTGCGGCGGCAGGCGACCTTCCTGTTCCACTCCTTCGACGACATCGCAAGGCGCCCGGATCTCCACGATCTCCACGCGTTCCTGTGCGGGGATACGCCGGCAGACCCCCGATCACTCTACGAGCGGCTGGTGGACGACGACAAGCCGGCGCTGGCATGTCTGCTCAACATCACGACGGCACTCGAGCAGATGAAGCTCGCGCCGGCCGCGGGCCTCGACCAGAACCCGCTGCGGTCCTTCAAGGCACTCCACTCGGCGCCGCGGCAGGATCGCGTGTTCGCGTGGGTGGACGCACGGTTTCTCGCGCAGGTCAGAGAGACGCGCGACAATCAGGGCGCGAACGGGCTCAGCCGGTTGACGAGCGCGCCTGCGACCCTGCACCCGGGCGCAACCGACAGCTACAAGCAGACCGACTTCGGTGAGGGCAACGTGCAGCTGACCTTCCACGAAGGTGAGACCCGGACCATGGACGGCGTCGAATGCATGAAGGTGGAGGTGGACATCGATTACTTCAAGGACACCGCGGCACACATCATGCTGGAGGTGGTCCCGGCCATGCTGAAAGAGAAGATATCTGGCAAGGACTCGGCGAAGTCGCTCACCGATCCGCGTGTGGTCTATGGCTTGCGGTGGATCGCCGGACGGCGCATCGGCAGAGACTTCGAGCCGCCCTACACGATCAACTGAAGGACATTCGCAGGCCGCGCCGTCTGCGTATTGAGTCCAAAATCACGAATCAAGAATTGACTCAACGACCCATCCGGGCCTCGAGGGCCGCGCGCGCCGACGGCCACTCGCAATCGAGCATCGAGAACCAGGCGCTGTCGCGATTGCGCCCCTTGACGATCATGTGCTGGCGGAAGACGCCCTCGAAGGCGAAGCCGAGCTTGAGCGCCGCGCGGCGCGATCGCTCGTTGAGCGCGTTGCACTTCCACTCCACGCGGCGGTAGCCGAGCTCGTCGAATGCCTCCGAGAGGAGCATCCAGGTGACCTCGGCGCTGATGCCGCTGCCCTGCAGCGGCGGCGCGTACCAGATGTGGCCGATCTCGATCCGACGCATGTCGGGGGCGATGTTCATGAAGCTGCACATGCCGACGCGCCGCCCCGTCGCACGCTCGATCACGGTGTAAAAGAGCGGATCCTCCGATGCCGCACAGGTGCGCAGCCAGGTGTGCATGTCGTCGCGGCTCTCGAATGGTCCGTAGGCCATGTACGCCCAGAGCATGTCGGCGCCAGGTTCCTGATGTCCCACGCGATACAGGTCGTCGGCGTCGCGATCGGGATCCAGTCCACGCAGCTCGAATCGAAGCGCCGCGAGCAGCCGGCGCTCGGGACGCACGGCGGGAGGTCCCACGACGGGTTCGCCGATCGGAAGCACGCCTACAGTTGACATGGGAGGCATTGTAATCATTGGTTGGTCTTCAATGCACTGGCGTCGGTCTTTTGACCGCGACACGCCCTGGCAGGCCGCTGACACGCGGACGCGGATCGCGGTCCCGCATGTATCCGGGAAATCACAAATCGCCCAGGGCCTCGGCCTCTTGCAGCAGTTCTTCCGCCTGTTGCACCGCCTGAGCCGACGGCGCCACGTCCGCGCCTTGAATCACGTGGTAAATCTCCGTGAGCTGACGATGGACCGCGCGCGCGCGTTCGAGAGCGTCGGTGTGAGACCCGGAGGTTTCAGGAGCCGGGCCGGTGCCGCCGGTCCTCGATCGAATCAGATCAAAGGTGCGGTTCATCGCGGCGTACAGCCGCATCGAGAGCTTGAACTGCTGGTCGAGTCCGGACGAGGCCGTCTTCACACGCGGATCCATCCTGACGAGCAATGGCTGCGTCAGCGTCTGCCCACCCGCGGTGAGGCGCACGGTGTAACCACCCGGCATCGCCCAGGGACCCGCCGGCCCGCGCGGCGTGTTGCCCGGCGTGGCTGCAATCGAAAACCAGAACGCGTCGGTCTTCGGCGGCGCGAATCGGAGATCCCACACGACCCGGTGCATGCCTGCCGTCCTCGCGAGCAGGCGCGGCGGGCGGATCCAGTAGCGCGGCACGTTCCCCTCGTCGCGCGGAGGGTCTGACTTTTCTTCGCTCGTCTGGCGCCGCACGACTCTTCCGCCCGCGTCGCGGATTTCAATCACGACCGACGCAACCGCCGCCTTCAGCCAGTAATCGATGACGGCGCCGTCCGGCGGATTCTCTCCGGCCGGCTCGTCCGGCGGGAGCGGCGCGTCGGTGTTCATGTTCGACCGGACCCGCCAGGCGTCCTGGGGGCGATAGAGGTGCACGCCGGACGCGGCGACGCGCGGGCCCACCTGCCGCAGCGGCGTGATGTCGTCCAGAATCCAGAACGAGCGGCCGTACGTGCCGACGACGAGATCGTCGTCCTTGATGACGAGGTCGCGAATCGAAGTCGCCGGCATGTTCAAGCGCAGCGAGTGCCAGTCGTCGCCGTCGTCGAACGAGACGTGGACGGCATGCTCGGTCCCCGCGAACAGCAGCCCGCGCCGACGTGTGTCCTCGCGAACGACGTTGACCACTCCACCGGCCGGGATGCCGCGCGTGATCTCGATCCACGTCTGGCCACCGTCGCGCGTGCGATAGACGTGCGGCCGCCCGTCGTCGAGTCGGGACATATTCACCGCGGCGTAGGCCGTGCCGACGGCGAAGTGCGACGCCTCCATCAACGCCACGGTGGCCCAGGGGACAAGCGACGGCGGCGTCACGTTGGACCACGTCTTCCCGCCGTCGCGGGTGACGTGGATGAGACCATCATCGGTGCCCACCCATATCACGTTGATATCGAGCGGCGAGGGCGCGATGGTGTGGATGGCGCCGCGCCGCGCCGGCCGCGCCTCGGGCGTCGCTCGATACTTCCCGACGTTCGCGGGAGCGTCCCACGTTTCTCGCGACAGGTCGGGGCTGATCGCGGTCCAGTGCTGGCCGCCATCGAGCGTCTTCCAGAGGACGTTCGACGCGAAGAGCAACGTCCTGCGGTCCGCTGGCGAAAAAAGCAGCGGCATCGACCGCGCGACCCGGTAGTCGCCCCGCTGCACGGGCAAGGGGGCCACGCTGTGCGTCTGCCCCGTTCGCCAGTCGTGCCGGGTCACCTTCCCGCCGTAATAGACATCCGGGTTCGTCGGATCGGGCGCGACGTAGCCGTGCGGTTCGGCGCCAACGGGCTGCCACTCACGGAACGTGATGCGTCCGTGATCGCCGCGGCTCGCCACACAGGCCGAGCCGCTTTCCTCCTGTCCCCCGCACACACGGTAAGGAAAGTCATAGTCCGTGCTGACATGGTGAAACTGTGCGGTCGGCTGGTTGTAGGAAGAGCTCCAGGACGCGCCGCCGTTGAGCGTCACGACCGCGCCCTGTGCCGTCGCGAGCAGCATGATGTCGGGATTCCTGGCATTGATCCAGATGCGGTGATAGTCGTCGCCTCCCGGTGCGCCTCGCAGCGCGTTGAACGTCCGGCCGCCGTCGCTGGACTTCCACGCGGCGATGGCGCCCGTGAATACGATGTCGGGGTTCGTGGGATGGACACTGACCTCAGCGACGTCCGACTCGCGCATCGTGATCCGCGGATCGTCGTTGACGAGCTCCCAGCTTTCGCCGGCATCGTCGGAGCGATAGAGTCCGGCTTTCCGCGTCGCCTCGATCGTCGCGAACAATCGTTTCGCGTTGCCCGGCGCGATCGTCAGGCGGATGCGGCCGAGACGATCCGCGTCGAACGTCGGAAGACCTTTGTTGATGGGCCGCCAGGTGGTGCCGCCATCGCTCGACTTGAAGATGCCGGTACCCCCACCGCGAAAGTCCGCGTTCTCCCACGGCGCCTGCCGCACTTCCCAGAGCACGGCGTACACGACATCCGGGGTCCGCGGGTCGAGCGCGAGATCGGCGGCGCCGGTGTCGGGGCCCTGGTAAAGCACTCTCTCGAACGTTCGTCCGCCGTCGCTCGATCGGAAGACGCCACGCTCCTCGTTTGCGCCGAACGGGTGTCCGAGCACCGCCACCCACAACCGGTTCGCCTCTTTCGGGTGAACGACGATCTGCGGGATCTGCTGCGCGTCGCGAAGACCCAGACGCGTCCATGTCTGCCCGGCGTCGGTGGACTTGATGAGGCCGTCGCCTGTTCCTACGTAGATCACGTTCGGATCGGAGGGCGCCACGGCAATGGCTCCGACGGAACCAGTGGGCTGATCGTCGAAGATGGGCCTCCACGTGCGTCCGGCGTCGGTCGTCTTCCAGACGCCGCCATTGACAACGCCGACGTAGAAGACATGCGGCTGATCGGGAATGCCGGCGGCAGCCGTCGTGCGTCCCCCGCGATGCGGTCCGATCATGCGGTATCGCATCTCACCACAGCAGACCGCCACGAGATCGGGCGTCGTCGGCGTCTGCCGCGCGAGCTGGCTGGATGCAACTCGCTCGAGCCGGCTCAGCACGTGGCCCGCGCCCCATCCGCCGTCGGCACCGGTTCTCGCCGGTCCGA
>DASYQV010000047.1:0-10698 GCA_036005125.1 Vicinamibacterales bacterium
GTGACCGTCATCATGAAACGCGTCCAGAGCGGCACCGCCAGCTGCGCGGCATAGCCGCCCTGCATGATCATGCGAGGCTGGTCGTACCCCACCCAGACGCCGGTCACGAGCGTCGGCGTGTATCCAATGAACCAGGCATCGCGATAGTCGTTCGTCGTGCCGGTTTTTCCCGCTGCCGGAAGATTGAATCCAAGCCTTCGGACCTGGGCTCCTGTCCCTGCGTTCACCACATCCTCGAGCATCGACGTGATGAGATACGCCGTTGCAGGTCTGACAACCGCCTGAGCGGTCGCTTCCGATTCGTAAAGGACCTGACCGGAGCTGCTCGTGACGCGGCGGACGAGCGACGGCGGCACGAGCTTTCCTTCGTTCGCAAACGCGCCGAACGCGGATACCAGCGACAGCATCGTCACTTCTCCGGATCCGAGCGCAACCGACGGCACCTGCGGCATGCCGGGCATGCCGAAGCGTTCCGCGTACTGCACGGCGGCGGCCACTCCGACGTCCTCGATCATCCGGACCGCCGCGCGATTGCTCGACATCCGCAGCGCCGCGCGCATCGTGAGCGCATCGCCTTCGAGGTGCGCATCTGCGGGCGCCCAGCCGCCGCCTGCCGTCACGACGGGCGCGCTCAGGTCGTGAAGGACCGTCGCCGGAGTGAAGCCCTGCTCCAGGGCCGCCGCGTAGACGAACGGCTTGAAGGCCGACCCCGGCTGGCGCTGGGCCTGCGTCACGCGATCGAACCGGCTCTGGTCGAAGGCCCGGCCGCCGACGAGCGCGCGCACCTCGCCGGTGCGCGGATCGAGCGCAACGAGCGCCGCCTGCAGCGGGTCGGTTGCGGCACGCTGCCGTCCGCGGCGACCCTGCCGCTGTTCGATCTCGGCGAGCGCGCGCGCGACTTCAGCCTCCGCGGCCTTCTGCATGTCCAGGTCGAGGGTCGTCTCGACCGTGAGCCCCTCCCGGTAGACCCGGTCCCATCCAAACCGATCGACGATCTGCTTGCGAACGTCCTCCTTGAAGTACTGTCCGTACGCCTCCTCCCGGCGCAGCGCGTCGTTCACCTTCAGGGGCTGTCGCCGCGCCTCTACATATGCAGGCCGATCGATCAGGCCCGCATCGAGCATCACGCGCAGCACGAGATTGCGGCGCGCGAGCGCCCGCTGCGGGCTCGCGGTTGGCGCATACGCCGACGGCGATTTCACGAGCCCGGCGATCAAGGCCGCTTCCGCGAGGTGCAGGTCCGTCGCATGCTTGCCGAAATACCCGAGCGAGGCCGCTTCCACTCCGTACAGACCGTCGCCGAAGTACGCCTTGTTCAGATAGAGCTCGAGGATCTCGTCCTTGCTGAACGCACGCTCGAGGCGCGTCGCGACGACAATCTCCTGCAGCTTTCGGCGGACTGTCTTGTCGGGCGAGAGGAACGCCAGCTTGGCGAGCTGCTGCGTGATCGTGCTGCCGCCCTGCTCGGCACGGCCTGCGAGCAGGTTCCTCCAGCCGGCGCCGAGCACGCGAATCAGGTCGAACCCGCCGTGCTCGTAGAAGCGCTGATCCTCGATCGCGACAAGTGCGCGGACGAGCTCCGGAGAAACCTTCCCGAGCGGTACGGGCAGCCGCTGCTCCTGAAAGATTGTGAAGGCGTGCCGTCCCTTCACGTCGACGAGCGTCGTCGCGCGCGCCATGGAGCCAACGGCGCGCACCGCCTGCGAGTCCGGCAGGTCCGCGACCGCCTGATAAACAAAACCGATCGACGCGGCCACAGCGAGAAAGAGGGCGAGACCGAGCGCGATCACACTCGACACGAACAGTCGGGGTCGCACACGAATCACGGCCAGAAGACGGGTCCGGATTGGCAGAGGCACGCACGTCGAGGGGCAATGGTCGTGCCAGAGGGCGATCACGGAGGTGCACCCGTATAGGCGCGTTCAAATCGTGATCTGCCCTTCGCCGGGGATAACAGGAGTGTAAGAATGTCCCTCGTGTTGTCACGGGGCATAGCAGGCATCAGGCATCAGGTTTCAGGTATCAGGGCGGTCTCAGGGATCAGGCATCAGGTATCAGACATCAGGGCTATGCTCGCCGCCAGAAACCTGATCCCTGAGACAGCACTGATGCCTGATACCTGAGCACTGGAGCCTGAGACAGCCCTGATGCTGATACCTGAGCCCTGGTGCCTGAGACAGCCCTGATGCCTGATGCCTGATACCTGATGCCTGATACCTGATGCCTGATACCTGATGCCTGATACCTGATGCCTGTTAGGGGCCTCAATCAGATTTCGGGAGCGGCGCGTCGGGGCCGTCTGGCCGGAAGACGCGCGACTTGAATCGCCATCCTTCAGGAGTCTTGACGAACGTATCGTGATAGACCCCGAACAAGGTGGTCTGGACCGGCTTCGAGGCGTCCCGGCGTTCGACCTGCACCATGTATGCGGTTCCCCTGGCGCCTTCGGGAGTGGGAAAGAGGAGAAAATTCGAGTTCACGTGGCGGATGCCAAAGGACTGGTTCTTTCGAATCCTTTCGTAGAACTCCTGCAGCGCTTTCCGGCCGGTGTGCTTCTGACCCCTGACCTCGAACGAGCCGTCAGGCGCAAACAGCCACGAGGCGTCCCGCTCCGAGCCGGGATCGACGTCCCGCGTGTAGTAGCCGTACAGCTGTTGAATCTCGAGATAATCCTGCGGCGACAACATCGGCGTCGAGGTCTTCTGTTGCTGGGCGTACAACCAGACGCCGCCGCTGATCACGACAATCGCGCCAACAATGGGCAGGGCGGTCACGGCTCGCATAGCATCTCCTTTGAAATCGCCTCTCCCGGAAGGGAGAGGATCGGTCAAAGCGCCGGGCATGCTACACCGCTCGTGCGGCAGCCGCAACGGCTCTTTCCGCGCGCGAAGAGCGCCGCGGACACGCGCGCAGTGAGTGTCATCGGCCGGCATGTTCTCAACTACTATTACCCCGGCGTCATGACGGAGGCTGCTTATGAAGACTGCTGTTGCCATCGTCGCAGGTGTACTGGCCGCACTATTCGTGGATGCGCCACGCATCGGTCGTGCGGTCCAGAATGGCGGCATTGAATCTTCCCCGGTGAAACGAGTCGAAGCGTTCACACGCCTCACGACAACACGAATCAAACCCCGCGAAGGTGCCGCGAGCGGTACGCAGGCACTCTGTCCCGCCGATCTGGACATGTGTCGCAAGTTCTCGGCGTTCACCTCTCACTTCGTGAACGGTTACACCATCCCTCTCCGCGAGAAGGAGCTGTTGATCCTTCGAACCGCATGGTTGTCTCGCGGCAACTACATCTGGGGTCGCCACAACATCACAGGCAAAAAAGCCGGACTCACCGACGAGGAAATCTCACGAGTGACCAGGGGACCGGACGCGAAGGAGTGGAGCGCGTTCGATGCGGTGCTCCTGCGGGCGGCGGACGAATTACATCGGAGCCGTTTCGTGAGCGACGCGACGTGGAGCTCACTCGGGCAGCGCTACAGCGAGAATCAGCGCGTGGAGGTGGTGCTGATTGTCGGGAACTACACGCTCCTGGCCATGTTCCAGAACAGCCTGGGTCTGCAGTTGGAGCCTGGAGTCAAGGGACTTCCGGACTGAAAGTCAGTGCCCGGTGGCAGTCAAATTGGGTGTAAGCTGATGCCTCCGAACCGGCGCTCGGTCAGGCGCAGGACTATCTGACGAGCATCTGGGGACGCTTCGACTCGGGCAGGCGCTAGAAGGAGGTCGGCCATGCGCGTTCGGCATCTTGCAGCACTCGGGGCGCTATCCTTTGTGATCGGCGCAGGGTTGCTGGTCGTCATCGTCTCCGGTCAGACTCCGGGGTCAGCCGCGGCGTTCAAGACCCCTTGGGGTGAGCCGGATTTGAACGGGATCTGGCAGGTCGGCTACGTGTTCACCCCGTTGGAGCGACCCAAGGAGCTCGCGGGGAAAGAGTTCCTGACGGAAGAGGAAGTCGTTCAACTGGAAAAGGAGCACGCCGCCAAGTTCGGCGGTGATGGCGCCGGCGGCCGCGCCCGCGCCAAGCGGGGTACAGAGGAAGACGTTGCCGGCGCGTACAACCAGGTCTTCAGCAGGGGCGGCGCGCACGAGAAGGTGATCCGCACGAAGCGGACCTCGTTCGTCGTGGATCCACCGGACGGGCGGATTCCGCCGCGGACGCCCGAAGGGCAGAAGCGCCTCGAAGATCTCCGACGAAACGCGCCGAATGAGGCCGGGCCTGGCGGGATCGCCGACCATCCCGAACAGCGCCGGAACGACCGCTGCATCGGCACGATCATGCCGTTCATCAAAGGCGTGTCGTCGGGAGCCCGTCGCATCGTCCAGTCAAAGGGTGTGGTCTCCATTTTCATGGAGGACGGACACGCCGGCGGCGCCTTCCGGATCATTCCCGTCGGCAATCAGCCGCCGCTGCCCCCGCGCATCCGACAGTACCATGGCGACTCGCGCGCCCGGTGGGACGGTGACACGCTGGTCGTCGATGTGACGAATTTCTCCGACAAGACCAACTTCGAGGGCGCGGGTGAAAACCTGCATCTGACCGAGCGGTACACGCGGACGGGTCCCGATCTGCTGGTGTACCGCATCACGGTCGAGGATCCGACGACCTTCACGCGCCCGTGGACGATCGAGCTGCCTCTGACGAAACTGGACGAGAAGGCCAATCAGATCTACGAGTCGGCGTGTCACGAGGGGAATTACGCGCTGACGAGCATTCTCGCGGGCGCGCGCGCGCTCGAGCGCGAGAAGGCAGGCCTGACTCGACCGTCGCGGTAAATCGTGCTCGCACGTAGGCCGGGTCTTCAGATCTGGCGCAGGAGGCATGGGGCCGCATCTAAAGATGCGGCCTACGTACTCAGGGCCTACGTACTCAGGCCCGCGCGAAGTAGCGGCTGCCGACCTCATCGAGCGTGATCGAAGCGTCGAAGAGCGCGCTCAGATTCGCGGCTGTCAGGATCGACCGCTTGTCCCCCGCGCGAACGACGCACCCGTTCTTCAACAGCACCACCTGCTCGATCTCCGGAATGATGTCCTCGACATGGTGCGTGACGAGGACGACGGTCGTGCCCGTCCGGGCAATGACGCTCACGTGCTCGAGAAACCGGTGACGCGCCACCAGATCCAGGCCGGCTGTCGGCTCGTCCAACACCAACGCCTGGGGCGACGTGACGAGCGCGCGCGCGATGAGAACCCGGCGCGCCTCGCCTGTCGACATCTCGTTGAGCCGCTTCGCGCGAAGGTGCAAGGCACCGACGCGCTCGAGCGCTTCAGCGCTACGAAGGCGCATCGACTCCGTCACGGCGTCCTTCCGCACGATGCCGTAGGTGCCGAGCATTCCCGAGAGCACGGCCTCCTCTCCGCCGATGTAGCCCTCGCTGTTGCCGTTGACGAAACGATGGTGGAGCTCTTGAGACACCACGCCGATGCGCGGGCGAAGCTCGAAGATGTTCCATCGCGAGCCGCCGAAGATTTCAACCGGCGGTGTGCCGTCGCTGGCCACCGCGGCGTCTTGACATGTCAGCAGGTTGATGAGCGACGTCTTCCCGGCTCCGTTCGGTCCAAGAATCGCGGTGTGTTGACCGGCGCAAATCGTCAGGGACAAGCGGTCCAGAACGGCCTTGCCGTTTTTGACCACCGTCGCATCGGTCAGTTTCAGCACGGGCTGTCGGTCGGGCATCCGGGGCAATCGTATAGCGATTCCGCGATGGCCGAAAAGGACGCTCGAGGCTACTGCAATCCGTGCGGGCGGGAAGGACGTGGGCAGAGGGCCGGCTGGCGCCGGCCCGACTCTGACTGGTTCGCGCCGTGCGGCGGCGCCGGCGCGTACCTCTATTGCCGCGGTATTACCGCTGGCCGGTTGTCGCGCGGGCTTCGCGTCCGAGCGTGTTCACGAACGCGCGCGCCTCGGCAGGTGTTGACGCCGTACTGGCGATGATTTCAGTGGCGGCTTTCGCTCCGTACACCTTTTCGTTCACGTCCTTGTCGGGACGCAGCACGCCGCCCGAGAGATCGATCCCGGCAAAGATACCCTTCGTGCGTGAGTAGGAAAGGATCTCCGCCGACAGCCTCGCGTCGGTGGCCGCCGTGCCCGATCGTCCGACCGGGCCCGCCGCAATCGCCGCGTCGGCGCCCAGCGTGACCTTGTCCCCGAGCAGCTTGTCAGCGCCTTCACGGTTCATCACCAGCAGCACGAGGTCGATCGCCTGCGCGCCGATCTGGAGGCCCCAGCTGCCCTTCGCAAGCTGCATGAACACGGGTGCGCTCCACGCGTTGCCCGTGCGGCAGCTCATCACACCCTTGCCGTACTCTCCGCCGAAAACGAACGCGGCCTTCTTCATGCCCGGGATGACCACCACGCACGCGGCTTTGTCCCACAGGTCTCCCGGAATGCCCTTTTCAGGGGTGGCACGCAGCTCGGTCACTACCTGAGCGGCTTCGTTGAGCCTCTTCGCGTCGGATGACGGTATCGCGGCTGCGGCAGCGCCGATACCGATCAGCCAGATTAGTGTTCCCCAAAGAATTCTTCGCATGGAATGAAAAACCTCCGGGGCCCAGCCTTGCAAAATGAATGCGATATTTCCTTCCCCGATCGCAAGGAACTCGAATCAGGAACCATGGCGATCTTCGCGATGTGCTGGAACGGCTGACGTCGACCGGTTGGTCGTGCGCAGGCCGGAGACCAAACAATCCCCGGGATTCCCCACAAGTGTGCAAGAATGCGGCACGAGCCGGCTGAACGGCACGGCGTGAATCGGATCGCGCTGGCGTGGAGGGACGTCGTGAGAATTCCAACATTGACCCTGCTTGGTTTCTCCGCATTGTTCGCGCTCGGCTGCCGTGCGGCCGAGACCGCTCCGGGACCCGCTCAAGAGTCCAGAAGGGCGGAACCCGATTATGCCGTCGTCGGCGCGACACCCTGCAAGCCGTCTGGAGAGATCCGGTTCGTCTGCGATCTCATCAGCCCGGAGGACCTCGCCGTCCTGCCGGGAGCGGAATGGGTCATCACTTCTGGAAATCGCGAGGGCGGGCGGCTCCATCTCGTCAGCGTGCGCAACAAGACCGCGACGGTTCTCTTCCCGACCTCATCACGGAACGAGCGGTTCGACGCCACGACCTACCCCACGTGTCCTGGTCCGCTCCAGCTCAAGACGCCGGACGCATTCAGAGCCCACGGTCTCTATCTCAAACCGGGACAGAACGCCGTCCACACGTTGTATGTCGTCCATCACGGGCCCCGCGAGTCGATCGAGGTGTTCGAGGTAGACGCCCGGGGCACGTCTCCATCGCTCACGTGGATCGGATGCGCGCCGGCGCTGTCGATTCACAACTTCAATAGCGTCGTCGCGCTTCCCGAGGGTGGCTTTGCGGCCACGAACGGAGGGACGAACGACGTGTGGCAGTACCACACCGACACGGGGTGGAGGCGGGTGCCGGGCAGCGAAGGCACGGCGCCGAACGGGCTGGAGATCTCGAAGGACGGGCGCTGGCTCTACATCGCCGGGTGGGCCGAAGAAAAGCTCACGCGCCTCTCGCGTGCGGAGCCGATCCAGAAGGACGTCGTCAAGCTGGGATTCCGGCCCGACAACGTGCGGATGTCGAGCGACGGCTCGGTGATTTTCGCAGCGGGCCATACCGACAAGAATGGACGCTCGATCAGCGGGCCGCGCGAGCCGTTGAAAGAAACGTCGAACGTCGCGAGGATCGACCCCCAGACGCTGGAGGTCCGGCGGATTTTTCAACACCCTGCCATGGACGGATTCGTGGCGTCGACCACGGCGATTCAGATTGGGAATGAGATGTGGCTTGGATCGCAGCGTGGAGAGAGGGTCGCGTATTTCCCAGCGCCGAAGTAGGGAAGGGCGAGCTCGGATTGAAGATTGAGGATTTGGGATTGATGATTGGTTTGCGATTGGTGATTTTGGATTGGTGATCTATTTTATGAATGGAACCGCCTAACTGCCGATCCGTCGATCACCAATGCGATCGTCAAATCACCAATCGCAAATCACCAACCAATCACCAATCACCAATCCTCAAATTCGAGTCGAGTGCTGCAACGTCTCACGCATGCGAACTGCGGTTAGCACTCCCGACGCGGCCGTAATCCCCGCGACCACCCACATCGCGCCGGACAAACCGATGAGGTCCGCGATGATTCCCGCGAGGAGTGCGCCGACGGCGTAACCGAGATCCCGCCACAGGCGGTACACCCCCACTGCCGACGCCCGCCAGACGGGATGAGCCACGTCCCCGATCGCCGCGAGGAGCGTGGGATACACCATTGCGGTGCCGATACCCAGGAGCGCTGCACCGGTTGCGAAGCCGGCAAAGCTCGTCGACATGACGACGATGGCGATGCCGACTGCCTGCACCCACATGCCGGCGGCGATCAACCACTTCCTTCCGATGTAATCGGATATGGCGCCGGTTGCCAGCTGCACGATCCCCCAGGTTGCCGGATAGATCGCCGCAAGCGCACCAATCCGCGCCAGACTCATGTTCGCGTCCGCGAAGACGAGCGGAAACAATCCCCACGCCATGCCATCATTGAGGTTGTTCACCAGTCCGGCCTGGGTGATGCTCGACAGGTTGCGATCGCCGATCGACGTTCGCCAGAAGACCTCACGCGGCGTGGGAACCTGCTCGGATGTCGCGCGCAGATTCGATTCGAGCGCAACGTGCGATGCTGTCTCCCGCACGAGGACAGCCGACAGGCCCAGTCCGGCGATCACGAAGACGACGCCCGGATAGAACGGTTCGGGTCGCAACCCCGTACGGGCGGCGATCCATCCCGTGGCGAGTGCCGCACCCGCCACCGCGACGTACCCGGCGAATTCGTTCAACCCCATTGCCAGCCCGCGTCGCTCGGATCCCACGAGGTCAATTTTCATGATGACGGTCGTGGACCACGTGAAGCCCTGGCTCACCCCGAGCAGCACGTTTGCCGCAAGAATCCAGGTCCAGCCTGGTGCCCACATCAGGAGGAACGGCACCGGCGTGGCGATCAACCAGCCAGCGACGAGCACCACCTTCCGGCCGGTGCGATCGGCCAATCGACCCGCAATGTAATTGGTGATCGCCTTCGACACACCAAAGACGACGATGAACGACAGAATCGCGGTCCGTGCGGCGAGACGGAACTCCTGCTCGGCGATGGCCGGCAGGATGCTTCGCTCCATGCCGACCATCGCGCCGACAAAGGCGTTGACGACGACGAGCAGCGCGAATTGGGAGAAGTTGTTGAGCAGGCCCAGACGGACAACCGCGCGGCGATTGTCCGCGGCCGCCGTGGTCACGCGTTGGCCTCTACGTCCGCGCGGCCTCGATTGAACGCAAGAATCCGCGCCATCTCGTCCGGCTTTGGTGGAACGTCGATCAGCGATTCGACGAACGCCTCGCGATTCCGCGACAGCATCGGATTCCAGCGGCGCTCGAACGCGATGGTGCTCGTGGGCTTGCCGCTCAGGCCGGCGCCGCAGAGCGATCCGGAAAAATGCCCGGGAAAGACCTCGACTTCATCGGGAAGCGTCAAGAGCTTTTCATGGATGCTCGTGTAGAGCTCGGCAGCACTTTCGCGAGCCCGACCCGGTAGATCCGGCCGGCCGACCGCACCGACGAAGAGCGTGTCGCCGGTGAGCACGAACCAGGGAGCCGACGCCCGCTTCAGGTCCGTCACCAGGAGGCAGATGCTTTCAGGCGAGTGGCCGGGTGTGTGGAGCACTTTCACACGCGTGTTGCCGAGCTCGATCTCGTCCCCGTCGTTGAGAGGGGTGAAGGGAAAGGCGACATCGGCGGATTGTTGCAGGCAGTATTTCGCGCCGGTCTGGCGGGCGAGCTCGGGTCCTCCCGAGCGATGGTCGGCATGGACGTGCGTGTCGATCACGTGCGTGATGCGCATCCGCTTGCTGGCCGCAAACGCGCCGTACGCCTCCACGTCGTCCACCCTTGCATCGACAACCGCGCACCGGCCCAGCGTGCCGCAGCCGAAAAGATAGGCGGCGCATCCGAGATCGAAGTAGTAGTAGGGACGGAAGATCATCTCTGTACTCCTCGTGACGTGTCGCGCTCGACTGGAAAGCCTGCCGATTGCCATTCGGGAAATCCGCCGACGAGGCGCCGTGCCCGGCGTCCGTGCGCGCGGAGGATTTCCACCGCGCGATCGGCGTACACGCAGTACGGTCCGCGGCAATACGCCACGTATTCCTTGCCCCTGCCGAGCTCCTTCAGACGTCGCTGAAGCTCGTCGACGGGGACCGAAATCGCGCGGGCGATATGGCCGGCGAGGAATTCGCCCGCCGGCCGCGTGTCGAGAATGACCACCCGTCTGGAGCGCGCGCGCTTGAGGAGCTCCGCCATGGGCACCGCTTCCGCGTCGGAGCGGCTGACGAAGTGATCGCGCACCAGGCGTTCGAAATCGGCGAGCCGGCGCTCGGCCACCGATTGAATGGCCTTGGACAACTGAAAAACGTCCGGGTCCGCCAGGCGGTAGTGCACGAACAATCCGTCCTTCCGGCTCTCGACGAGCGCCGCCTGTCGAAGCGCCTGCAGGTGTTGCGAGGTGTTTGCGAGCGACAGGCCGATCTCGGTGGCGAGCGAATCGACGGTCCGCTCGCTTTGCGCCAGCAGCTCCAGGATTTCCAGGCGGTGGGGGCTGGACAGCGCCTTGCCGATGCGGGCCAGCTGCCCGTACAAGCG
>DASYQV010000048.1:0-14100 GCA_036005125.1 Vicinamibacterales bacterium
AGCGGCAAAATCATGCCACACTGTCGCGCGCGCCGTCACCAGAACCGCCGCGGCGCCCGCTCTGTTCCGTGCGCCCTCGCGAAGATGGCGGCAGCAGCCACTATGGCCGCGGCGCAGTCACCATGACGGCGGCGCAGTCACTATGACGGCGGCGCAGTCACTATGACGGCGGCGCAGCGACCATGACCAGGTCCGCCCAGCGGAAAGTCGCGGCCAGTCTCTGGTCCCGCCAATGTCATGGTCGCGGATCGGGTCACTGTTTTTGAAGCCCTGCGCGATCGTACGGCTCGCCTGGACCCACCGCTAACCAGTCAAGGGCTCTGCCCTTGATATCCCGGCAGAGCCCTTGGCTGGTTAGCCCAGTGTCTTCTTGGCGCGCTTCGCGCGCCCTAGTCCGTTATGCGGTCCCACAACGGGTACAAAATTCTCGTTGGCAGCCGCATAACGGACTACCGACCGGCCTACGTACGTTCATCGTTTCCCCTTCTGCCTCTGCCTCGCCCTGATCGCCCTCGACATCGCCTTCAACCGGCGTTTTTCGTCGATCTGTCCGCGCGCGTCCTGCTGCCGGGCGAGAAGCGCGAGCTCGTCCTGCAGCTTCAGATAGCTCGCCAGCCGTGACGCGGCGACGCGCCCTTCGGCGACGGCAGCCTTCACCGCGCAGTGCGGCTCCTCCCGGTGCCGACAGTCCGAGAAGCGGCATTGCGACGCGAGCGCCTCGATCTCGTCGAATGTCTCGAGCACCGCTTCTCCAACGTCCCACAGCTGCAACTCGCGCATCCCCGGGGTGTCAACGACAAGGCCTCCATTCGGGAGACGCACCAGCTCGCGACGGGCTGTCGTGTGACGCCCCTTCGAATCCGATTGGCGGACCTCGCGTGTCTTCTGGACGTCCTCACCAATGAGCCGATTGATGATCGTGGATTTTCCAACCCCCGAGGACCCGAGCAGCGCCCCCGTTCGCCCGGCGGTCAGGTAGGCCGCCACGTGTTCGATGCCTTCGTTCTTCTTCGGACTGAGCACGTGCACTGGCAGGTCGCCTGCCGTCGCGGTCACCTCGGACACGCGCGCGGCGACATCCTCGCAGAGGTCGGGTTTGGTGAGCAGGATGACGGGCGCTGCCCCGCTCTCGCGCGCGAGCAGCAGATAACGCTCCAGCCGCCGGATGCTGAAGTCCTGATCGAGCGCCATCACGAGGAACACGACGTCCACGTTCGCCGCCACAACCTGCTCGTCGGTGACGCTGCCGGCAGCCTTCCGCGAGAACCGGCTGCGACGCGGCAGCACGGCGCGGATGGAACCGCGTCGCTCGTCCGGCCGTTTCCGCACGACGACCCAGTCGCCGACGGCCGGCAGCTCGCTCCGGCTCGAGGCATGGTGCTTCACACGGCCGCCGATCACGGCCTCGAGCTCGCCGGCGTCGACATAGACGCGGTAGATGTGATTGAACTCGATCGCCACGCGCGCGGGCTGCACGTCGGGCCGCTCGCGCCACGGCTCGAAATGCCGCGCCAGCGCATCGTCCCATCCCAGTTCCCCGAGGCGCATCAACTTAGGATAAATTCAAATCCGCATGGTGACGACCTTCTCGCGCCCTCTTGCCATCATCGGGCTCGCTGCTCTTCTGTCGAGCCCGCCCGGCGCCTCCGACGCCTGGATCGAGAAGTACCGCCAATCCGCGTCGCGAATCATCGAGGCGGCCACCCACAATGACGACGCCTGGCGTCGTCTCGCGCTGATGACGGACACCTTCGGGCACCGGCTCAGCGGCTCTCCGGAGCTCGAGGCGACGCTTCGCTGGGCATCAACGGAAATGTCCAAGGATTTCGACGCGGTCCATCTAGATCCCGTGATGGTGCCTCGTTGGGTACGCGGGACGGAAAGCCTCGCGATCGTCGAACCACGACCGCATGCCGTTGTCATGCTCGGTCTCGGCGGCAGCGTGGGCACGCCATCCGACGGCATTCAGGCCGAGCTGCTCGTCGTGCGGAGCTTCGCGGACTTCGAGGCGAAGTCGGCGCGCGCACGCGGCCGGATCGTGCTGTTCAACGCACCGTACACGACATACGCCGAAACCGTTGCCTACCGATCCAATGCCGCTTCCCGCGCGGCCGTGCACGGCGCGGTGGCAGCGCTCGTTCGCGCCGTTGGTCCCCCCGGCCTCCGCACGCCGCATACGGGCGCGTTGTACTACACACCCGGCACGCGAGCCATTCCGGCCGCGGCAGTCGCCACCGAGGATGCCGACCGCCTGCAGCGGGTGCACGACCGTGGTGAGCGGATCGTGCTGCGGCTTCGGATGGAAGCGACCACCCTGCCCGACGCGCAATCAGCGAACCTCGTCGCGGATTATCGCGGCCGGGAGCGTCCGGAAGAAATCGTCGCGATCGGCTGCCACATCGATTCGTGGGACGTCGGAACCGGTGCCACCGACGATGGCGGCGCGTGCGTCGTGATGTGGGAAGCGGTGCGCGTGCTGAAGCGGCTCAACCTGCGGCCGCGCCGGACGATCCGCGTCGTGTTCTGGACCAACGAAGAGAACGGGTTGCGCGGCGCGGTCGCGTACCGCGACAAGTACCTGAAGGAGCTCCCGAACCACGTGATGATGCTCGAGTCCGACACCGGCGTGTTCCGGCCCGTCGGGTTTGGATTCTCAGGCCTCGATCGCGGCCGCGCGATCGTGACCGAGATCGCATCGCTGCTGACCGGCATCGGGGCCATCCGGATCAGCCCGAATGGCGGCGGCGCCGATATCGGCCCGAGTGTCGACACGGCCAACATTCCGGCCATGTCGCTGGAGGTGGACGGCTCGAAGTATTTCCTCATCCACCACACACCGGCCGATACGGTCGACAAGATCGAACCAACCGAGATTGCACAATGCGTGGCGGCCGTGGCCGTCATGGCTTATGTGGTCGCCGACATGTCGCAGCGGCTGGACCGGTAATCATTTGTGATTTGTGATTTGTGATTTGCGATTTGTGATGTAATGCGCCGTCATGCTTCGCCAGCTTAATGCGCTCGTTCTCGGGCTTGCGATCGTCGCCGGCGCAATGCTGATGGCGACCGGGCCGTTGTATCGTTCGGGGTCTACGCCGCTGCTGACCGCGTTCACATTGATGCGGTGGGCCGCATATCTCGGCGTTCTCACCGTGGTCCTCGCACTCGTCGCGCTCGTGGTCGGGCGAGGCCAGCGATGGATGGCTGGTGCAGCACTGGTCATCGGTGCGACAGCATTCGTTATTCCGTATCAGTGGCAGCGCGCCGCGCGCTCGGTCCCACCCATTCACGACATCACGACCGACACGACCGACCCGCCGACGTTCGTGGCCGTCGTACCGCTCCGCGCGAAAGCGCCGAACAAGCTGGATTACTCGCCGGACGTCGGCCGTCGTCAGCGCGAGGGATATCCGGATCTTGGACCGCGGACGCTGAAACTGCCGCGCGAGCAGGCGTTCGAACGCGCGCTTGCGGCCGCCCGCCGTGCGGGATGGGAAATCGTGGCCGCCGACGCATCCGCGGGCCGGATCGAGGCCACGGACACGACCCGCTTTTTCGGGTTCAAGGACGATATCGTCGTCCGCCTCACGCCGCAGGGCAATCTCACCCGTGTCGATGTACGGTCCGTGTCACGCGTGGGCCTCAGCGACGTCGGCACGAACGCGCGGCGGATTCGACAGTACCTCGAGTCGCTGGGAGCATGATGCCGTTCGCCTTCAGGCTCCGGGCTGCGGGCTACAGGCATGACTTCACCGCCCGAAGTCCGAAGCCTGGAGCCTGAAGCCCGAATGACCGTGTATCCGGCAGACTCCGCGCGCGTCCAACACGCCTTGCTTGTCCTCGCCCACGGTGCCGGCGCCGGTCAGCTCCACCCGTTCATGGTGACCCTCGCCCGGGGGCTCGCTGAGCGCGGCATCGATGTCGTCACCTTCGACTTTCCGTATATGGCGCAGGAGCGCCGCGTTCCGGACAAAGCGCCTGTGCTCGAGGCGTCGTTTCGAGAGACGGTCGCCGAGGCGCGACAACGGGTTGGGCCAGACCGTCGTCTGTTCATTGGCGGAAAGTCGCTCGGCGGGCGGATGGCTACACACCTGGCTGCCGAGGGGTTAGCCGATCTGCAAGGCGTCGTGCTTCTGGGTTATCCACTGCATCCGCCGGGGAAGCCTGAACAGCCGCGGGTGGGCCACCTGCCACGGATCACCGTTCCGGTCTTGATCCTGCAGGGCGAGCGCGACGCGTTCGGCACACCCGACGAAGTGAGGCCGGCATTCGCGAGCCTTGGCGCGCGAGCGACGCTCCATGTCGTCGACGGAGGCGACCACTCGCTGAGGGTGCCGCGATCCGCCGGCGTCTCACAGCAGGATGTGTACAAAGGCGTGCTGGACGCAATTGCCGACTGGGTTCAGTCCGTATAAGGCTTGTGCAGCTGCACGGGAGAGGTCTTCGCGCGCACGCGAAGGTTGATCATCTCCACGAAAATCGAGAAGCCCATCGCAAAGTAGATGTAGCCCTTCGGAATGTGGTGCTCGAACCCTTCGGCCACCAGCGAGAAGCCGATGAGGAGGAGGAAGCTGAGCGCCAACATCTTCACGGTGGGATGCTGCTCGACGAAGTTGCTGATCGGGCCGGCCGACACGAGCATCACGCCCACCGCCGCCACGACCGCGGCGATCATCACGGCAATGTCCTCGACCATGCCGACCGCCGTAATCACCGAATCCAGCGAGAACACGATGTCGAGGAGGAGTATTTGCACGATCACACCGACGAAGGATGCCGCAACCTTCGCTGACGCGTGACCTTCCTCTCCTTCCAGCTTGTCGTGAATCTCGTGCGTGCTCTTGCCGATCAGGAACAGTCCGCCCACGAGCAGGATCAGGTCGCGGCCGGCGATCTCCTGCCTCGCGACCGCGAAAAGCGGGGTCGTGAGCCGCATCACATAGGTGATCGAGAACAGCAGGCCGATGCGAATCAGCATCGCAAGCATCAACCCGAGCCGGCGCGCGCGTTCGCGTTCCTCCATGCGCAGCTTTCCAGCCAGGATCGAAATGAAGACGATGTTGTCGATGCCCAGAACGATCTCGAGGACCGTGAGCGTGAGGAAAGCAATCCAGCCTTCGGCGCTGGTCGTCCATGCGAGCCACGCCACGTCTACTGGACCGTATCAACTGATTGAGTAGTGGTCACAACAAGCTACCAAGCGCGGTTTCCGCGGGCGCGACAACCGGGGTCCCCGCCGCGCATGCCTGCGCGGCGGGGTGGGAGCGGAGCGCCCGCTACTGTTTCGGGTGATACATACCAACCAGTCAAGGGCTCTGCCGGGCTCTGCCCTTGATATCCGGGCAGAGCCCTTGCTGGTTAGCACAGTATCTTTTGGCGCGCTTCGCGCGCCCAGCCCGTTATGCGGTCCCCACAACGAGTACAAAATTCGCGCTGTCCGCATAACGGGCTAAACCTTCGTCGCGGCCTGGACCTCTGGCAGGTCGCCGAGCGGACCCCAGGTGTCCGGGTCCTGCCAGACCAGCGTCGACAGGTAGAGGGCGACCTCCTCCGGCGCATATGCTCCGGCCAGCGTGGCTGCGGCGGCGCGCAGCGCTGCCGGATCCGGCGGAGCGACGTCGTCGCCGGCAATGACCCCGTCTTCGTGCTGGATGCCGAGCGCGTCGAGGAAGCTGGCCATCATCGGGCGCTGTCGTTCAAGGTGATAGGCGACGAGCAGGCGCGCGGCGACCAGCTCCGACAGGCCAGTCAGCGAGACGAGGTATCGGGCCTTCTTCTCCAGCGGCAGCGACAGCACGCTCTTGGGCCGGAACTTGATGCGCTGCGCGATGGTCGCAATGGCTTCGTTCTGCTCCACGTTCGCATGCTCGTCGCGCCAGAACGCTTCGGCCGCCTGCATCCTGCGCTCCGCGGACATCCGCTTCCACAACTGCGAGGGGCGGAGAATATCGGGTGTATCGGGCATAACACGTCCGTGCGAAGTGCGCACTCCGCACTACGTTAACACGGCAGGGTTCTCAAGCCGGCTCGAGGACGGGCGGCACGGGCATTGTGGGCAAAAGAGGCGGGCGCCGCTTGTGCCACTCCGTGGCTCGCTCGAATGTCCGCGCAAGGGCGAGGATCTTCCCTTCGGCGAAATGCGGGCCGGCGAACGTCAGACCGATCGGCAGGCCGGACTTGCTGTACCCGCATGGCACCGTCACGGCCGGGATGCCGTACACGTTAAATGGTTGTGTGTTCGCGATGATCGGTGTGAGTGCGTCCGCGCCGTCGCGCGCGGCCTTGATCATATCGTTGAGCAGCGGCGGCAGGGGACGCACCGTGGGTGTCACGACCACATCGATGTCTGTGAACGCATCGTCCACAGTGCGCCGGAGCAGCTCGAGGCTCCACTTGGCGCGGATGTATTCCGCGGCGGTAACTGTGGATTTGGACGCCGCTTCGAGCCGGCGGCGTTCGGGCAGCAGGTATCGCTGCGGGGAGCGTTTGAAGTACTCTTCGTGGTACGCGAAAGTCTCTCCTGCACCACCGACATTGCCCACGTTCGTGAAGGCCGGCAACACAACGTCCTTCGCGCTCTTCGCCAGCTTGCGCAAAACGCTCAGCGCCTCCTGAACCGAGCCCGCAACCTCTCCATCCAGATGGTCGTAGAAATACGGCGGAAGTCCAAGACGGAAACCGGACACCGGCTGGTCGAGCGCGGCCGTGTAATCCTCCTTCGGATGGTCGACACTGGTGATGTCGAGTCTGTCGTAGCCAGCCAGAACGTTCAGCATCAGGGCGGTGTCCTCGACCGTGCGCGTCATCGGACCACAGTGATCGAGCGACAGAGTAAGAGGCACGATGCCGCGGATCGGCACCAATCCGTAGGTAGGTTTCAGGCCAACGACTCCGCAGAACGAACCCGGTATCCGTATTGAGCCCCCGGTGTCGGTGCCGAGGGCGCCATAACACAGCTCGGCGGCGACCGCCGCGCCGGAACCAGAGGAGGAACCGCCGGTCGTGTGCGAGAGCGACCACGGATTGCGCGACGGGCCAAAGTAGGATGTCTCGCCGACCCCCATCGCGAACTCGTGCAGATTGGTCTTTCCGATGATGACGGCGCCCGCGGCCTTGAGCCGCGCGACAACCGGCGCGTCGTCGGTCGCAACCCGATCCGCAAAGACCGCGCTCCCGGCGGTCGTGCGCGTGCCGGCGGTGTCAATGTTGTCCTTGAGGGCGATTGGAATGCCGTGGAGGGGGCCGCGCCACTTTCGGACCTTGAGCTCGGTGTCGAGCGCGCGTGCCTGCGCCAACGCCTGCTCCTTGAACACCGTGATGAAGGCGTCGAGCTTCGAATCGTACATCGCGAGACGGCTGAGACAAGCCTCCGTGACCTGTACCGACGTTACCGCGCCCGAACGGATCGCAGCGGAAGCCTGAGCGAGCGAAAGCGCGGGAAGATCTCCACCCGACGCTCCTTGAGCACCGGCGGCAAAGCCGGGTCGGGGCAGCACGCAGCCGGCGAGCGCGCCGGAAGCGAGAACAGTAAACTCGCGCCGCGTCAGCATCATAGAGGCCTCCTCCAGCGCGCACCGCGCTCGCGCGTGGATTCGTAGCCAGGACGGTCAGGGACGCGGATCTTATACCCCAGATGAGGCCTCAGGGATCAGGCCTCAGGCCTCAGGGCTATCTCAGGCCTCAGGCTGGTGTACAGGGCCGCCTTCAGGCTGATGCCTGAGACGGCCCTGAGGCCTGAGGCCTGATCCCTGGGGCCTTGTCTTACTTAGTCGAGCGAAATCTTCCGCAGCAGATTGAAGTCCGAGAGCATCTTGCCCGCGCCGAGGACAACCGAGGAAAGCGGATCCTCGGCTACCTGCACGGGAAGACCGGTCTCGCGGCGGAGCCGCTCGTCGAGGTTGTGCAGCAGCGCGCCGCCACCGCTCAGCACGATGCCGCGGTCGCAGACGTCGGCTGAAAGCTCGGGTGGAATGCGCTCGAGTCCGTCCCGCACCGCCTGCACGATCTGCCGCACCGGCTCGGCCAGCGCGTCGCGGATCTGACCGTCGGTGAGGATGACCGTCTTGGGCTTGCCCTCGATCACATGGCGGCCCTTGACTTCCATGTCCTTGCGCTCGCGGAGCGGCCACGCGGAACCGAGCTCCATCTTCACGCGCTCGGCCGTGCGCTCGCCAATCAGAAGGTCATGTTCCTTCTTGACGTAGTTGATGATTGCCTCGTCCATGGCGTTGCCGGCGATGCGCACCGACTTGCTGTAGACCACGCCCGCGAGCGAGATGACCGCGATGTCGGTCGTGCCGCCGCCGATGTCGACGATCATGTTGCCGGCGGCCTCGGTGATGGGCAGGCCGGCGCCGATTGCGGCGGCCATTGCCTCCTCGATGAGGTGGACCTCACTGGCCTTCGCGCGGTAGGCGCTGTCCTTGACCGCGCGGCGCTCGACCTGCGTGATCTCGGACGGAACGCCGATGACCACGCGCGGCCGGACCAGCGTCTTGCGCCGGTGCGCCTTACGGATGAAGTAGCCGAGCATCTTCTCGGCAGCCTCGAAATCCGCGATAACGCCGTCGCGCATCGGCTTGATGGCGGTGATGTTCCCGGGCGTGCGCCCGAGCATCTCCTTGGCCTCGTTGCCGACAGCTTCGACCTGGTCGTTGGTGTTGTTGATTGCGACGATCGAGGGCTCGCTCAACACGATACCCTTTCCTCGCGCGAATACGCAGGTATTCGCCGTGCCGAGGTCGATCGCCAGGTCGTTGGAGAACATCGACAACGCTCCGAGAAACACAGACTCCTCCAGGGAAAGGGCGGCACCGTGCTTGGGCCGTTTTCCGTTAGGGCAAGCGCCATGCCCACGTCGGAGAGGTAAGAAGGGTACCCGATTCCCTGAGGAATTTGACTGGATTGCCGATACAGGCGTCTGATGTCCCCCCTTGACATGACGGTCCACCGACCCCTGGCCGCCAGAGACTTGACACATTCCAACCGGGTGGCACTCACCTTGCCATTTCAGGGAGTCAGAGGAGGACTCATGGACGAGGATGATCGTCAGGATCTCGCCAATCCACTCGGTATTTCTGGCGAGCCGGTGCCACAGGATGAGTCAGACCGCATCCGTGCCAGTAGTGATGAGGCGTCGGTCCGCCGACGGCGGAAACGTGCAGGTCTCGGGCCGGACGGCGACGACCGCACGACCGACGGCATGGGCGACCTGAACAGCGACGCCCACGGCGCCGCGGGCATCGACATGGGATACGGCGGCGAGGGCACCGACATCGCGCCCGGCCCGCGCAAATAAGACGTAGTCCGTTATGCGGTCCACAAACTGCACAAATTCTCGTTGGCAGCCGCATAACGGACTACGGCACGAGCGGGGCGAGCGTGGGCGCCCCGGGCTCGACCGGCGTGCGCGCCGTGTTCAAGGTGAGCGCCTGCATGGTGTAGAAGCCCACGAGGTTCACCGCATCGATGAGCCCGTGTTCCCCGAGTTTCGCTACGGCGCGCGCGTACGTCACGTCACTGAGGGTCATGTTCCGATGGAGCTCATCCCAGACGTCGTAGAGCACGGCTTCGTCCTCTGCCATATGCGCGGGACGTCGTCCTTCGGCGACGGCTTTGACGATGTCCGGACTGAGTCCTGCCTTCAGCGCCAGCGGTTGGTGGACGCTCCACTCGTAGGACTGATTGAACTGCCGCGCGGTCATGATAATCATGAACTCGCTGAGCTTTGGACCCAGTACGCTCTTGAACCTGAGATAATCCCCCAGGGCTCGCACGCGGTTCATCAGGTCCGGACTTCGTAACAGGGGCACGAACGGTCCAAAGACATCCGTGCCGCGGGCGGCCTTGAATTCCTGCGCCGCTTTGACCTGCGCGTCGGTCATCTTGTCGGCGGGTATAGGAGGCATGCGATCCTGAGCCGTCACGGTGCTGCACAGTCCTGACAGCAATACGAGACCTGCTGCAATCGAGCGCGCAGCCCGTGTCGCGTCGAAGCGGTTCATCACCATCACCCCCATAGACGTAGGAAGGAGGAAGAAGGAAGGAGAAAGAACGAACGATGACGCTCTTCCTCCTGTCTCCTGTCTCCTTCCTCCTGATTCGCGCGGCATTATACACATCGGATAGCGAGATGCGACCATGCTGTGGCTCCTCGCTGGCGTCGGCGTCGTGGTCCTGGCTCACACGGCGCCGTTTCAGTTCCTGTTCGATGTCACCGATCGCACCACGTGGCGAATGCCACGGACCGTGCCGCCGACGATCTACCTGACCTTCGATGACGGACCGAACCCCACGACCACGCCGGCGCTGTTGGACGTCCTCGCGCGGCACGACGTGAAGGCGACCTTCTTCATCATCGACCGCAATCTCACCGAGGAAACCGCGCCGATCGTCAGGCGGGAGTTCGAAGACGGACACGCGGTGGCGCTGCACTCGCACACACGCGCGCTGATGTTCAAGAGCCCGGCAGGGCTGGCGGCGACGCTCGACGCGGCGGCGGAACGGATGCGGAACCTCACGGGACATGCGCCCTGCCATGCGTTCCGACCGCACGCCGGCTGGCGCAGCGTGCCGATGGTGCTGGGCGCCGCGCGCGGAGGTTACAGCGTGGTGGGCTGGGGATGGATGATGTGGGACTTCAACTGGTTCCGGCGCAAGACCGCCGACGCGCTCGTACCGCGTCTGACGGACCGCGCCTCGGCGGGCAGCATCATCGTGATCCACGACGGCGACCACAAGGACCCGCGCTCCGATCGTCTCTATGCGGTCGAGACCGCCGATCGCCTGATTCCGGGGCTTCGGGCGAGGGGCTTTGAGTTCGGGAGGATCTGTCCTTGATTCGTGATTCGTGATTTGCGATTTCAAATATTTCAAATCCTGAATCACCATTTCAAATCACGAATCACAGATCACACATCACAAATCCTTCCTGGGCCTCTGGTTCGCGGCGAGCACCCTCTTGCGGAGCCGGATTGACGTCGGCGTCACCTCGACGAGCTCGTCGTCGTTGATGAACTCAATCGCCTGTTCGAGCGACAGCTTCTTCGGGGGAATCAGACGGATCGCCTCGTCAGCCGTCGACGCGCGCATGTTCGTCTGCTTCTTCTCCTTCGTCACGTTCACGTCCATGTCGTTCGGGCGTGCGTTTTCACCGATGATCATTCCCTCGTACACCTGCGTCGCCGGTTCGACGAAGATCTCGCCTCGCTCCTGCAGGTTGAAGATCGCATAGGCGGTGGCCACGCCGGTCCGGTCCGCCACGAGCGCGCCGGCCGCGCGCGACGGAATCGCGCCGTGCCAGGGCTCCCATCCCGCAAACAGGTGATTCATGATTCCGGTTCCCCTGGTATCGGTCATGAACTGCGACCGGAAGCCGATCAACCCGCGCGCGGGAATGCGGAACTCGAGCCGCACGCGACCGCTGCCGTGATTGATCATCTTGCTCAGCACGCCGCGCCGGGTGCCTGCCTGCGCGATGACGACGCCCTGGAACTCCTCCGGGACATCGATGACGAGGTCCTCGACAGGCTCCATCTTCACGCCGTCGATTTCCCGCGTGACGATCTCCGGCCGCGACACCTGCAGCTCGAAGCTCTCGCGCCGCATCATCTCGATCAGGATGGAGAGGTGCAGCTCGCCGCGGCCGAATACCCTGATCTGCTCCGGCGAGTCGGTGTCCTCGACGCGGAGCGACACATTCCCCAGCAACTCCCTCGCGAGACGCTCGCGCAGGTTGCGCGACGTGACGTACTGGCCGTCGCGCCCCGCCATCGGCGACGTGTTGACGCCGAAGATCATCGAGACAGTCGGCTCGTCGATCGCAATCGGCGGGATCGCGACCGCCTGCTCGGGATCGGCAATCGTCTCGCCAATCGTGATGTCGTCGATCCCTGCGAGGCACACGATGTCTCCCGCGGAGGCCTGTTCGATCTCGATACGCTTCAGGCCGTCGAACGCATAGAGCTTCGTCACGCGCGTCGGCTCGACGTGCCCCTCGAGCTTCACCACGGCAATCGGATCGTTGAGCTTGACGGTACCGTTGAAAATCCGTCCCACGGCGATGCGCCCGAGGTAGTCGCTCGCGTCCAGATTGGCGACGAGGATCTGGAGGGGTGCCGCGGGATCGCCCCGTGGCGGCGGCACGTGCTCTACGATTGCGTCGAACAGCGGACGCAGATCGTCGCCCGGCGTCGCGATCTCGGTTGTGGCGGTTCCTTCCCGCGCGTTGGTATAGAGCACTGGGAACTCGATCTGGTCCTCGGTCGCGTCCAGATCGATGAAGAGATCGTAGACCTCGTTCAGCACTTCCTTGGGCCGGGCGTCCGGGCGGTCGATCTTGTTGAGCACGACGATAGGCGGCAGGCCCCGCTCGAGGGCCTTGCGGAGCACGAACCGCGTCTGGGGAAGCGGTCCTTCCGAGGCGTCGACAAGCAGCATCACGCCGTCGACCATCGAGAGCGTGCGCTCGACCTCGCCGCCGAAATCCGCGTGGCCGGGAGTGTCCACGATGTTGATGAGCAGGTCCTTGTAGTGGACCGCGGTGTTCTTCGCGAGAATCGTGATGCCGCGCTCACGCTCGAGATCCATGCTGTCCATCACCCGCTCGGCCACCTGCTGGTTTGCGCGGAACGACCCGCTCTGGCGCAGCAGCGCGTCGACGAGCGTCGTCTTTCCGTGATCGACGTGTGCGATGATAGCCACGTTGCGGCGGAAGGGATTGGCAACCTGCCGCGACCTGGTATGCGGAGACATCTCGCCAGTATGCCATGACGGCGTCAGCGCACCTCAGCCATGTACGAAGAGGACAACCGACAAGTGGACAAATGGCTACCGGAGGTGTCACCCGCACGAATGGATACGTGACCGGTCGGCGGTTTGTCGCTGAAGCCGCTTGTCACAAACTTTGCTATACGGAGCCCGCGTGAACCCCCGACGGCGCATGTGAAGTCTGTGCGCCAAGCAAATTCACGACGTTGATGCGATCGGTTGAAATTTTTACGTGCCGGCCCTGTCAATAATGGCCGAGCTCGATGGTGAATGGTTGCGTCATCGAACCGGGCTCAGCGTTATGGTAATTCGTCGTTGATCGGGTAAGGTACGCCTCCTAGGATTAGCGGGTCTTCTTTACGGACCACTTCGGAAGGGGACTGTCCGGATGCATTCCGTTCTCGTCGTCGATGACGATCAGACGCTCCGCGGCGTGCTGAGTTCCTGGGTTCACTCGTTCGGGTACTACGTCCACGAGGCTGGCAATGCCGAAGACGCGCTCGATACGCTGGCCGAGGCTCCGGCGGATGTCGCACTGTGCGACGTCAACATGCCCGGGCAGGACGGCTTGTGGCTCGCGTCGCGGATTCGGGAACGTTATCCCTGCACTGCGATCATCATGGCGACCGCAGCGCGCGACATCGAGCCCGCCATCAACAGCCTCCGCAACGACGTCGTCGACTACCTGCTGAAGCCGTTCGACGGCACGCGTCTGCTCGAGGCGCTCCGGCTCGGGGTTGACTGGCATCGCGCCACCCTGGCGACCGAAGAGCTCCAGGAGTCACTCGAACATCGCCTCAGGAACCGGCGGGCCGACGTCGCCGCGACCCTCGCCGGTGCGCAGACGACGGTCGAGCAGGCGCTCGAAGGGCTCATCTCGATGCTGGAGCTGCACGAGCACGATGGGCGTGAGCACGCGACGCGCGTGTCGCGACTCGCCGTTGCGCTCGGCGACGAGCTCGGCATTACGGGCGATCCCCTGGTCGACATCGGCCGGGGCGCGTTGTTACACGACATCGGCAAGATCGATATGCCCGCGAGCATTCTCTACAAGCCTGCGCCGCTCGACGACGAGGAATGGGCCGTGATGCGGACGCACCCGCAGGTCGGTTATGATTTGCTGATGAGGTTGCCGTCGCTGGAGGGCGCTGCCGAGATCGTCCTCGCATCCCACGAGGCGTTCAACGGCACCGGATACCCGCGCCGCCTGCGAGGAGAGCACATCCCGATCGGGGCCCGGATTCTGTCAGTCGCCGATTCCTACGATTCGATGACGAGGCCTCACACGCAGCGGCCGGCCATGCAGCCCGCCCAGGCGATTGGGGAAATCGA
>DASYQV010000049.1:0-23932 GCA_036005125.1 Vicinamibacterales bacterium
AGCGCGCCCCACCGGCGTGCTGTCCGTGGCATTTCTCTCCGCGTGACTCGGCCCCTCCGCGTCCTCTGCGTGAAGTCCTCTCCGCGCGCTCTGCTGCCCGTTGCCGCGACGGCAAGATAATTCAGGTCAGGCTCCTAAGCCTTGGGTCGAGAGCGTTCGTACGCGTCCGCCTGTTCGTGCGCGTGGTAGGAACTGCGCACGAGCGGGCCCGATTCGACGTGAACGAACCCTTTCGACAGCGCGATCCGTTTGAGCTCCGCGAACTCGCCTGGATGATAGTACCGCGACATCGGCGCGTGCTTCGGCGAGGGCCGGAGGTACTGGCCAATCGTGAGAATGGAGACACCGACGCGCCGCAGGTCGTCGAACACTGAGACGATCTCGTCGACGCGCTCGCCGAGTCCGACCATGATCCCCGTCTTCGTGGCGATATCCGGCCGATAGTGACGCGAGCGGTCCAGCAGCTCCAGCGATCGCGGGTATCTGCCGCCGGAGCGCGCCGCGCGGTACAGACGCGGAACGGTCTCGATGTTGTGGTTCAGCACGTCGGGGCCGGCCTCGAGCACCGTGCAGAGCGAAGAGGCGAGACCCTGGAAGTCCGGAATCAACACCTCGATGCGGCAGTCGGGTACGCGGGCGCGCGCCTGCCGGATCGTCTCCGCAAAAATTGCGGCGCCGCCGTCGGCCAGGTCATCACGATCGACCGACGTGATCACCGCGTACTTCAACGCCATGGTCTCGATCGCGTGTGCGACGCGTGCCGGCTCGGCCACGTCCAGCTCGGTCGGCTTGCCGTGGGTGACCGCGCAATAGGAACAGGCTCGCGTGCAGATGTCCCCGAGGATCATGAAGGTCGCGGTGCCATGGTGCCAGCACTCGCCGATGTTCGGGCAGTGCGCTTCCTCGCAGACGGTGTTCAGCCGGAGATCCTGAAGCAGGCCCTTGAGCCGGACATAATTGGGTGAGCCCGGCGCCCGCACTTTCAACCACTCGGGCTTTGGATCGCGAGGGCGGACGAACTCCAGGGGCGCTTCAACGGGCATGTCCGTTTATTATCCCGTATCGACAAGACCGGCCGCAAAACCCGCCTTCGGGCGGGCAGGCCCGATGCAGAGGGATGACGTGACAAGCGGACGACTGGCGATTACCTGGCTGGGCCACGGCACTTTCATCCTGAGAACGCCTCGCGGCAAGCGCATCATGTTCGATCCCTGGCTTGCGGGGAATCCCGCCTGTCCCGATTCGATGAAGAAGCCACCCAAGGTCGATCTCATCCTCGTGTCCCACGGCCACTCGGATCATATCGATGACCTGATCGCGGTAGCGCGCGACAGCGGCGCGACCGTCGTCGGCATCTTCGAGCTCTGCGTGTGGCTCGGCACCAAGGGCGTCAGCAACACGACGCCGATGAACAAGGGCGGTTCGGTCGAGGTCGGCGGCCTGACGGTCACCATGGTCGACGCGCGGCACAGCGGCGGATACGTCGACAACGGTCAGATGGTCTACCTGGGCGAGCCGGCGGGATACGTCGTCCGGTTGGAGGACGGGATGACGATTTACTTTGCCGGCGACACGTCGATCTTTGGCGACATGCGGCTCATAGGCGAGATCTACAAGCCCGAAATCGCATTCCTCCCGATTGGCGACCGGTTCACGATGGGACCTGATACCGCCGCCCGTGCGTGCGAGATGCTCGGCGTCAGGCAGGTCGTGCCGATGCACTGGGGAACGTTCCCGATGCTCACGGGCGCTCCCGCCGTGTTCCGGCCGCTCGTCGAAGCGAGGGGAATCCAGGTACTGGAGCTCCAGCCGGGCGAGACGGCGGAATGAATCTGATCATCGGCGATATCAGATTTGATCATCGGATTGGATCATCTCGCATCGAATCATCGAATGGGGTCATCCCGCCATCGGACCTACGCGAATGTGTGACGAAGCGCCATCGAATACCCGCGATGGTGCGCGCTCGACCCAGGGATTCTTGCGAAGCAGCAGCTGCAGGATCGGTGTCGTCAGGAAGGTCGTCACGAGCGCCATGATGACCAGCATCGTGAACAGCTTGGGCGACAGGATCCCGAGATCCAGGCCCAGGTTCAGCACGATCAACTCCACCAGACCGCGTGTGTTCATGAGAATCCCGAGCGCGGCTGAATCCCTCCATTTGAGGCCGGAGAGACGCGCAGCGATCAGGGTGCCCCCGAACTTCCCGAGACAGGCCACGAGAATGATGAGCCCGCAGAGCAGCCAGTTCTCCAGACCGCTCACGAGCGCGATCTGGGTGCGCATTCCCGTGTAGGCGAAGAACGCAGGCAGAAACAACACGGCCACGATGTCGTCGAGCCGCTCGTTCAGCCCACGAGCCAGGCGGCTCTCATGGGGAATGATTGCCCCGAACAGGAAGGCACCGAAGAAGCCGTGGATGCCGATGTATTCGGTCGTCATCGCCGACGCGAGCATCGCAATGAAGACGACGCTCAGACCGGTGCGCGTCAGGTTCTCCGACCGATCGATCCGCGGGATCATTCGTCGCGCGAGCGGCGCGACCAGACCCAGGACGACGAATACGAAGGCCAGCGTGAGCGCGACGGTGCGGATCGCATCCGAGGCTCGATCGTGTGCGATGCTGACCACCAGCGCCAGCAGACACCACGCGGTCACGTCGTCGATGGCCGCGCAGGTGAGCGCAATGACGCCCATGCTGCTCTTGCTGATCCTCCGATCGGTCAGGATGCGCGCAAGCACCGGAAACGCCGTCACGGACAACGAAACGCCCACGAACAGGGCAAACACCGTGAACGATATGTCGGCCGTCGACAGCACGGGATAGAGAACCAGAGCGAGCCCCGCCCCGAGAAGGAAGGGCAGGATAATGCTGGCGTGTGAGATGGCGAGCGCAGCGTGGCCGCTGTCGCGAAGGACCCCGAGATCGAGTTCGAGGCCGACCAGGAAGAGATAAAGGATGACGCCGAGCTGCGCGTACACTCCGAGAAACGATCCAAGGCTGGGTGGCAGGAGCTGGGCATACAGACCCGGTGCGATATAGCCCAGCAGCGACGGGCCCAGCATGATCCCGCCGCACACCTCTCCAATCACCGTGGGCTGACCGATGAGGCCGACTGCGGTCCCGACGAGCCGCGCGGTGACGATAATCACAGCCAGCGCCAGCAACCCGTGAAACAGCGTGTTGATGGCCTGTCCCGCCGCCGGCGCGCGTACGGACTCTGCCGGGGGTGCGGCGAGGTCAGCTCCTACCGAGCGAATCACGAAAAAAATCACGACGGCCGCAAAGACCATCCCGCCGTAAAACAGAAACGTTTTCGCACGTGTGGCACTGATGGCCGAGGAGCTGTCGCTGTTGGCCGTCATGCGGTGTGGACCCTGGAGGCTCTTTTCGGGTACCGGCGGCCATCGTAATCGCATCAATCGGGCAAGTCAAAACCGCGCAAACCGAACGAGGGCGGGTGTATATTCGTGAGGCGCATAAGGAAGGGAGTATCTGAGATGCGGCATCGATTCCTTCTCTCGCTCTCCGCCACAGCCGCCGTGATTGCAGCGCTTGCGACGGTTTCCGTCATGGCCCAGGCTTCGAAACCTGCGGCAAAGGCGACCGCTTCCGCGCGGGCTGTGCTGCGTACAGCATGGGGCGCGCCGGATCTGCAGGGCGTATGGGACTTCCGCACGATCACCCCGCTGGAACGGCCGAAGGACCTGAGCGGCAAAGCCGTCCTCAGCGACGTGGAGGCCGCTGAATTCGAAACGCGGCAGAACGTCCGCAACGATCGGGAGACCAACGTTCCCAAAGGCAATGTCGGCGACTACAACCAGTTCTGGTACGACTGGGGCACGCGGATTCTGGGAGCGAAGCGCACGTCGCTCATCACCGATCCGGCCGATGGGCGGATTCCTCCGTTGACAGCAGAAGCGCAGAAGAAGAGGGACGCGCTTGCCGAGAAGCGGAAGGGAGTCGAAGCGGACACGCCGACTCCGGGTGGTTTTGTCCAGGATCTGGGTCCGGGCGGCCTGCGGGTGCGGTGCATCCTCGGATTCAACTCCGGGCCGCCGATGACGCCAAGCGCGTACAACAACAACGTTCAAATCTTCCAGACGCCCACTCACGTCGGGCTTCTCAACGAGATGGTCCACAACGCGCGGATGGTCCCGCTCGACGGACGGCCGCATGGCACGCTTCGGCAGTGGGTCGGGGATTCGCGCGGCCGCTGGGACGGCAACACGCTCGTCGTCGACACCGTCAATTTCAAGGAGCCGCCGCTCGCCGGCGGCGCCACGATGAGCGAGAACATGCACCTCGTCGAACGTTTCACGCGCCTCGACGCGGAGACGCTCCTCTACGAGTTCACGGTCGAGGACCCGAAGACCTGGACGAAACCGTGGACCGCGCAGATGTACATGGTGAAAAACCCGGAACCGGTGTACGAGTACGCGTGTCACGAGGGTAACTACGGTCTCTACAACATCCTCTCCGGTGCTCTCAAGCGAGACGAGGCCGCCGCGAAGAAGGGGTCGCAGTAGGAACGAGACGACGTACGTAGGCCGCATCTTTAGATGCGGCGCGGGTATATTCTTGAATCGCACAAGGAAGGGAGTGTCTGAGATGCGGCATCGATTCCTTCTCTCGCTCTCCGTTACAGCCGTCGCGATCGCAGTGCTGGCGGCGGTTTCGGTTATGGCCCAGGCACCGAAATCGGCGAAGGCGACAGCTTCCGGGCGGGCTCTGCCGCGTACAGCGTGGGGCGCACCGGATCTGCAGGGCGTGTGGGACTTCCGTACGGTCACCCCGCTGGAACGGCCGAAGGACCTGAGCGGCAAAGCCGTCCTCAACGACGTCGAGGCCGCCGAGTTCGAGCAGCAGCAGAACGTCCGCAACAACCGGGATACCAATGTCCCCGCGGGCAACGTCGGCGACTACAACGAGTTCTGGTACGACAGGGGCAAGCGGATATTGGGAGCGAAGCGCACCTCGCTCATCATCGATCCACCGGATGGAAGAATTCCGCCTTTGACCGCGGAGGCGCAGAAGAAGAGGGACGCGCTCGCGGAAAAGCGGCGTGGCGTTGAAATGGACGTGCCGACGCCGGGCGGATTTGTCCAGGACCTCGGTCCAGGCGGTCTGCGGGTGCGTTGCATTCTGGGATTCAACGCCGGCCCGCCGATGTCGCCAAGCGCGTACAACAACAACGTTCAGCTCTTCCAGACTCCCAATCACGTGGTGATTCTCAACGAGATGATCCACGACGCGCGCATCGTCCCGCTCGACGGACGTCCGCACGGCACTCTTCGCCAGTGGGCCGGGGATTCGCGAGGCCGCTGGGACGGGAATACGCTCGTTGTCGACACCGTCAATTTCAAGGAGCCGCCGCTCATGACCACGGGGGTCCTGAGCGAGACCATGCACCTTGTTGAACGTTTCACCCGCGTCGATGCAGACACGCTTCTTTACGAGTACACGATCGAGGATCCGAAGACGTGGACGAAGCCGTGGACCGTCCAGATGTACATGGCGAAAAACTCCGAATCGATGTACGAGTACGCGTGTCACGAGGGTAACTACGGCCTCTACAACATTCTCTCCGGTGCTCAAAAGCGGGACGAGGCCGCCGCGAAGAAGGGCTCGCGGTAGGAACGAGACGACGTACGTAGGCCGCATCTGTAGGTGCGGCCTTGCCGCTCACGCCGGGTCTAAAGACCCGGCCTACGTACGTCTGGTCGTAGGCCGCATCTTAGATGCGGCCCTGCCGCTCACGCCGGGTCCCCGGCCTACGTACGGTCGTAGGCCGCATCTTCAGATGCGCATCGGGTCTAACCAGTCACGGGCTTTGCCCTTGATATCCCGGCAGAGCCCTCGCCGCCTGGTTAGACCAGTATCTTTTTGGCGCGCTTCGCGCGCCTAGTCCGTTATGCGGTCCACAACGGGTACAAAATTCTCGTTGGCAGCCGCATAACGGCCTAAAGACCGGGTTGCTGAGCTTTTCGTCTGCTGAATCAGCTCGTAGTAGCATGGTTCGATGGAGCAGACGGCCGCCCTCGCGCCGATTATCTTCGACACCCATCCGAGCCGCTACAAACACTGGAAGCTTTCCTTCGATGGTCCGGTGGCGACGCTCTCTATGGACGTCCAGGAGGACGCGGGTCTGCGTCCCGACTACCGTCTGAAACTGAACTCGTACGACCTCGGCGTCGACATCGAGCTCGCCGACGCCATTCAGCGGATCCGCTTCGAGCATCCCGAGGTTCACGCGGTCGTCATCAACAGCCTCAAGGAACGGATCTTCTGCGCCGGCGCGAACATCTTCATGCTCGGGACGAGCAGCCACGGCTTCAAGGTGAACTTCTGCAAGTTCACGAACGAGACGAGGCTTGCGATCGAGGACGCCAGCCAGAGCTCCGGCCTCAAGTTCCTCGCCGCGCTCAATGGCATCTGCGCGGGCGGCGGATACGAGCTGGCGCTCGCGTGCGACGAAATCTTCCTCGTCGACGATGGGAGCTCCGCCGTGAGCCTGCCGGAGACGCCGCTGCTGGGTGTTCTGCCCGGTACCGGCGGCCTCACCCGCGTGGTCGACAAGCGCAAGGTCCGCCGCGACCTGGCGGATTTCTTCAGCACCGCGGCCGAGGGCGTCAGGGGTAAGCGTGCGGTCGACTGGCGCCTCGTGGATGCGGTGTACCCGACAAGCCGGTTCAAGGCCGAAGTGGCCCGTCGCGCGAAGGAGTTGGCAGCCGGCTCGGATCGTCCGTCGAGCGGACCGGGCATCACGTTGAACCCGCTTCGTCTGCAGGCGACCGACGACCGCCTCACGTACAGCGCGGTCTCCTTGATCATCGATCGAGGGAGGCGCACCGCCGAGCTGACGGTTCGAGCCCCGGAGAACCCGCAGCCCGAGACCCCGGCCGCGATTCTCGAGGCAGGCGACAGCTTCTGGCCGCTGCGCGCGTTCCGTGAGCTCGACGATGCTCTGCTGCGCCTCCGGATCAACGAGCCGGAAATCGGCACCATCGTCGTGCGGGCAGCGGGCGATCCGGAGGCGGTGCTGGCGGTGGACCGGGCGCTCGATGCACACCGGAATCACTGGGCGGTGCGCGAGATCATCCACTTCGTCAAGCGCACTCTGAAGCGCATGGACCTGACGTCGCGCACGTTCTTCGCGCTCATCGAGCCCGGCAACGCATTCGCGGGCACGCTGTTCGAAGTGGCGCTCGCGTGCGATCGTTCCTACATGCTGAACGATCCCGGGCGGCCGAGCACCATCGCGCTCTCGGCAATGAATGGCGGCTCCTACCCGATGGGCAACGGCCTGTCGCGGCTGCAGGTGCGGTTCCTCGGGGAGCCCGAACGAGCGAGCGAGGCGCTCTCGCACGAGGGTCCTTACGACGCGGAGGATGCGCTCGAGGCCGGACTCGTCTCCTTCGCGCCGGACGATCTCGATTGGGACGACGAGGTACGGATTGCCGTCGAGGAGCGCGCGGCGCTTTCGCCCGACGCGCTTACGGGCATGGAAGCCAATCTCCGGTTCGCCGGTCCCGAGACGTTGGAGACGAAGATCTTCGGCCGCCTCACGGCGTGGCAGAACTGGATCTTCCAGCGGCCCAACGCTGTCGGCGAGCGCGGTGCGCTCAAGGTATACGGCCGTGAAGGACGTCCTGACTTCGATTGGAGACGGTGCTGATGATTTCGAGCGATAGAATCCCGAACAACGTCGACCTCGCGGGCAACAAGCGCCTGCAGCGCGCGCTCGAGCACTGGCAGCCGAAGTACCTCCAGTGGTGGCGCGACATGGGGCCGCAGGGGTTCCAGGACTACCATCAGGTCTACCTCCGCACGGCGATCAGCGTCGATCCGAGAGGGTGGGCGCATTTCGAGTACGTGAAGCTGCCAGATTACCGGTGGGGCATCTTTCTGGCCGAGCCGGTCGCGGATCGCCGCATCCACTTCGGTCAGTTCAAGGGGCAGCCGGTCTGGCAGGAGGTGCCGGGCGAGTTCCGCAACCAGCTTCGTCGTCTCATCGTCACGCAGGGCGACACCGAGCCCGCGAGCGTCGAGCAGCAGCGCATGCTCGGACACCACTGTCCGAGCCTCTACGACCTTCGCAACCTGTTCCAGGTGAACGTCGAAGAAGGGCGTCACCTCTGGGCGATGGTTTATCTGCTGCACTCCTACTTCGGCCGGGACGGTCGCGACGAGGCGGAGGAGCTGCTCGAGCGCCAGAGCGGCAACCGCGACAAGCCGCGGATGCTCGAGGCGTTCAACACGCCTATCGAAACGTGGCTCGATTTCTTCTCCTTCACGATGTTCACCGACCGCG
Source organism: Vicinamibacterales bacterium (assembly GCA_036005125.1). GTDB lineage: Bacteria > Acidobacteriota > Vicinamibacteria > Vicinamibacterales > UBA2999 > DASYQV01. Next base: position 8,316 of record DASYQV010000049.1, read on the forward strand.
ATGGCAAGTCGCAGCTGCTCTCGCTCTCGGAGAGCTCGCTCGATCCGCTTTCACGCACCACCCGCTTCATGCTGACCGAAGAGTCGCATCACATGTTCGTCGGCGACACCGGCCTGGCGCGGATCATCGAGCGGACGTGTCAGCTCATGAAGGAGAGCGGCTTCTCGGAGGACGTGCGGGCGGTCGGGGGGATCGACCTGCCGATGATCCAGCGGCATATCAATTTCTGGTTCAGCCAGAGCCTCGACCTGCACGGCAGCGAGGTGTCCAGCAACGCCGCGAACTACTTCACCAACGGCCTCAAGGGACGGGCCGAGGAGGACAAGCACAGAGACGATCACGTCCTCGCCGACGATGTCTATCTGCTCGACGTGATCGATGACGAGGGGCGTTCCACGAAGCGCGAGGTCCCCATGCGCAACGCGCTCAACGAGGTGCTGCGCGACTGGTACGTCGAGGACTGCCGCAACGGCATCGAACGGTGGAACAAGAAGATCCAGAGCCACGGCATCAACTTCGAGTTCTATCTCCCCGTTCGCAAGTTCAACCGCCGCATCGGCGTCTTCGCCGGCCTGCACTTCGATCCCTGGGGCCAGCCGCTCAGCCCCGGGGACTGGGCGCGCCGCCGCACGGAATGGCTGCCGACGGCAGCCGACACCGAGTATCTGAAGAGCATCCAGGCGCGGCCTGTCTACGAGCCGGGCAAGTTCGCCAACTACATCGCGCCGCCGCTGCGCGGCATCAACCAGAAGCCGATCGACTTCGAATACGTCCGCACCGAAGCATAGACTGCACACTTGGCGTCCACGGCGCTCGCTGTGTACGCAGGCCGGGTCTTCGGATCCGGCTCCGCTCTCGATGACCTACTCGAAGATCAAGAGAATCGCCGTTCTCGGCGCCGGCACGATGGGACACGGCATCGCTCATGCGTCGATGGCGGCCGGGTATCAGACCGCGCTCTACGATCTATCGCCACAGATTCTCGATCAGGCAAGGACCACGATCAGCACCATCGTGCAGAAGAGCGTCGAGCTGGGCAAGGTGCCCCAGGCCGAAGCCGACGGAATCCTGGGCCGACTGACGAGCAGTACCACGCTTGCCGACGCCGTTGGTGGCGCGGACATGGTCATCGAGGCGATTCCCGAGAAGATCGAGCTCAAGTTGTCCACCTTTGCCGCCGTGCAGGTCCACGCGCCGGCTGCGGCTGTCCTCGCAACGAATACCTCGGCGCTCAGCATCACGGAAATCGCGGCGGTCCTCGACGACCCCGGCCGACTCGCCGGGATGCACTTCTTCAACCCCGTGCATCGAATGAAGCTCGTCGAAATCGTGCGCGCACTCGAAAGCCGCGAGGAGACGCTCGACACCATCGACGAGGTCGCCCGGCGCATGGGCAAGGAGACCGTGCTGGTGCGCGAGTCGCCGGGCTTCGTCACCAGCCGCATCAACGTGTTGATTGGCAACGAGGCGTTCTACATGCTGCAGGAGGGCGTTGCCTCGGCTCGCGACATCGACAAGGCGATCAAGCTCGGGCTGAACCACCCCATGGGGCCGTTGGAGCTGGTGGACCTGGTGGGCCTCGACACGCGCCTCAGCATCCTGCAGTACCTCCACCGCACGCTTGGCGAGAAGTTCCGTCCGTGCCCGTTGCTCGAGCAGCACGTGCGCGCGGGACGACTGGGGAAGAAGGTGGGCAGGGGAGTCTATGACTATTCTTGATTCTTGATTCTTGATTTGATTCTTGATTTGTCCGTCAATCAAGAATCATGAATCAAGAATCATGAATTACTGGATCCTGATGCTTCCCCTCAACGAGTTGGCGGTTGGCTGATCGTGATCGTGGAAGCCGCAGGTGCGGACGGTGTTCAGGTTGCCGGTCTCACGCGACTGGCCCGGCTGCAAGACGCCGACCTGATTGATCTCCGGGCAGTCGGTGTGTCCGGGATGCGGGTCGGAGGCCATGTCGTGCATCTGGGTGTCGTTGTTGGTGAACACGACGCGCGTGCCGGGGGGGACGGTGATGTTCTGAGGTGAAACCCCGCTTGCGGTGATGGTGATGGTCATGCCACCTCCGGTCGGAGGCGGCGTGGGGGAGGTAGGCATGCCGCTTCCCCGGCCACCACAGCCCGCGACTGCCATCACCGTGGTGAGCAGCGCGCTGCCAACCCAGACGAACTTCCGTCTCATGCCGTTCACCTTGCCCGCTTCGAATCCGCCTGCACCTTCCCGGCTCAGAAGAACTTCCTCGAAATGTTGAATCCAATGTACCAATCGTCGTTCGAGGTCCCGCCGCGCGCCACCTGGGCCAGCGTCGTGCCGAACCCGTTTGAGAAGTTTACCTGGAACACGTGGCCGCCCACTCGCTTTTCAACGCCGAAGGAGGCCTGGTTCACGCCGGGCTTGAACCCGCTCAACCGCGGCGTGATCTCGGCGACCAGATACACTGCCCCGCCCACCCTGACGCGTGTGCCCAGACCGAGCACGACCGTGTCATTGTCGTCCGCAAGCTCCGACGGAAGCGGGTTGGTGTTGTTGACCCACATCGGCATGGCGTAGATCGCCGCATACTCACCGATCGTCCGCGACACGACGATACCGAGACCCGGGGAATAACTGTCGCGGAAGTTGTTCGTGCCGTCGATCGTCGCACGCGCGGCGAGGCCAAGGGGACGCCGCCCGCCCTGCTGCATCAGATCGTATTGCCCGAAGAACTGGATTGTCCGGTCGTTCGTTCGGTGGATGCCCACCTGCGCGCCGCGCATCAGCCCGAAGCGAAGCTCGAGGCCGACCTGCGCCCCGGAGTCGAGTCCGAAGAAGTCCTGGACCAGGTCCCCGAAATCGCCGGCGCCGAGCGGGCGCGTGAAGCGATGCGTCACGCGGAACGCGGACCTGAAGCGCGGCACCCGCAACGTCGTGGGCAGAGTAATGACCGTGAAGTCTGGCTGCGCGAGGTTCAAGTCCCTGTCGGGATCGGCCTGGTCCTCGGTCGCGACGCTGGTCTCGGCGGCGTCGTCCTTTGTTGAATCTGCCGGAACCGGCTTCTTCGGGTCTGCCGCCTCCGCGATCGGGCTCCACGCGAGCGCTGTCGCAAGCACCAACACGGACAACAACGTCTTCGTCACGTTCGCTCCTAATTGTTGGGCGCCCCGAGCGCAATCCATCGGCGGATAACCATCATTTGCCCTGTGGTCAGGAAGGGACTGTTCCCCCGAGGCATCCGCGTGCCGACGATGTCGGAGCGGCCTTCCAGCTTGTGAATGAGATAGCTGTTGTCCGGGTCGCCGGGTGCGACGCGCAACAGTGCGGGCTTCTCGACGCTCCGCACGCTGACCAGGCTGGCGTAGGCGACATCGGGCTCGAGATTCAGACCGGCTGTGAAGGCAGCGAACCTGGCGTTGTGGCAGTTCGTGCACGCGGCGCGCCCGGCGGCGTCGGTCGATTGAAAGATGTCACGCTGGATGCTCGAGAACGTCGGCTCGAGGTTTGGCGTCGGACCGGTCAGATCTGACAACTTTTCGTCGCAGGCGGCGCCACTCATCATAGCGGCGATCGCCAGCATGACCAACGCCGTTCGTACCCGCAACGGAGAAATTGTGAGCAAGTTCATCATCGCACTCTGCTCTCGGACGGATTGACGCGATCGTGGAAGCTGGACGTGCCCGCGCGCACTCTCCCGCCGCCGTTGTTCGTGTGGTCAGAGCGCCGCGTCCACACCGGCCACATACCGACAACGTTGTGTGCCGCTTGGTGGTGCAGGAAATCGGCGCCAGACGAGAGCAAGCACGGTGCCCGCCCGGCGTGGCCGATTCACGGTGAAATGAGGGTATCAGGCGAACGCCGCTTACCGGGTAGGTAAATTTGCGACGAGCATGGAAAGTGGGCAACGCGGGGCGTCATCGACGCGGCGCCCCTCAATCGATCCGGTACTTCGCGAGGTAATAACTCAGCGCCCGCTGGCTGATCCCCATCAGCTCCGCGGCGTCCTTCTTGATGCCGGCGGACTGTTCGAGTGCACGGCGGATGGTCTCGCGCTCGGTCCACTCGATGTTCTGATGGAGGCGCAGCGACGGGAGGCCCGGCGTCGGAGCGGAGGTGGCCCCCAGCAGGGACACGGACGCGACGGTCAACATCGGCCCGGTCGCAAGGACGACGGCGCGCTCGATTGTGTTCTCCAGCTCGCGCACGTTGCCGGGCCACTCGTACCGGGCCAGTGCGGCCACCACCTCGTCGTCGACCCGGTCAATCCGCTTGCCGGTGCGCTGTCGGTGCTTTTCGACGAAATGCTCGATCAGGACGGGGATGTCCTCGCGCCGCTCCCGCAACGCGGGAATCTGGATCGGGATGACGTTGAGGCGATAGTAGAAATCCTCCTGGAACTTGCCCTCGCTCACCAGCTGCTTCAGATCACGATTGGTGGCGGCGATGACGCGGACGTCGATGCGCTGCGTCCGCTCCGACCCGAGCGGTTCGAACTCCCGTTCCTGAAGGACACGAAGCAGCTTCGCCTGAAGGGCGGGCGGCATCGTGCCGATCTCGTCCAGAAAGATCGTGCCGCCGTCGGCGAGGGCAAACCGGCCGCGCTTGGTCGTCGTAGCGCCTGTGAAGGCGCCGCGGACGTGGCCGAAAAGCTCCGATTCGAGGAGCGTCTCGGGGATGGCCGCGCAGTTCACCTTGATCAACGGCATCTCGCGCTGCGCGCTGCGGTGGTGAATCGCGCGGGCGACCATTTCCTTACCGGTGCCCGTCTCGCCCGTGATGAGGACCGTGCTCTTGGTCTGTGCCACGAGCTCCGCGCGCTGGATGACCTCCTGCATCGCGCGGCTCCGGCCCACGATTCCGTACTGGTTGAACTCGGCGCTGCGCTCGCTGATCAGGTACTGCCGCTCCGACCGGAGCCGCTGATGCTCGAGCGCGTGGCGGACGAGGACCAGGAGCTCTTCGACCTCGAACGGCTTCTGCAGGTAGTCGATCGCGCCCAGTTTCATCGCCTCGATGGCGCTCTCCACGGTCGCATGGGCCGTCATCATCAGCACCTGCGGCCGTTCGGATTGCGGCATCGTGTGCGCCATGTCCCGAATCAGCTCGAGGCCGGTCATCCCCGGCATCAGGTTGTCGACGACGAGCAGATCGAAGGCACGCTCCCCGAGCTGGCGCTGCGCCTCCCGGGCGGTCTGCGCCTCAATGACCTCGTGCCCCTCGTCCCGCAACGCGCGGCCGAGACGCTTCAGAATCTTGTCCTCGTCGTCCGCCAGCAGAATGGAACCACGTATCGCCATCGTCCTCCGCCACGGGGGGTCAGACCGGAGTCAGACCGGAGTCAGACCGGGGTCAGACCGGGGTCAGACCCCGAGTACGACTCGACTCTCAAGGCATTGAGTCGACCCGACTAAATGGGTGAGTCGATCCGCATCGCTGGTCTGACCCTGGTCCTGACCCTGTTCTGACCCGGTCTGACCCCGTCACTGACCCCCGCCGGTCCACTCCTCGGGAAGCTCGATGCGGATCTCGGTGCCCTGTCCGAGGCGGCTCGTTACTGCAATCGTCCCGCCAAGTCCTTCGATGATGTTCCTCGCAATTGGCAGTCCGAGACCGGAGCCGCTCCGTCGCGTGGTGAAGTACGGATCGAAGATGTGCGCGAGGGCCTCCGCCGCGATGCCGACGCCCCGGTCGGCGACGGTAATCCTCATCCGTCCCTGTCCCGTCCGGCGCGTTTCGAGCCGCACACCCGCGTCGCCGTCGACAATCCCCGCCGCCTGCACGGCCTGGCGCGCGTTGGTCAGCACGTTGATCAGCGCCGTCCGGAGCCGTTCCGCATCGGTGACGAGCCGCGGGTCAGACGGGTCCAGATCCAGAGCAATCACCGGGTGGGTCTCCCCCGCAGCGGCCGCATGCGCCGACGCCGCGCAGATGGCATTCAGGCGCGCCTCCGCGGCGTCGAACCGGATCGGGCGCGCGAAGTCGAGCACTTCCGACACGATCCGGTTGAGCCGCGTCGTCTCCTCGTCGATGTCGGCGACCGCCTCGCGAAGCTCCGCAGGGGTGACGGTGTCGCGCCGGAGACTCCGGAGGCTGGTCCTGATGATCATCAACGGGTTCCGGATCTCGTGCGCCATCACGGTGGACAGCCGACCCAGCGAGGAGAGCCGCTCCTTCAGCGCCGCGCCCCTCTGAAATTTGGCGATCGAGTCGGTCAGCGTGTTGAACGTGGTCGCAAGGAGCCGTGCGTCCTCGTCGTCCCACCCGCGGCTCTGAATCGTGACCTTGCGCGTCAAGTCGCCAGTTGCCGCGACGTCGCGCATGGCGCTCGTGATCGCATCAAGAGGCCGGGTCATCGTCCGCGCGACGCCGTAGCTGACAATCGTCGCAAGCAGCAGTGTGACGATGAGCGCGCCGGCCAGGCCGGTCCGGATGGTGTCGAGAAAACGGAGGCGCTCGGTGCGCGACCGGAGGATGAGGGCCACGGGCTGGCTGACGCCAGGCGCCGATCCGCCAAGCGACCGCCGAAGCGCGATGTATTCCTCGTTGTCGATTCTCAACGTGGACATCCCCTGGACGCCCATCGCCCGCGCCAGCTCCGACGTCGCCGACTCGGGAAGCGTCGAGGCGAGGATCTGGTCGCCGGCGCCGAACGCGATCTCGCTGCCCGTGAGGTCCTTGAACTGCTGCGCCCGCCGCTCGTCGAGGAAGAAGCCCACCGTCAGGCGCCCGAGGACCTCGCTCGGCTCGACGCCGATGAAAATCGGAACGCTCACCACCTGCAGGATGCCCCGCGTGTTCGGCCAGAACGCCGAGGTCTCCTCCGCCGACACGACGTCGGTCAGCGACGCGGGCAGAGTCGCCGGACCGAAGCCGGACACGCCGAGCCGCTCGCCGCTCCGATCGGTGACGACGAGTACGTCCGCGCCCATCTGCCCGCGGTAATCCTCGGCGAGTGGCTGCACGGTGGCCGCGTCGGTCGTCACGGCCGCTTTGAGCAAGGGCAGATCGGCGGCGAGGCGGGCCAGACGCGTGAACGTATCGGTCAGCGTCGCACGATGCTGATCGACGAGCGTCCCGGCCTCGGCGAGGCCGCGCCGCAGCTCCGCCTCCGCCTCGCGCGAGAATCGCTCGTTGACGAAGTAGAACGCAAAGCCGAGCGAGAGCGTGGCCAGCAGCATGCAGGCCAGGAAGATGCGGTTGGTGAGCGACGAGAGCGCTCGCATGGTTGTGCGACCCTGTACTCGTGAGACCCGAATCGTTCTCGTTCTCGGTTCTATGTTCTCACTGCTCCGTTCGTGTTCGCCTTCTACGTTCGGTTCTTGGTTCTCGGTTCTCGGTTCGGTTCGGCGTTCGGCGTTCCGGTTCCCGGTTCGTCGCGCGTCGCGACGCACAGCAGTGGCTGGCGTTCGAACGGCACGACCCGAACTCAGAACCAGAACCGCGAACCGAACCCCGAACCAGAACACGGCACCGAACGCAAAAGGTGAACACGAACCGAGAAGCGAGAACAACGAACAGAGAACGTCTACTGTACGACAAAGTCCAGTTCCACCGCCCCGGTCCGAGGAATCGTGACGGTCCGCATGTCACGATCGGCGCCGTCATACCACGCAATCACGTTGTAGGTGCCGGGCGGCATGTTGTCGATCCGATAGCGGCCGTCGGATTCCGTGGTCGCGAAGTACGGATGGCTGAAGACAAGGATGAAGGCGCTCATGTGCGAGTGGATGTCGCAGAAGACGCGCACGATGCCGGGGGTGTCGAAGCGCACCGATTGTGAGCGACCCTGCGCGTACCGGCCGAGGTCGAACCGTTTGGCTTTCGAGAGCGAGAAGACATTGTGGTACGTGCGATCGTTGTTCGGGAAGTCGACGACGGTGCCGACCGAGACGGCGAGGACGTAGGGCAGGAAGGTTTCGTTCCGCTGGTCCATCCGCGCCCGCTGCAGGTCGCGCGCCTCGAACGCGCCGCGCGGCGCGCTCTCGAGATACACGACCGCGCGGCGCCGGTCGGGAGCGTCGCGGGGCGGCGCCGTTCCGAGATCGCTGACGCCGGGCCGGCGTTCGATTGAAACGGGCGAGCGGGGCATTTCGACACGGCCCCGGAGCGTCGCCGAGGGTTTCGCCTCCTGCGTCTGGGCGCTCAGCCCGACCGCGACAGCCAGCAGCCAAGCGATCGAGCACAAGCCCCATTCCGGTCCTGTGACCCGCATCTCAGAACCAGAACAGAAGCTGCGCCGCCGGGAGCGCCAACCTGCGCACGCGCCCACCGTCGCGCCAGTTCATCTGGACCGACACGCGTGCGACCACGTTCCGTTGCAGATAGTAGCCGCCGCCGACCTCGAGGCGGGAGACCGGAGCTTCCCATTCATCGACGCGCGACGTGCCCCGGACGTGATTGAATGCCAGATGCTCCGCGCGCGCGGCGGCATAGGCGCCCGGAAAGATCGTGTAGCGGCCTTCGACGCGGAGCGCCAGCGCGCGCAGCGGGACATCGAGTAACGGCGACGCGACCGCCGGAACGTCCCACTGGCTGAGCACGGCATCGGCGCGACCGATCCAGTGGTTGCGCGAATACTCCAGGTCGATGCCGTAGGCGTGCTGGACGAAACGATCGGCGGTGCCTGGCTCGGCATCGATCAGTTGCCGGTTGGCGTATTGCCCTCGCGCGAATGACGTTCCGATCACAAGGCCGGTCGCGGGGATGACCTTCACGCGCGTCGCGAACTGCTTGCCGTCGTTGTCGTCGCGCACGCGTGGGTTGGACGCGCTGCCATTGGTCACGGCAGCGGTGACGTCGACCGCGCGCCAGCCGGTCGTCACCTGGATGCCGGTGTCCCAGGAGAACGCGGTCACGAGGGGCAGGCCGCGATCCGGCGTGCGGTTGCCGATGCCGAAACTCGATCGCCATCCGCGTCCGCGCATGCGGAGCAGCTCGTCGACGTTTGCGGGGGCCGAGTCGGGCCGAACCGATGTCAGGTACTGATAGGCGAGCGGATATCCGATCAGCGGGTTGTCGTGGCCGTAGGCGTTGCGCGTGAACGCGCCGAAGGTCGGCGGGATTCTCCCGATCTGCACGTCGAGCCGACGCTCGCGCCATGGGTGAATCCGTGCGTACAGCGCGAAGGGCGTCACGCGCTCGAAATTTTCGCTCCGCAGCTCGCCGAGGATCGCGATGTGATCCGTCGCCCGGACCGATGCGGTCAGACCCAGACGGATCTCGCGCAGCGTCGTGTGATCGTAATCGCTGAAGTTGAAGTAGCCGGTGTCGATCGGCGCAATCGAGGCGGCCACATCGCCACCGATGACAGCCCGTCCATCTCCGATGATGATCGGTTCCGACGGCAGCACCTGCGCTGTCGCTCCCGATGTCAGATTGCACAACACCAGCACCAGGAAGGCCGTTCTGATGTTCCTCATGGTTGAACCCGGAATGGGGAAAAACGCGTCGATTATAATGCTGCATCCGGTGCCGTTCGCGCGGAGGTCCGGTCCCGCCGCTCATTTCCGGTGCCACGCTACGGTGAGGCGCGCCGAAGCCCGCGTCCATGTGCGCGGGCGCAGGCGGGCCCTTCCATCCAGTCCGGTTGGCAGCTCAGGCGACGGATGGGTGTGCGTCAAGTTTATTCTTGATTCATGATTCGTGATTCTTGATTGATCACGTGATGTCAATGAGGAATCAAAAATCAAATCAAGAATCACGAATCACGAATCAAGAATCGCGAGTGTCATGATCGCGGCAGGCACACGCCTCGCGCAGTACGAGATTCTGGAGCCGCTCGGCAGCGGCGGCATGGGCGAGGTGTACCGTGCGCGTGACCTGCGACTCGAGCGCGACGTCGCGGTCAAGGTCCTCCCGCAGCATCTGGCCTCCGATCCGGACATGCGCAGCCGCTTCGAGCGCGAGGCGCGTTCGGTGGCGGCGCTCTCGCATCCCGGCATCCTCGTGATTTACGAGCTGGCACTCGCCGGCGATCTGTCGTTTGCCGTCATGGAGCTGCTCGAAGGCGAGACGCTGAGGCGACGGCTTGCCGGCGGCGCGCTGCCGTGGCGCAAAGCCGCTCAGCTCGGTGCCGAGGTGGCCGAGGCGCTGTCGGCCGCGCACGCGAAGGGCATCGTCCATCGCGACATCAAACCGGAAAACATCTTCATCACTCGTGACGAGCGGATCAAGATTCTCGATTTCGGTCTTGCCCGATCCTACGGCGGCTCCGACGCCGGGGTCACGCTCGCCGTGCTCACGACCCCGGGTCTGGTAATGGGCACGATCGGCTACCTCGCGCCCGAGCAGATTCACGGCCACGATGCGGATGCCGCGTGCGACATCTTCTCCCTCGGCTGCGTGCTGTTCGAGATGGTGACGGGCAGGATGGCGTTCGGCCGGCCGACTGCCGCGGAGATGATGGCGGCCATTCTGAATGCCGAACCGCCCGCGATTGGCGAAAGCGGCGTGCAGGCGCCCCCCGAGCTCGAGCAGGTGATTCGGGTTTGTCTCGCGAAGGGTCCGCAGGATCGCTTCATGAGCGGCCGTGACGTCGCGGTGGCGCTTCGCACGCTCGCGGTCGACTCGGGAGCCGTCATGCAGCCCACGCCGACGCCGACACGCACGCGCCGCCCGGCCGCCAAGTCCGTCGCGGTACTGCCGTTCGAGAACCTGACAGGCGACGCGGATGCCGACTATCTCTCCGATGGCGTGACCGAAAGCGTGATCAACTGCCTGTCGCAATTGCCGAAGCTGCGTGTCGTGCCGCGCAGCACCGTGTTCCGCTACAGAGGACGCAGCGCCGATGCGACGTCGATCGGCCTGGCGCTCAACGTGCGCACGCTCGTCACGGGCCGCATCGTGCGCCGCGGCTCGGTGCTGAACATTCAGGCCGAACTGGTCGACGTCGCGAGCGAATCGCAGCTCTGGGGCGACCAGTACACACGCGAGGCCGCGGACCTGCCGTCGGTCCAGCAGGAGATCGCGTTCCAGATCTCCGAGGGCCTGCGCGTGCGGCTCACCGGCGAAGAGCGCAAGCGGCTCAAGGACGCGCCCACGACGAGCACCGACGCGTATCAGCAATATCTTCGCGGCCGTTACCACTGGAACAAATGGACGCCGGAGGGCTTCCTGCGAGCCGCCGAGTGCTTCGAACGCGCAATCGAGGCCGATCCGCGGTACGCGCTCGCGTACGCGGGCCTCGGCGATGCGTACGGCGTGATGGGCTACTACGGCGTCATGCCGGGCGACGTCGCAATGGCCAAGGCACGCGCCGCCGCGCTGAAGGCGCTCGCGCTCGACGATCGGCTGGCCGAGGCGCACGTGACGATGGCGTTCGGACGGCTCTTTCAGGATTGGGACTGGGCGGCCGCGCAGGACGAGTTCGAGCGGGCAATCGCCTTGAATCCCCGGCTCGCGCTGGCGCATTCCTTCTATGGCCTCTTCTCAGTGGCGGCGGGCGAGACGGCGGCCGGCATCGAGCGCGCGCGGCGGGGCCGCGACCTCGATCCGCTCTCGCTCGTCACCAACGTCATGCTCGTGTGGAGTTACTTCTTCGCGCGGCAGTTCGCGCGAGCGGCCGAGGAGGCGCAACGCGCGCTCGATCTCGATCCGACGTTCGTCCAGATCCAGATGGCCCTCGGCGCCATTTACGACGAGCTCGAACAGCACGAGCATTCGGCGCGGCTCTTTGCCCGGCACAGGTGCTTTTTCGGCGTCACCGTCGAGAACACCGACACGTTGCCGGACATTGCCGGACCCGGCGGCGTGGAGGCGTACTACCGGCACCTGCTCACCCTCATCGAGCAACAGGGCGGCGACGCGAAGTTCTCTCCGGTCGGGCTGATGGTCGCGCACCTGCGGGTGGGGCATCTCGACGAGGCGGTTCGCCGGTTCGAGCGGATGGTCGATGCCCACGAAGGCCACTGCGTGTTCGCCTGGGCCGATCCGACGTTCGATCCGCTCCGCGGCGCCCCGCGCTTCGACGCGATCATGCAGCGGCTGGCCGGTCTCCGGTCACCGAATGCGGAGCACCAGTAGGAGCGTTCCAGATTCGAGCCGGTCGAGTGCGGCGCTGGGATGCGGGGAGATGAGGGTCCAGACCTCGGTGACCCGGCCATTCTCCAGGCGTGGCGCCCGGGCGACGCGTGCCGGCCTGGCCCCGTAGAGCCGGGCCACGTTCCACCTGTCGTATCCGCCGCTCTCGCCGAAGGCGTCCCACGGGATGAAGGAGTGGACCTTCCAGGCATCCGGTGTCGAAAATTCCGGATTCCGCACTTCGTCGAGGACCGTGTCGAGGTTCCGGCTCGTGATGTACGCTGCGTAGGCCCCGGCGGGCGCGTGCCGGGGAGTAAAAAGCGCCAGGAATTCAGGGGCGGCGCGCCAACCCTCGCCGTCCGGCGCGGCGGCCACGCGGCTCAACAGCGCCGCCACGACAAGCACACGGCCGCTCAATCGGACCGCTCTGGCCCTGAATCCACGAACCGCGGAACCTCGGGTATACTCAGCGCCAGAGTGGCCTACATCATCTGTGAACCCTGTATCGGCACGAAGGATACGGCCTGCGTGGACGTCTGTCCGGTAGACTGTATTCACCCGAGAAAGGATGAGGAGGCGTACGAAACGGCTGAGATGCTCTACATCCATCCGGACGAATGTATCGACTGCGGGGCCTGTGTTCCGGCGTGCCCTGTCGAGGCTATCTACGCGCTCGACGAAACGCCGGCGAAATGGAAGCAGTATATTCCGGTCAACGCGCAGTACTATCGAGGATGACGCACCGCCCGGCCTCCAACGCGAGGAGATCGCATGGGACTGATTGACCACAAGTTCGAAGACAACTTCATCACGACGAACATCGACAAGATCCTCACGTGGGCACGCTATTCCGCGCTCTGGCCGATGCAGTTCGGGCTGGCGTGCTGCGCGATTGAGATGATGGCGGCCGGGGCATCCCGGTTTGATATCGCCCGGTTCGGTGCTGAAGTCTTTCGCGCGTCGCCGCGGCAGGCGGACCTCATCATCGTTGCCGGGACGGTAACGAAGAAGATGGCGCCGGTGCTTCGCCGGCTGTACGATCAGATGCCCGAGCCCAAGTGGGTCATCTCGATGGGGAGCTGCTCGAACGCGGGCGGTCCGTTCCCGACCTACAGCGTGCTGCAGGGCGTCGACAAGATCGTGCCGGTCGACGTCTACGTGTCCGGCTGTCCCCCTCGCCCTGAAGCGCTGCTCTACGGACTGATGCGGCTGCAGGACAAAATCAAGAAAGAGAGTACCGTGCTTCGCAAGGCGCGCGTCATTCCGGCCGGCGCCTCGGAGCCGATCCTCGTCGAGAATCAAGGCTGAGGAGGACCGGAGCCCAACGGACCGGAGCCAACAGACCGAAGCCAACGGACCGGAGCGAACGGACCGGAGCGAACACTGTGCAGACGCTGACCAGTTTCCTGAAGATGATTTTTCTCGTCGACCTGCTCAAGGGCCTCTGGGTGACGCTGAAGTACACCCCTCAGCCTGCGTTCACCTTCCAGTACCCGGCCGAGCGGCGGCCCGTGGCGCCGCGCTTCCGCGGCGTACTGCGGCTGCAGGTCGAACCCGCCACCGGCGCGCAGACCTGCATCGTCTGCGACCAGTGCGCGAAGGCGTGCCCCGACGATCTGATCGCGCTCGGCGGCCACCGCGAGCCTGGCCTCAAGATCAAGGTCCTCGACTACTTCGACTTCAACCTGTCACGGTGCAGCTTCTGCGGGCTCTGCTCGGAAGTCTGCCCGACCAAGCCGGTGAAGGCGCTCATCATGAGCGAGGATTACGAGCTCGGCAGCTACAGCCGCGAGTCGCAGATCATCCGCGTCGATCAGATGTACGACGGAGTTCCAATCGAACAGTACACGCACTGACCGCTCGCTCGTCCGGGAGGGGGATTCGATGCCACGAACTCTCCGCGTTCTGCCGCTTGCGGCCGCACTCGTCGCAGGTACGATCGTCATCCGCGGGTCGGATATCGTCTCGACAGGTGACGCCGAGCTTCAGTTCCAGATCGCGAGCGTCCTTTTCGACGAGAACCGGTATGACGAGGCGATCGCCGCCTTCGACCGCGCGGCAAAGGCGGACGATCCGGCGCTGTCGGTGCGCGCGCGAAAAGGCAAGGTGCGCGCGGAGCTGCGCATTGCGGAATTCGCCGTTGCCCGCACGGACGCCGAGACGCTCAGGCGTGACGTGCCCCTGGACCCCGAAGCGGCGACGCTCTATGGCGACTCGTTGTGGGCTGCGGGCCTCTTCGACGAGTCCGACCAGTTGTACCAGGATGCGCTGAACCTCAACCCCGAATCGTCGCGCGCGCGTTTCGGCCGCGCCCGGTCGATGGCCACGCGCAACCGGCTCGACGAAGCGCTCAACGAAGCGCTCGCCGCATCGGCCGCCGCGCCGCGCGATGCCGAGATTCACCATGCGGTGGGCCAGATCTACGAGCGGATGAACCGGTTCGACGAAGCCGCCAACGCCTACATGAACTACATCAACCTGCTGCCGAACAGGGACCGCAGCGAGAAGGCCGCGTGGTCTCGCGCGCAGGTGCGGTTTCTGAAGGCCTTCGAGGGCAAGGTACCCGTCTCGATGGACGAAGAGACCGCCTCCCGGCGGCATACCGTGCCCTTCAGGCTCGTCGACGACAAGGTCATCGTCCAGGGGCGCGTCAACGGCGAGCGCCTGCAGGATTTCGTCCTCGATACCGGTTCGGAGGAGATCGTCCTGTCGCGCCAGACCGCGCAGCGCGCCGGCGTGCATCCGATTACCTACACGCTGAGCGCGGGCGTCGGCGAGGTCGGCCTGCGCGGGCTGCAGCTCGGACGTCTCGATTCGCTCGAAATCGGCACGATGAAGGTTCATAACCTGCCGGTGCTGATCAAGAGCCCTGCGCTGCGCGGGCTGCCGAAACGTGAAGGCGAGAGCTTCTCGCCGCTGGCGCTCGGCTTGTCGATGATGATCGATTACCAGCGGCGGCAGTTGACCCTCGCCCGCGATCTGCCGGTGGAAGGGGCGGACTTCACGCTGCCGATGCGCGTGCATCGGCTCGCCATGGTCCGTGGCATGTTGAACGATCAGTTTCCTGCCTACTTCGTAATCGACACGGGCGGCGAGGTGATCTCGATCAGCGCGGAGCTCGCCGAATCGCTGACGATCACGCCGCGACGCCGGATCCCGTTGAAGGTGTACGGAACGTCGGGATGGGATCGCGACGCGTTCCTGCTGCCTGGCGTGAACCTGAACTTCGACGCCATCGAGTACCGCAACTTTCCGGTGGTTGTCCTGAACCTCCGCGCGCCGAGCGTGCTCCTCGGGTTCCGCGTCGGCGGGATCGTCGGCCACAAGTTCCTGGGCAACTACCGCGTAGCGATGGATCTCGAGCGCAGCGAGCTTCGGCTGGCGAAATATTAGTAGGCAGTAGGCAGTAGGCAGTAGGCAGTAGGCAGTAGGCAGTAAGGGCCGGCGGATAACCCGCCGGCCCTTTGTTTTGCTGCCGGCTGCCTACTGCCTACTGCCTACTGCCTACTGCCCTCTTTCTCCTCAATCGATCGGCCCGCCGCGCGTGCGCTTCTTCGCACCGTCGTCGATCGTCGTCTGTCTCGACGACGAGCGGCGGTACCGGCCGCTTCCGCCCCTCC
>DASYQV010000050.1:0-31890 GCA_036005125.1 Vicinamibacterales bacterium
TGTCGGTCTTTGCTGCCCACGCCGGCAGTAGCCCACGGACCGCGAGCGCGCCGGCGCCGTGCGGAACGTGCGGCGACCCGCGCGGTCCGGGCGCATGCTCGATTCATTGAGACGATTGAAGCACCGAAGCACACAAAAAAATCAGCCACGAAGGTCACGAAGGTTTTTGGCCTTTCCTTCGTGACCTTCGTGTGCTTCGTGGCTAAACCTCTTCGTGGCTGATTCCTCTTCGTGGCCCCGTCAGTGGCTACTTCTTCGCGGCCGTCGTTGTCGTCTTCGCACCGGGCAGGGTAATCGAGTTCGCCACGAGCGGCTCTTTGCCCGAGCCGACGTCGACCACGACGCGTGTCCCCGGCTGCAACTCGGTAATCGCTACCTTCTGCTTGCCGCGCATCACCGACGTCTTGTCGTTGAGCGTGATGGTGACCGTCTTCCCGTCCTTCGTCGTCACCTGCAGATGGTTCTCGTGCACCATCGCCACCGTGCCCATCACCTTGTGAGTATGTCCCTCGTGGGCCCAAACGGCGGGGACGCCGAGCACACAGATAAGCGCTGCTGCGAGCGCCACGCGTCTAGTCATGTTCTCCTCCTCAATGCTTGTGCGGGGCGGCGGTCGGACGCTGGCCCTTCGGCTTGTGGTCCTCGCCGGCAAGGAACTGTTCCTCTTCGAGCTGCTGGCGGATCTCGTCAGGCGACTTCGGGTTGAGCGATTCCATGCGTTCGAGCTCGTCGGGTGACAACGCCGGGAGATGGCGGATGACGTGCACGAGACGCCAGCTCGCATCCTCGGACTTTGCGGAGCCATCGCCCCAGGCCGGCATCCCCGTGAATCGGACTCCCTCTTCAATGATATAGAAGAGTTCGCCGTCGGTGAGCTTCTGTGTCAGCTCGCTCCGCATATCCGGGGGCTTTGGAAACAGGCCGCGCCCCATGTCCGTCTCGCCGCTGCCATTGTTGGCGTGGCATGGGGCACAGTGGTCCGCAAAGTGTGCGAGGGCGTCCGCCAACACCTCGGGCGTCGCCGCAACCGGATTCGCGCGCCCGCGCACATCGCGCGGGACCGCCATTCCTCGTACTGCGCGGGCAAGCCGTGTTTCGAGCCTTCCTGGCTCGGCGCGGGCGCTCAGGCCGGTGGTGACCGCGTAGGCGACCGCCACGATGCCAAGGATCACGGCAACCACCAGCACCAACCCAACCACTTTGAGCAGCGTCTTCATCGTCTTGCGTCTAGTGTAGACGGTTTCAGCGGTCCTGCGTCTCGACCGTTGACGGGCGCCTGCGCGACAGGATGACCGCGCCCGACACAATCAGCGCGAGCGACACCCACTGCGCGACGGTCAGCCCCAGCGCCACCCGCTCGTTGATACGGATGAACTCGATCACGAACCGCGCGGTCCCCGCGAGCGCGCAATAGCGCCCGAGCACGATCGCATCCGGGACACGCTGACGTCGCCAGCGGAGCAGCATGTAGCCAAGCCACCCGAGAAATGCGGCTTCGTACAACTGCGTCGGATGGACGGGGACGTCCGTTGGCGGCAGACCCTTCGGGAAGGCGATGCCCCATCGGAGGCTCGTCGGCCGTCCGTAATCGTCCCCGACGAGAAAGCAGCCGATGCGGCCGAGCAGATGGCCGAAGGCGAGTGCCGGGGTGGCGGCTGACAGCACGGTCACAAGGGGCAGCCGGCGCCACACGATTGTGGCCACCCCGACGCCTACACCTCCGATCAGTCCGCCATACCAGCTCAGGCCCCCGCGTGCGACGAGCAGCTGGAGAAACGGCTCTTCGCCGGCGTGCTCGATTGCCCAGAGAAGCTTTGCACCCGCGAGTCCGCCCAGCACACCCCAGGCGCCGACATCGGCGGCGTCGGGTGGAAGCCCGCTGCGCGTGAGCTCGCGTCGGAACAGCCACAGGCCCACCAGCACCGCGAGCGCCACCATGACGGCGAAGCTGGTGATCTCGAAGTTTCCGAACCTGAAGAGAACGGGATACACGCGATGAAAACCTGACGACCTGACCAAACCAGATCCTCAGGAAGTGACGGTTGAATGCGCCGCGCGCTATCGTGGCCCCCCGCGTTCCCCGGCCAGCAGCGCCTCAGCTGTCACGAACCGCGGTTCGATGTCCACCGGCACGCCCTTCAGCCGGTCGAGCACGCGCTGGACCTCGGGCCGGACGACGCCCAGCGTCGTCGCGAGCGTCTTTGCCGCCGCGTAATCACCGACTGCCTGCATCGTCATGATGTCGCGCGTGAGATCGGTCACGTTCTGCGTGATGCGCGCCGGGTTCACCGCGAAGGTCCCATCGGTGGCGACGGTGACGCCCCCATGATCGAGGAAGTAATTGAGCTGCATGGCCACGCCGCGACCGTGCGCCTCGTTGATGCCGAATCGGATCGAGCGGAAGACCGAGGCGAGAAACGTCGTGTACATCGTCTGCTCGAAGCGCTTGTCGAGCTTGCCGCGGTCCACGAGGAACTGCAGGGCGAAGAGACCCGAGATATCGGCCTTGGCCTCCTCGATCGCGCTGTACAGCTCCTTGAATTCCTGACGCACCGTCGTCGCGCGTCCTCCCACCTTGATGTTATGCGGCCCGAGACCGTGCATCAGCTCGTGCATCAGGATGTGGGTGAAGAACGCGTCGAACGCCACGCTCCCGTGGTCTCTCGGGGCGAGCGCAATCTTCGAGATCGGGGTGAGGACAACCTTGAACTTGGCTTCCTGGTTGTTCTTGAGCATCACGCGCTTCGTGCCCTTCTCGGACACGATGCGCTCGTCGTTCGGCAGGTTGTACGCGGCGGTCTGGACACCACGGTTCGCATCGCCGGCCGAGAACAGGGTGTTGACGACGCGGATGGGCGCCATGGCGCCGAGCTTCGGATTCCGGTATCTGGCATCAATCGGCAGATTGTTCTCGATCTCCTGCAGCTCGGAGGCGAAGCGCTCCAGCTTCCGCGTCTCCTCGTCGTCGCGCAGCGTGACAAACGATTCGAACGCGGCCTTGTAGTTGAACCACTCGTCCTCGTACACCTCGTACGGACCGATGGTCGGCTCGATGCTGGCATCGAGCTCCATCCATGCCACGTCGCTCGCGTAGTAATCGTTGCTGACAAACGCGTCGGCCCGTGTCTGGAGGAACGCCTTGAGCGTCGGCTGCTTCGTCAGCGAAGCAGCCTCGCGCAGCAACCCCGCGGCCCGCGCCAGCTCGCCCTGATACTCGAGCGAATATGGGACCGCGGTCGGCCTGCCATCGGGCGTGCGGCGAATCGTGGTGAAGAATCCGCTGGCGCGTGCACGCTCTGGCTCGGGGAGCGACGCGATCCAGGCTTCGATCTCGGCTTTGCCGGCGGCGGCCGGATAGAAGTTGGCCTGCTCCGGCTTCTTCGGAGCGCCCGGGACGAACGGCTCGTTGTGGTCGATGCGAGACCATGGCCCCTTGTTGATCAGGAAGTAATGAAGTCGCGCACGTCCGAGCTCGGACTGGTCGCGCACGAGGTCCAGGAGCATCGGCTCGTTGCCGGCCCACACCTGCCGCAGGAACAACGCATCGATGACGAGCGACGCCTCGACGATTCGCGTCAGCGCGCGACGCTCGTCCGCGGCGAGCCCCGAGACGTCGACGCCCAGGTCGACCGGCGCGAACCGCGCGATCATCGTCTTGAGCTGTTCGGCGTTGGGTGTCGTGGTGTGCTGGGCGCGGAGCGCCGCGCCGCCCGCGAGTGCGCCGGCAATGGCAATTGGCATAAGCAGGTTTGACATGCTCGATTTGCGATTCGCGAATTCGTGATTTCGATTGTGGATTTCGATGATGGCGATTGCGAAACCGCAAACTCACGAACCGTAATCACGAATCACGAATCACGAATCATGAATAGTTCAGTGCACCCCTGAGCTGGTCTGCAGCGCTGACGGGTCGGTGCCGAGCCGACGAATCGCCGTTTCCCACATCTTCTCGGCCGGCACGCCGAAAATGAGCTGGGGATCGACTTCGAGCGTCAGCCACGCCGAGGCCGCAAGCTCGTGATCGAGCTGTCCGGGTCCCCACCCGGCGTAGCCGACCATCACGCGCGTCTTCGACGAGGGCGGCAACTGCAGCAATTGCAACGTGAGGTCGTGCGAGACCGACAGGAGAACGCCCGGGCACACTTCACGCTGCTCGTCGTGGGGGCCTTGCGGCTCCGTCATCAGCACCCACGTTCGCTGCGGGTCCACCGGTCCGCCAATCCAGAGCCGAAGATCCGGGTCGATGCGCACCGGCGGCTCGGTCTGAACCAGCGTCCACGCCGGCTCGCTCATCTGACGGTTCACCACCAGCCCGAAGGCGCCCTGGTCCGTGTAGTCGCAGAGCAGCACAACGGTGCGGACGAAGTTCGGGTCGGCCATCTGCGGCATCGAGAGCAGCAGAATCGGCGCCGTGTTGTGCGCGCGCTGCTCTCTCTGCGTAAAGGCCGTTTCGCGTACCGGATCGTTCGTCGTGCCGTGCTCTGTTGGTGTCCGAACCGGGTCCGAGGGCTCATCGGAGGAACCGCGCATGAAAGTGATCATAACCCGGGCTGCCGCTGCCGCGCCCAGTCGATATGTCTCTTCACTACGGGATCGTCGGCAGACGGGCGGTTCGTGCTGGACTGCTCCAGCTCGGCGATCGCGGCGGCACTGCGGCTGTTGCCGATCGCCACCGCGAGATTGCGCCGCAAGCCGGTGATCTTCGGCCGCGTCATGGCGCTGCCCTTGACGAGGCGGCGAAGCTCGTCATCGGGGCGGCGCCACAACTCGACGAGCGCCGGCAGATCGAGGCCGGCGCGCGGTCGCCACGCGGAATCCGACGAGCAACGAGGCAATTGGTTGTACGGGCAGACTTCCTGGCAGATGTCGCAGCCATAGACGTGCGACCCCATTGCCGCGCGGTGCTCGTCAGGGATCTCGCCACGGAGCTCGATCGTGAGGTACGAGAGGCACCGCGTCGAGTCGAGCACGTGCGGCTCGCGCAACGCGTCCGTCGGGCACGCTTCGATGCAGAGCGTGCACGCGCCGCACTGATCGAACACCGGCCGGTCCGGCTCGAGCGACAGGGTGCAGACGATCGATGCGAGGAACAACCACGACCCGAGCTCCGGGTTGATGAGACACGTGTTCTTGCCAATCCACCCCACGCCCGCGTATTGCGCATAGACGCGCTCCTGCACCGGACCGGTGTCCACGTAGGCCCGCGCGTCGAACGGTTCGGCCGACTCCGCACGCATCCAGGCGAGTAGTCGCGCGAGCCGCTTGCCCAGCACGTCGTGATAGTCGTCGCCCCACGCGTAGCGCGAAATCAGCGCCGCACCGGCATCCGCGCACTCGGTCGAGTACGGGCGATCGGTGTTGTAGATCGTGCCGGTGACGATGACGCTGCGCGCGCCGGGCACCACGTGACGCACGTCCGCGCGGCGCGCGGCGGTCCGGGCCATCCAGGCCATCTCTCCCGCATAGCCGCGAGCGAGCCACTCTTTCAGGAAGGAGAGCTCTGGAAAGTTCTCAGCGGGCGCGATCCCGCACAAATCGAACCCGAGATCGGCGGCGGCGGATTTGATGCGGGACGAGGTTAGGGACGGCATCGTAGGTCAAAGGTCAAAGGTCAAAGGTCAAAGGTAAGGTCAAAGGTCAAAGGTAAGGTCAAAGGTCTTAGGTACAGGTCGTAGGTACAGGTCGTAGGTACAGGTTCCAGGTCCCAAGTACAGGTTCTAGGTATAGGTCACCGGTTATCCAGACGGCTGTTTTTGCCTCGTAACCCGCCTTCCCACGTTGCATTTCGTGCCGTCACGCAGCGTACGCATTGCTGGATTCGGCCGGTTCTTTCGTCGTTGATAGCGGCACGTGCCGTGCGATTGCACCGGGCATGAAACGCGATGATGAAAACGGGATCGATGAACGGTCGTTTAGATTCTTCAAGGCGGTACTCGCTTACGTCCAGACAATCAGGCCTGTTCCCGGCAGCAGCGGGCTGATCCAGCAACTCGCCGACGCGGCGGGATCTGTCGGGAACAACCGCGAAGAGGCCCTCGGCGGCTCCTCACGGCGCGAGTTCCTCCGGTATAACGAGATTGCGCTGCGCAGCGCCAACGAGTGCGTCCGGTGGCTGCGCGCCTGCGCGGCGAGACGCCTGGGGGATCCCACACAATGCGCCCAACTATTGGACGAAGGCCGCCAGATGGCGAAGATACTCGCCCAGATCGTGATCAGCACAAAACGCGGCGGCTTGGACTGACCTGGTACCTGAATGTATACCTACACCTGGGACCTCGGACCTGAGACCTGGGACCTAGACCTACACTTAAACCTAAACCTAAACCTAAACCTAAACCTAAACCTTTGACCTTACCTTTGACCTTTGCCCTTTGACCTTTGACCTACGATCGCCCCACCAACTGCCTGACAACGTACGGAAGAATCCCTCCGTGTCGAAAGGCCACGAGTTCCTCGGGCGTATCGATGCGGACCGTCACCGTGAACTCTTTCACTGTGCCGTCGGTGCCGGTCGCATGGATGCGCAGATCGCCGCGCGGCGTGAGACTGCCGGCAATGGCGACGAGGTCGAACAACTCGGTCCCCGCAAGCTTCAGCGACGCCGCGTTCTCGCCGGTCTTGAACTGCAGCGGCAGCACGCCCATGTTCACGAGGTTGCTGCGGTGAATGCGCTCGAACGACTCGGCAATCACCGCTCGCACGCCAAGCAGCAGCGTTCCCTTTGCCGCCCAGTCGCGTGACGATCCCGAGCCGTACTCCTTGCCGGCAATGACGAGCAGCGGCACCCGCGCATCGCGATAGCGTACGGAGGCGTCGTAGATCGTCATCAGCTCGCCCCCCGGCTGATAGAGCGTCCATCCGCCCTCGGTGCCCGGCGCGAGCTGGTTCCGCAACCGGACGTTGGCGAACGTCCCGCGCATCATCACCTCGTGGTTGCCGCGGCGCGCACCGTACGAGTTGAAGTCGCTCGGCGTCACGCCCTTCTCGATCAGATACCGGCCTGCCGGGCTGTCGGCCTTGATCGAGCCCGCCGGCGAGATGTGATCGGTCGTCACGCTGTCGCCGAGCAGAGCGAGCACGCGCGCTCCGGTGATATCGGCCAGCGGCGCCGCGGTCATCGTCATGCCTTCGAGGAACGTCGGACGACGGATGTAGGTCGAGTCGGGATCCCAGTCGAAGCGGCTGCCCTCCGGCACGTTCAGCATGCGCCAGCGCTCATCGCCTTCGAACACCCGGGCGTACGAGCGCCGGAACATGTCCGCGTTCACCGCGCTCAGCATCGTGTCCTGGATCTCCTGCTCGGTTGGCCAGATGTCCTTGAGGTAGACCGGATCGCCCGCGAGGTCCTCGCCAAGCGGCTCCGTGGTGAGATCCTTCGTGATCCAACCGGCAAGCGCGTAGGCCACCACGAGCGGCGGCGACGCAAGGTAGTTCGCCCGCACGTCCTGTTGAATGCGCCCCTCGAAATTGCGATTCCCGCTCAGCACCGAGCAGACGACGAGGTTCTTCTCGCGGACGACGGCTGAGATCTCCTCCGGCAGCGGACCGCTGTTGCCGATGCACGTCGTGCAGCCGTAGCCGACCAGGTTGAACCCCAGCTGATCGAGGTACGGCGTGAGGCCCGCGGCCAGCAGGTATTCGGTGACCACCTTCGAGCCGGGCGCGAGGCTCGTCTTCACCCAGGGCTTGCGCGCCAGTCCCTTCTCAACCGCTTTTTTCGCGAGCAGCCCCGCGCCGACCATCACGCTGGGATTCGACGTGTTTGTGCAGCTCGTGATCGCCGCAATCACCACGGCACCGTGATCCAGCTCGTCGAGTGCCGCGTCGGCTACGGCCACGCCGGCCTGAGCCATCGCGCCCGCCGAGGCAACGCCCTGTCGCGTACCGCCGACATCACCCGCGCCTTTCACCGGTTTCGACGGCCCCTGCATCGTGGGAAGCACCGCCTGGAACGCCGGCTTCGCCTTCTTGAGCGACACACGATCCTGCGGGCGTTTGGGACCGGCCAGGCTCGGCTCGATCGACTCGAGATCGAGCTCGATCGTTTCCGAGAAGATCGGATCCTCACTCCCGCCCGTGCGGAACAGGCCCTGCGCGCGCGCGTACGCCTCGACGAGACGGACACGCGACTCGTCGCGTCCCGTGAGGCGCAGGTAGTCGAGCGTCATGTCGTCGATCGGGAACATGGCGACCGTGGCGCCATATTCGGGGCACATGTTGCCCAGGGTCGCGCGATCGGCAATGGTCAGGTGCTCCAGACCGTCACCGAAGAATTCGACGAACTTGCCGACAACGCCGTGCTTGCGGAGCACTTCTGTGATCGTCAGCACGAGGTCGGTCGCCGTCGCGCCCTGCGGCAGGGCGCCCTTGAGCCGGAAGCCGAGCACTCTCGGCAGCAGCATCGAGATGGGTTGGCCGAGCATGGCAGCCTCGGCCTCGATCCCGCCGACACCCCAGCCGACCACACCGAGCCCGTTGACCATCGTCGTATGCGAGTCGGTGCCGACCAGCGTGTCGGGGTAGGCAACGGTCTTCCCGTCCACCTGCTCCGAAAACACGACACGCGCGAGGTATTCGAGGTTCACCTGGTGGACGATGCCCGTGTCGGGCGGGACCACCTCGAAATTGCGGAACGCCCGCTGACCCCAGCGGAGGAACGCATAGCGCTCCTTGTTCCGCGAGAACTCGAGCTCCGCATTCAGCGAGAACGCGTTCGGCTGGCCGAAGTAATCGACCTGCACGGAATGGTCGATGACGAGCTCCACCGGCTGCAACGGGTTGACGCGGTCGGGATTGCCGCCAAGCGAGATGATGGCGTCGCGCATGGCCGCAAGGTCGACCACACAGGGTACGCCCGTGAAGTCCTGCAGCAACACGCGCGCCGGCATGAACGAAATCTCCTTCTCGCTCGTGGCGGCGGCTTCCCACTGCGCAAGCGCGCGGATGTCGTCTGCCTTGACGAACGCGTTGTCCTCGCGCCGCAGGAGATTCTCGAGCAGGATCTTCATCGAGTACGGCAACCTCGAGACGCCGGGATATCCCGACTTCTCGAGCGCGGGCAGGCTGTACATCTGCACCGCCTGACCGTCGACGCGGAATTCGGTGCGGGTCTTGAAGCTGTTGAGCGTAGGCATGGAATTCACTTGTGATTTGTGATTTGTGATTTGTGATTTGCCACTGATGAGCCATCAGGACCACCAACGCCAGAAATCACAGATCGCAAATCACAAATCGTAAATGAAATCATACTCCTCGCTTGAGCGAGTCGAGAAACTCGCGGGCGACGTCCGCCGGGTCGCGGCGCTGGCCATCGACTGCGTGATTCATGCGGCGCATCGCGCTGGCGGTAATGCGACCGCTGAGATGCTGCAGCGCCGTGCGGAGCTGCGGATGGCGGAGCAGCGTTGAGGTGTGCATCACCGGAGCGGCGTCGTACGGTGGAAAGTATCGTCGATCGTCGTCGAGCGCCACGAGGCCCAGCGCTTCGATCAGCCCGGCCGTCGCATCGCCGGCAATAACGTCCACCCTCCGGTCCGCCAGAGCGCGGTAGATGAGCGTCAGGTCCATGACGCGCGGAGGGTCGCGGAACCGCAGCCCGTAGGTGGCGGCGAGCCCTCTGTAGCCGTCGTCCCGCTCGAGGAACTCGTATCCGAACGCCGCCTGCCACCCGGGCGCGTGCCGCGCCAGATCCGACAGGCGCACGATCCCACGGCTGCGGGCGTCATCGCCGCGTATCAGGATGGCGAACGTATTGTCGAAGCCGAACGGCTCGAGCAGCGTCCGCCCCGTATCCGCATAGAGACGTCGCACCGTGTCACGCACGATCTGCGGATCGCGCCCGACCGGTTGCTTGAACACCGCGGTCAACGCGGTGCCGCTGTACTCGGCGTACACGTCGATATCGCCCGCGCTGAGCGCTCGATCGCAGATGAACGTGCCGCCGAGGTTCAGCTTTCGATCAACAGGCAGGTCCGTGTATCGCTCGATGGCCTGCGCCATCAATTCGCCGAGGATGATCTGCTCGGTGAAGTTCTTCGAGCCGACGACGATCCGATCGGTGCGCGGAATCGCCAGCACGGCGACACCACAGCCGACGAAGAGCGCAAGCGCCGCTCCCACGGCGAGTGGCGCACGCCGAAGAGGACGACGGGCGGACAACGCGCGCTCGATGAGGAGGAGTGCGCCGTCGGCCAGGAGCGCCAGAGCGGCGGCTGGAATGGCGCCGGCGAGAATCACCGTCGCGTCCACCATCGACAGCCCCCGATAGATGTACTCGCCGAGTCCGCCCGCGCCGATGGCCGCAGCAATGGTGACGGTGCCGACGCCGACGACCGTCGCCACCCGAATGCCCGCCACGATGGCCGGCAGGGCCAGCGGCAGCTCGACGCGCACCAGGCGCTGGCGCGGCGTCATGCCCATCGCGGTCGCGGCCTCGAGAATGGCCGGATCGATGGCCCGCAGGCCGGCGGCCGTCGTCCGAATCACCGGCAGCAACGCATACAGGATGAGCGCCGTGAGCGCGGTGCGCGCACCAACGCCGCCGACGAGCGGAAGCGGAAGCAGGAAGCCGAAGAGCGCCAGGCTTGGAATCGTCTGGACGACGCTGGCGGCGGCCGATAGCGGGCCACCCACCCGGGGGCGTCGAGCGGCGAGAACGCCAAGCGGGACGCCGGCAGCCACGGCCGCCAGCGTCGACGCCGCGACGAGCGCCATATGTTGCGCGATGAGCGTTGCCACCTCTGACGCGTGAGCCCGCCAAAACGTCATCAGCCCGTGCATGGTGTCCTGTACTATAGCCGTCCTTAGCGTACGTAGGCCCTGGCGCCGCCGCATCTAAAGATGCGGCCTACGAAAAAACTTACGTAGGCCGGGTCTTTAGACCCGGCGAGTGCCGATGCTGCCTGCGTACGATCTCAAGGAAGCTGAACGTGCGACGTCTTCTGTTCTGGGCACTGATCCTCGTGGCGGCCGCATTGCCGGCCCGCGCCGAGGCGCGTGTCGTGCGGTTCGTCGTCGAGCAGCGGCGTCCGCTCGCGGGAGGTCAGGCGTTCGGCGATGTCGGGCCTTACGAACGGCTCGACGGCACCGCGCACATGGAAGTCGATCCTCGCGACCCGCTGAACGCGGTCATCGTCAACCTCGACAAGGCGCCGCGCAATGCCCGAGGCAAAGTGGAGTTCAGCGCGCCGTTCGTCATCCTCAAGCCGGTGGACATCGCGCGAGGCAACGGCAAGCTGTTCTACGGCATCAACAACCGCGGCAACAGCATCGAGCTGGCGCGATTCAACCTGATCGCGCCCGGCGCGAATGCGGCCGACCCGGGCAACCCGGCCGGGGTGGGTGATGGATTTCTGATGCGCCTCGGCTACACGATTGTCGATGCCGGCTGGCAGGGTGACGTGGCGCCTGGCGGCGGGCGACTGGCGCCGAGCTTGCCGGTTGCCCGCCGGGCGGACGGGTCGTCCATCGTCGCGCGGATTCGAATCGAGTATTCCGATCGAACGATTTCGCAGTCCGGCACTTTTACGCTGCCGCTCGAAGGGTCGCCGGCGTTCCGCGCGTACGAAGCCGCGGATCGTGACACGGCGCACTCGACGCTCGTCGTGCGAGATGGTGTCACCGGCGATCGCACGCCGATCCGGCCGGACCGTTGGGCGTTCGGACGGTGCCCGACAGGCCGTGAGAGTCTCGTCTCGACAGCATTCGACATCTGCGTGTTCGACGGAATGCGCGCCGACAAGCTCTACGAGCTGATTTATCCCGCCAAGGATCCAATCGTCATGGGCCTGGGGCACGCAGTCACGCGCGATATCGGCTCGTTCCTTCGATACGAGCCGCGCGACGCCGCCGGCTCGTCCAATCCGCTTGCCTCGGCGTCCGGCCGGCTCGACGTCCGCCGCGCATACGCGACGGGCAGCTCGCAAACGGGCATCTACCTTCGCGACCTGATCTACCTCGGGTTCAACGAAGACGAATCGCACCGCAAGATTTTCGATGCCGTCAACATCAACATCGCCGGAACGCTTCGGAACTTCATCAATGTGGAGTTCGCCGATCCAAACGTGTACTCGGCACAGATGGACCGGCACGACTTCCTCATGACCAGCTATCCGCCGCTCACCTACGCCGTGACGACAGATCCGATCTCGGGCGTGCGGGCGGGCATCCTGCAGCGGCCCGCGACCGATCCCCTCGTGATCGACACGCACACCGAGACCGAGTACTACCAGCTCCGCGCGTCGCTGAACCTCGTCGATGGGCGCGGCCAGCCCGTGCCGCTTCCCGATACCGTTCGAATGTATCTGCTGTCGAACCTGCAGCACGGAAGCGGACGCGTGGGCGGCCCACTCGAGGGGCCGCGCGGCATGTGCGAGTACCCGACGAATGGAGTGCCGGCAGCAGGTGCGGCCCGAGCGCTGCTCGTCGCGATGGACGCGTGGGCGGACCACGGGACGGCGCCTCCTCCAAGCCGTGTCCCGGATGTGCGGACCAGAAACCTGGTGCCGCTCTCCGAGGCGCGGGCCGCGTTCCCATCAATTCCAGGCATAGGGTTCTCGCCCTCGATCAACGAGCTCGAGCTATTGAACTTTGGACCGCACTTCGGACCTTCGGGAGGACGCCTGACGTTGCTGCCGCCGCTGGCGGGGCCACGGTACATGGTGCTCGTGCCGAAGTCCGACGCGGACGGGCTCAACCTCGCCGGCGTGCGTGTGGTCGAAACAGCCGTCCCGCTCGGCACCCCGACCGGCTGGAACATCCGCGGTGAAGGATTCCGTCCCGGCAACACGTGTGGGCTGAGCGGCGCGTATTTTCCGTTTGCAAAGACCCGCATCGAACGCGAGGCGACCGGCGATCCGCGCCGCTCGATCCAGGAGCGATACACCGATCACTCCGGCTATGTGCGGGCCGTCGAAGAGGCCACGCGCACGCTGGTGAAAGAGCGCTTTCTGCTCCCCGAAGACGCCGAACGCTACGTGCGAGACGCGCAGGCGAGCGATGTGCTGAGATAAGGGCGTGCACCGAAGCGGATTCGAGTCGGCTGGGCCGCGCTGCCCGCCGGGTCTGACCGGTTTGCGTGAGAAACAGCCTCAGCCACTCATCGAATCGAGCAGCGCTCGCACAGCCGGATGAGTGGAGGCCTGCAGCACGTCGGGCGGCTCGTACGCGATCAGCGAACCCTCGTCCAACACACCAATCCTGTCCGCGAGCGCGAAGGCCTCGCGCATGTCGTGGGTCACGAGCAGCACGGTCTTGTGCAGCCTGTCCTGAATCCGTCTGAACTCGCGGTGAAGCTCGACCCGTGTGATCGGATCGAGCGCGCCGAACGGTTCGTCCATGAGGAGCACGGGCGGGTCCGCGGCAAGCGCACGGGCGACGCCGACTCGTTGACGCTGTCCCCCTGACAGCTCGTCCGGGCGCCGATCCGCAAAGTCCTCGGCCCCCAGCCCGACGAGCGCGAGGAGCTCTCGCACCCGCGCGTGACGACGGTCGGTGCTCCACCCTTCGAGCATCGGCACCACGGCGACGTTCTCGGCAACCGTCATGTGCGGGAACAGCCCAACCTCCTGAAGGACGTACCCCGTCCGGCGGCGCAGGAGAAATGGGTCCCAGCTCGTCGCGTCGCGCCCGTCGACCAGAACTCTGCCGGTCGTCGGTTCCAACAACCGGATGATCAGTTTGAGGGTCGTGCTCTTCCCAGTCCCGCTGCGACCGACGAGCGCAACCGTTTCTCCTTTCGCAACGGTGAAATCGAGGTCCCGCAGCACCGGTCGGCCGTTGCGCGCGAATGTGACGCGCTCGAAGACAATCATCGCGGGCAGAACTTTAACATGTGGTTCGTACGGCCCACCCGTGTCCTCGAAACCTCCGGAACACGTCCGCGCAGGCGGACAGACAACACTCGCGTCCCTCGCCGCCGCCGCGCGGACACGACCGACGGATTGGCGCGGATTTCGCAAAACGTCCGCCAGCCAGCCCAGCGCCCGCGTTCTCGGATGAGGAGTACGCCTCATGCGTACGTATGCCGGTACGCGCGCCGTTACCCTTCTGGTCTCGGCGCTGCTCGCGGCAGGCGCGGAATCGACCGCGCACGCGCAGTACTTCGGCCGCAACAAGGTCCAGTACAAGAATTTCCAGTTCGACACCCTGACGACCGATCATTTCCGCGTCTACTTCTATCCGGAGGAGCGGCAGGCCGCCGGCGATCTCGCGCGGATGGCCGAACGCTGGTACGCGCGTCTGTCGAAGTTCTTCGGGCACGAGCTCTCAACGCTGCAGCCCCTCGTCGCCTACGCTTCGAGCCCGGACTTCCGGCAGACGAACGTCATCGCAGGTCAGATCGGCGAAGGCACCGGAGGTGTGACCGAAGGGTTCAAACGACGCATCGTGATGCCGTTTGCGGGCAGCCTGGCCGAAACGGATCACGTGCTCGGACACGAGCTCGTCCACGCATTCCAGTACGACATCGCGAGACGCGATCCCAACGACAGCGCCGGCTCATCGATCGAGCGCCTCTCGCTGTGGTTCATCGAGGGGATGGCCGAATACGTGTCGGTCGGCCACGTCGATCCGCACACGGCGATGTGGATTCGTGATGCCGCGCGCGAGCCTGCCAAGCTTCCGTCGATCGCCCAGCTCGATGATCCTCGCTACTTTCCCTATCGATGGGGCCAGGCTCTCTGGGCGTACATCGCGGGACGATGGGGCGACGATGCCGTGGTACGCGTGTTCGAAGAGGCGCTGCGTTCTGGCAGTTCTGCCGCGCTTGAAAGGGTGACTGGCCTCACGATCAACGAGCTGTCGCAGGAATGGCACGACGCCATCCGCGCTCAGTACGCGCCCATACTCGAGGCCAACACGCGGGCAAGCGCGCAAGGCCGATCGATCACGGCGGATCAGAAACGCCGCGGAGCCCTTGCTGTGTCGCCGTCGCTCAGCCCCGACGGCAGACGCGTCGTGTATCTGTCGGAACGCGACATGCTGTCGGTGGATCTGTACGTGGCCGATGCGGACACCGGACAGATGATCCGTAAACTCGTCAACACCGCCATCGATCCGCACTTCAGCAGCCTTCAATTCATTGCGTCGGCCGGATCGTGGGACCCTCACGGCCGGCAGTTCGTGTTCGGCGCCATTCGGGAGGGGCGGCCGGAACTGGCAATCATCGACGTCGATCGTGGCCAGCGCGTGCGCGACATCCCACTCGCGGAGCTTGGAGAGATCCTGAACCCTTCGTGGTCGCCTGATGGGGGTTCGATTGCGTTCTCGGCAATCACGGGTGGCCACTCCGACTTGTTCATCTACGATCTCCGCCAGAACGTGCTGCGGCGTCTGACGAACGACGCGTTTGCCGACCTGCAGCCCTCCTGGTCGCCCGACGGCAGCCGCCTGGCCTTCGTGACCGACCGCTTCTCGACCGACCTCACATCGTTGCAGGCGGGCCGGCTCGGGCTGGCTCTCCTTGATCCGGCATCAGGACGCATCGAAGCGCTCGCGACCGTCCAACATGGCAAGAGCATCAATCCGCAGTGGGCTCCCGACGGGCGCAGGATCTATTTCCTTGCCGATCCAAGCGGCCTGACCAACGTGTACGTTGTCGACGTCGCGACCGGCCGGGTGAACCGGCTCACGAACCTTGACGCCGGAGCGAGCGGCATCACGGCGTTGAGCCCGGCGCTTTCGGCGCCGCTCGACGCGAACCGCCTGGCCTTCAGCGCGTACGAAGAGGGTCGGATTGGAATCTATATCCTCGACGGTCGTAACGAAGTCACCGGCGTGCCGGTCGACGTCTCCGCGGCGTCGGACACGGCTGCGGTTCTGCCACCGGCGAGACGCGCATCCGACGAGCTGCAGGCGCTGCTGAACGATCCGATTACCGGTCTGCCACCGCATATAGGCACGGAAGCACCGTATCGGCCGCGCTTGTCGCTCGATTACGTGGGTCGGCCATACGTAGCGGTTGGCGCCACGCGCTTCGGCGGGATGTACGGAGGAGGGTTGTCGTTTTCCATGAGTGACATGCTCGGGAATCACACCCTCTTCACCGCCGTCGACGTCAACAACTACGGAGGCGGATTCACCGACGTCTTCAAGAACACGGGCGCGCTCGTCGCGTATCAGAACATGGCCCGGCGCTGGAATTGGGGGGTCGCGGGCGGCCAGACGCCGTATGTGGCAGGTGGATTCGCGAGCGGGATCACCACGTCCGGAGGCCAGACGGCGCTCGTCGAGCAGCAAATCATCCAGCGGCAGACGTATCGCGGTTTGAACAGCGGCGTCGCGTACCCGCTCAACCAATCGCGCCGCCTCGAGTTCGGCGGCGGATACCAGCAGGTGACCTTCGACCAGCAGGTGCGTACCGTCGTCACATCATTCGTCAGTGGACGACAACTGAGCGACACGACCGAGAACACGGCACTGGCCGATGGGCTGAACCTCGGTATGGCGACTGCGGCCACGGTGTTCGACACAGCCGTCTTCGGTCCCACAAGTCCGGTCGCGGGCCAGCGATCACGCTTCGAGGTCTCACCGACATTCGGCACGATCGCGTTCACGGGGGCGCTGGCCGATTACCGCCGTTATTTCATGCCCGCGCGGTTCTACACGGTCGCGGGACGGGTGATGCACTACGGACGCTACGGCCCTGGCAGCGAGGACCCGCGCCTCCTCCCCATGTTCATCGGTTACCCCGATCTCATTCGCGGCTACACGATCGGATCGTTTCGCTCCAGCGAATGCGGGGCGGGACCCGCCGGCTCATGCGAGGCCTTCGATCGGCTGCTCGGGTCCCGCATGCTGATCGGCAACCTCGAATTGCGCTTTCCGCTGCTGCGGCCGTTCGGCGTGCACGACAGGATGTACGGGCCGATTCCGATCGAGGTGGCGTTCTTCGCAGATGCAGGCGTCGCGTGGCAGAAGAGCGACCGCCCGACGTTCCTCGGCGGAGACCGTCACCCCGTTTCGAGCGCGGGTGTGACGCTGCGGGCCAATCTGTTCGGTTTCGCGGTCGGACAGATAGACCTGGCCTATCCCTTCCAGCGGCCGGGCCGTGGTTGGGTGCTGGGCTTCAGCATCGCGCCAGGTTTTTGAGTCCATTCAAAACGTCACGAAGAGCAACCCGGAGATCGCGCCGTGCGGTCGAGGGCGGTCGCGCAGCTCGATCCCCTTCACCAGCACGTAAAGGCGGCCATCGACCCGAACGCCGACGCCGCGCATGAACCCGCGATCGCGCAGGACGAGCCAGTGTTTCACCCCGCCGCCCGCGTGATAGACGGAGCCTGTCTCGACGAGCGTGAGACCTTCATGGAGCTGGCGCAGATAGCCAGCTCCGCCGCTGACAAAGGGCACCGTGCGGTCTCCGAGCGCGAAACGATCGAGCAGCACGACAACAGTGCCGTCGACGAAATACTGGTTGACCGACTCGGCCACTGTGAGTGCCGGAGCGTTTTCGACGTCGTTGCTGACGCGCGTTCGCACCTTCGGACGGCTGAACACCAGACCCGCTTCGATCGCGATTCTTTTCGTGAGACCGTAGCCCACGCGCGCATCCAACCCGGGCGCGCTGCCAAACCGGCTCTCGGTAGTGAACAGCGTGAACGGCGCGGGTGTGCCGGGGGAGTTGGCCCGAAGGGCTGCCGTGCTGCTTCCGAGCCCGGCCCCACCCAGCCACAACCCGCCAACCGCCCCTTCGACACGATGCGCAGGGCGTTCCTCGGCTGTCTGCGCCAGGGTCGGCGTGCCACGCACGACCAGCAGGACGACCGACAACGCGATCACCAGCTTGAACGCGATCACTTGGGCCTGACCTCGACGACGAAGCGCCCGCCAACGCCGCCGCGCGGCGCGATGAACAGCCGTTCGAAATAAGTGACCTGGAAGTCGACGTCAACCGCGTCCTCGCCGCTGAAGAAACTGTCGACGTCGGCGTCGTCGAGCGGCTCCACGCGAATCACATGGGGTCCCGGCGTCAGGCCGGCAATCTGGAACTCGCCGTTGGTATTGGCGCTGAAGCCGCCGATGAGCGCGCGTGTTGCGGGGTTGAATGCCACCACGTGCGCCCCGAACAGCGGCCGGCCACCCCGTGTCACCTGTCCCCGTGCCGCGCCCGTGGCGTTACGGAAGCCGGCCTCCGGATAGAGATCCGACACGCCCGCGATGTCGTCAGGCTGGAGCTCGCGGTCGGCAGTGTTGCCGGGACCGAACGAGATCGGAAACATCACGGCGCCGGAGGCGAGCACCCGTCGTCCGCCGCCGCGCATTTCCGTCTCTCCGAGCGCCGAATGTCCGAGGCCGAGGAAGTGCCCGATTTCGTGCAGGGCCGTGGACTGCACATCGAATCGCCCGGGCTGACCCGCGCTCGCTGTCGACCAGTCGAACGCCGAGTTGAAGAAGATGTCCGCTTCCACGATCTCACCGGTCAACACGTCCACGACAAAACCGGTTGCCCCGAGCACGCGCTCGAGCTCCGGCTTGTTCTGGAAACCGAGGACGGAGAGGTCATCGTCTTCGAACGGCTCCGCGTTGGTGAAGCCCGCGAACTGGAAGCGAATCGAGGCGGTCGGAACGGCTTCCCATGTGTCGAACGCGCGCGCCACCGCTGCCTGGAAATCCGAAGCAGAGACACCAGGTACCCCGCGGTTGGTGACGAAATAGCGCACTGGCCTCGACGCATCCCACTGAAGAGTCACCGTCCCGGCGCGAAGCGTCTGGACGGAAAACTTGAGATAGGCCCGTGCGGGCTCTGGCAGGGCCAGCAACAACACGAGCGTGACAACCGCATGCTGGCGTACTGTGTGCGTCATCGAACACGCTCCAGGATGTCGCGAACCTTCCGGCCGAACTCATCCACCGCCAGTGGACGCCGCGCGGGATCGCCGCGGACGACGCGCTCGGCCCCAATGCCCTGTGCCGTGACGGGCGGCGGCGTCACGACGTCGCGTCCGCCGGTGTCGCGGGCGATTCGGAAGACACCCTGGCTCAAGCCGTAGAGATGCGGAATCGACGGGCTTGTCGCGTTCAGGAACACGATCACCTCGTCACCGCGCTCGAAAACGGGCGCACCGACCAGCACGCGGCGATATCGTCCGATCTGACCGCCGGGCACCTTGAATGTGACGGTCGATCCGAGATTGCCCTTGAAGTGCTCCACCGCCGTCAACGTGACGAGCGTCTCGATCGATCGACGATCGCCCGTCGTTTGAGCGCGGACGTCAACGACACGCCCGTGTACGATGGCCCGGCATCCGGTCACGAGCTCGGCGAAATCAGCCGGAATGAAAACCGTCGCCAGGGTGGGAGCGGGAAGAAGCAGAAAAAGGAGCGGAAGGAGCCGGTTAATCATTTGTGATTTGTGATTTGTGATTTGTGATTGGTTTGCGATTTGCGATTTGGGATTTGGGATTTGGGATTTGGGATTTGCAGTTGATGGTGGACTGGCGATTACCATTTTGATCCGAGTCCTTGAATCGGCGAATCGATACTCACGATTTACATCACAAATCACGAATCATGAATCACAAATCGCGTGTCGCCACCTCGAGCACCGCGTCGGCCGCACGGCCGCTGGCGCCCGGTTTGCCGAGCTTGGTGCGCACGTCCCGCAGCGCATCACGCGTTGCCGTCCACCGATCCCGATCGGTCAGCAAGGCGACCGTCTCCCTGGTCACGCGCTCGGGCGTGAACTCCTCCTGAATCAGTTCGGGCACGACCCGGTGCCCTGCGACGAGATTCGCCATCGCGTACGTGTCTACTTTTACAAACGGCCGGCCCAGCGCGTAGGTCAGGGGCGAGAGACGGTACACGACCACCATCGGCCGTTCGTGCAGCGCCGCCTGGACCGTCGCCGTCCCGGATGCGGTCACCACGACATCGGATGAGGCAAGCACATCGTCGGTCCGATTCCAGACGAGGACTGGAGGCTCTGGCCGGATGTCCCTCAAGGACGCGAACTGCGCCTCGACAAGGTTGGGCGCGCACGCCACCACGAACTGCACATCAGAAACCTTGATGCGGATCTGGGGCACCGCAGCCGCGAGACCCGGCAGGATGCGATGCACTTCGTTCGGACGGCTGCCCGGCAGCACCGCCACGGTTGGCAATGCGGGATCGAGGCCATGGGCGCGTAGAAAAACGTCGCGAGGCTCCAGCGGCCGCGCCAGATCCACCAACGGATGCCCGACGAACAGCACGTCCACGCCCTCTCGCCGGTAGAGCGGCTCCTCGAACGGAAAGATCACCAGCACACGATCGACGAACCGCTTCATGGTCCGCATGCGCCCGGGACGCCATGCCCAGAGCTGCGGGCTGACGTAGTAGACGATTCGGATGCCCAGACGATGCAGCGCCGCCATCAGGCGGAAATTGAAGTCCGGGAAATCGATCGCAACAAAGACGTCGGGACGCGTTGCGCGCGCGGCGTCCACCAGGCGGCGGAGCATCGCATACGATCGCGGCAGGACGCGGATCGCCTCGGTCAGCCCCGTGACCGAGATCCCCTTGAAATCGCCGACGAGCCGTCCTCCGGCGGCGCGCAGCCGATCCGAGCCCAGGCCGAAGATCTCGGCGGAAGGTATTCGAGCGGCGATCTCCGTCGCGAGCGCCCCGGCGTAGACGTCGCCGGAGGGTTCGCCGCAGGAGACCATCACTCTCACGCTGTGATGCTGTCGTTCCGCAGGCTACTGCGGCCGTTCGAACAGCTTTGGATCGATGGAGCCGTTGATTCGGACGTCGGTCAGCACCCGATCGAGGATCGTCCGTCCATTGCGCCGCACCTCCGCCTTGAACGCGACCTGAACGCCATTCACGGGGCGGTAATCGCTGAAGACCTCGTCCGCCTGCAACGGACGTCCATCCGGACCGACGGCTGAATAAGACTGCCGCGCGATGAGATTTTTCGCGTCGACATAGAGCTTGACGGGCGGAAGGTTGCTCCCGGAGATTTCAATCACACGCACCACACTGCCATCGGTCCCCTCCTCGGGCAGGAGCCGAACGGTGAGCGAGCCCTCGACCGCAGCAATGAGCATCGGGATCGTGTCACGCCGGACGCTGGTCGCGAAGTCGTCGCGCATGGGCGCAGGCGCGTCGTGCACGCCTGTCGGATCCTTCACCCATGCCTGTCCCGCGTTATACACCTGCGTGACCTGGGCGCCTGCCACCGACGCGTCGACGCGGAACTTGTCTGGGTACGCCACGTAGGTCGTCGTCTTCGATTCGAGCGGTCCCTGGTCCAGCCGGAAGGTCGTCGTCGACTCGGCGACCACGGTCTTCACAGACTTGAGCAGACCGAGCCCGCCCTTCGCATCGACGACGCGCTTGACGAGCTCCCGCGGGTCCGAGTCGGAGGCTGGACGCTGTGCGCTCTGCGCGGCAGCGGGCGCGTAGTTCGTGACGCCTCGCGCCGGTGAGGCCAGACGCAGACCCGGCGCCCCGGTGTACTTCGCAATCGGTTTCCTCGCGTCGCGGCGCAGGCTTGCGGCCATCAGATCCACTTCTTCGATCGGGATCACCTCGAATTCGGAGAAGCCGAGACTTTTCAACTGCGGCGTGAACGACTTTGCGTCGCCGACCAGCACGACC
Organism: Vicinamibacterales bacterium; assembly: GCA_036005125.1. GTDB lineage: Bacteria > Acidobacteriota > Vicinamibacteria > Vicinamibacterales > UBA2999 > DASYQV01. The sequence continues at coordinate 21,577 of DASYQV010000050.1, forward strand.
GACAGACGATCCGGGTGCAGATACGTGCGGGCGATGCGCTGCACGTCATCAACGGTGACGGCCTGCACCCGTTCGCGGAACGTGCCGATTTCCTCGAGCGGCAGCTCGTAGAAGACGGCGTTGAGGACCTGGGTCGCGATCGCATCGGGTGTCTCGATCGTCAGCGGAAAGTGGCCCGCAAGGTACGCCTGCGCGTCCGACAGCTCGCGCGGGTTGACGCGCTCGCGCTGCAGTCGGCTGAACTCCTCCACCACGAGGCGCAGGGCCTCGCCGGTCGTCTCGGTGCGGGTATCGGTCTCCGCGACGAAATCGCCCGTCTGCTTCAACGTCTGGATGTCCGCCGAGGCGCCATACGTGAGCCCTCGCTCCGTGCGCAGGACACGGTGGAGCCGGTTCGCCCCCTCGCCGCCGAGAATCTTGAAGGCCAGGTCGACGGCCATGTACTCGGGGTGCTTGCGTGGAATCCCGAGGTGGCCAACGCGAATCTCAGTCTGTACGGCGTCTGGCTTGTCGATGACGACAACGCGGCGCGTCGCCGGCGGCGGCTCCACCATCTTCATCGGCGGCACTTCCCCGCGCGGCCACTTTCCGAACACACGCTCGGCCGCGGCAAATGCCTCCCCGCCCGTGACATCGCCGACGATGGCGAGAATCATGTTGTTCGGCACGAAGTAGCGGCGGTGATACTCCTGCAGGTCTTGACGGGTGACCGTCGCGATCGACTCCGCCGTGCCGGTGTTCGGAAGGCCGTATGGGTGGAAGCCGTACACGAGCCGGTCGAAGACGACGTTGGCGACGTAGTCCGGATCGTTCCGGCTGACCTGCAGAGTCGAGAGCGCCTGCTGTCGCTGACGCTCGATCTCTTCCGGCGCGAACGCGGGGTTGCGCACGACGTCGGCAATCAGGTCCATGACCAGCCCGAAGGAATCCTTCATCACCACCGCATTGACGTAGCTGAGATCGCTGCCTGCTCCCGTGCCGAGCGCGCCGCCGATTGAATCAATCGAGTCCGCGATCTGGAACGCCGACTTCGTGGTGGTGCCCTGGTCGAGCAGTTGCGCGGTCAGCATGCCGACGCCGCTCTTGCCCTGCGGGTCCTGCGCCCCGCCGGCGCGAATCAGCAGGCGGACGCTCACGGCCGGCTGCTCGTGATGCAACACGGTGATCACGGACATGCCGTTGCCGAGCGTCCGCACCTCGTAGGGCGGGAAGTTGACCTGCCGGGCGGGCAGCGGGCGCGGCGGCGGCTCCGAAGGCCATGTCGGCCACGACTGCGACTGAGCGCTTGCGGTTGTCGCGACCGACAGCAGAAGCACCGCGAAGAATCTCACCGCCCACCTCCCTTCGCCCCGCCTTTCGGCACGATGTGGAGCACCAGGCGATTCGATTCGGTGAAGTAGGTCTTCGCGACGCGCTGCACGTCGGCAGCGCTGATGTTCATGAAGATGTCGAACTCTCCGTCAGCCGTGGTGATGTCGTTGTGGATGACGGCGGCGTGCGCGAGGTGGAGCGCCTTCTCCTGGTTCGACTCGCGGCCGACTATGTAGTCACGCGCGAACTGGTTCTTGGCGCGCTGAAGCTCGTGCGCGGTCACCGGCTCGTATTTGAGCTTGTCGAGCTCTGCGAGGAGCGCCTTCTCCGTCTCGTCGGGCGACCGACCCGGCTGCACGATAGCGACAGCAAAAAAGAGGTTCGGATCTTCGGTGATGTTGCCGGTGCCGGACGCGGTGAGCGCGAGCCGCTTGTTGTAGACGAGCTCGCGCACGATTCGCGCGCTCTGCCCATCGGAGAGGATCTTCGACGCAATGTGCAACGGGTACGAATCAGGATGTCCGTCGTAGGTGATGTGGTACGCGACAACCACGGCGGGCAATGGCCAGGCCTCCTCAACCGTGACCCGCTGCTCCTTGGCCTTCACCGGTTCCTTGGGGATGTCTCGTGGCACGGGGCGCCGCGCCTTGGGCACGCGTCCGAGGTACTGGTTCACCAACTGCACCGCCTGCACCGAGTCGAAGTCGCCGACGATCGTGACCGTCGCGTTCTCGGGCACGTAATACGTGAGGTAGAAATCGCGCACGTCCTCGACGGAGGCGGCCTCCAGATCGACGAGGCTGCCGATCGTCGGGTGTTTGTAGGGATGCGTCGTGAACGCGAACCCGTAGACGATCTCGTTCAACCGGCCGTACGGCTGGTTCTCGACGCGCATGCGCCGCTCTTCCTTCACCACCTCGCGCTCGCGCTGGAAGACCGTCTCGTCGATGCGCAGCGTCGCCATGCGATCGGCCTCGAGCCACACCGCGAGCGGCAGATACTGCGCGGGAATCGTCTCCCAGAAGACCGTCGTGTCCTCGGTCGTGTAGGCGTTGCTCTGACCGCCCACGCTCGAGATGATCGACGTGTGCGCTTCGGGCTCGACGTTCTTGGAGCCCTTGAACATCATGTGCTCGAAGAGGTGCGCAAAGCCGGTGCGCCCGGTCTTCTCGTTTTTCGAGCCAACGTGATACCACACCGACACGTGCACGATCGGCGTCGAATGGTCCTCCGAGAGGATCACCCGCAAGCCATTGGGCAGGGTCAGTATCTGATACTGCAGTTTGGGCGGCCGGACGGCGGCCGCGAGCGGCACGAACGCACCTGCGACCACCGCGCAGGCTGCGAGCCAGAGGGAAATGCGGCGCATATTGTGACTCGATTATTGCACGGGCAGGACGGCAGTGAAGCGCCGCCTCAACCGCCGGGAACTCCGCGGCGGAAACGGCGCCGCTTCACTGCCGCCTGTGTTTGCTTTGCCCCGCTTCGCGGGGCCCAGACATCTCCGAAGGCTGGCACAGCGGTCTGAAAACCTGCTTCATTCGTTACGATCGAGGCCTTCGGAGATATCTGGAGAAGCCGGACAGGCGTCGAGCGAGAAGAGCACGAGGAGCCCGCGGATCCGACCGCCTCCGCCGAACCTTTACGCGAAGGAGGAAGACCCGTCTGGCCACGAACCAGAACACGAAGCCCCCTTAATGCCCTGACTCTGGTGCTCCTCGTGCTCTTGGTCGTTAAGACGGAGTCCTGGCGATCTTGGCCGCCGCCATTCCGCCTCAGCGGCTTCGAAGTCGGAACCCCGCGGTGACCCACGTGTCGGTGGAGAACTCCGTTGGATACGGGTCCACCCGCCGTTCTGCCGCGACGAACACCTCAACCGCGGCCGCGGCGCCCTCGAGCCGGATGCCTGCTTCACCACGAGCGCCTGTCTGGGTCCCGCGATCGCGGGTTCCGTCGGTCCCGACCAGGCGCAGGTCGCTCGCTGCAACGAGCGTCACGCGCGGACGGATCTCGTATCCGCCGCGCAGTGCGCCGACGACCTCCCACCGGTAATCGACAAACGCCCGTTCGACACCGCCTCGCGCATCAAGTTGTCCCCGAAGCGCGACACGACCCGCCGTTCCGGCAGTCATCGCACGCACGCCCAGCATGTTCCAATCCACCGCCTGGCGTTTCGCGCGATCGCTGAGGTGTCGCGACACGTGGTGGAACACCGTCGCGAGCTCGATCCGCCTCGCGCGAAGCGACAGCGCGCCTTCGAGCACGTAGTTCCCCTGATTGGCGTCGAACCGCCGGAACTCATTGCCGACGATGACTTCGTAGTTGGCGAGGAACGTCGCGCGGCCGATGCCGTAGTCGAGGAAGTCGATCTCTCCGCCCAGGTCGGCATCCCACGAGAAGCGAACGTCGTCGCTCGCAAGGTGCTCGGCATCGAGGTGGAAGGCATATCGGGGGAGAAACGTCTGGGCGGTCGCTGGTGCCGTGCACACCAGGAGCACGAGGGCAACAGGGACGGCCGCCTTCAGCTCTCGGCTCCTTCGGCCACCGCCGTCCCGCTTCACCGCGACTGGTCTCCGGCCGTCGCCAGACGCGCCAGAAGTTCCGCCATCTTCGCCTCGAGCTCCGTGATCCGGCGCTTGAGCTCGGGGAGACGCCTGTAAACGGCCGACGCCCTCCGCCATTCGCGGGTATCGATCGCGGGATAGCCGGCGACCATCGAGCCTGGCTCGATTGAATTCGTGATCCCGGACTGCCCCACCGCCACCGATCCGCGCCCGATCGTGAGATGGCCGCCGACGCCGACCTGGCCGCCAAACATCACGTCGTCGCCGATCTCGGTGCTGCCGGCGATGCCCACCTGAGCGGCCAGCAGCACGTTGCGGCCGACAATGACGCCGTGGCCGACCTGCACCAGGTTGTCGATCTTCGTACCGGACTTGATACGCGTCTCACCTACCGCGGGGCGATCGACCGTCGTGTTTGCACCAAGCTCCACGTCGCTCTCAATCACCACCGAGGCGATCTGCGGAATCTTCTCGTGCGACCCGTCGCTGCGCCGCACGAAGCCGTACCCATCGCCGCCGATCACGACGCCGTTCTGCAGGATGACGCGGTCGCCAATGGTGACACGTTCGCGAACCGCGACGTTCGAATGGATGACACAGTCGCTCCCGATCACCGCGCCTGGTCCAATTGTCACGTTTGGAAAGATCACCGTACGGTCGCCAATCGACGCTCCCTCGCCAATGGACGCGAAGGGGCCGATCGACACGTCGCATCCGAGCCGCGCGGTCGCGGCCACTGCCGCCATCCCGTGCACCCCGGCGGCCGGCCGCCACGCCGGCGCGAACAGCCCGACCGCGCGCGCGAACGCGAGATAGGGTTCCTCGGTGCGCAGCATCGCGCAGGGCGCGACGGGTACATCGGGTCTCACGATGACGGCGGAAGCCCGCGTCGACGCCAGCGCGCTCGCGTATTTCGGGTTGGCGAGGAAGGTGATGTCGCCGGGTCCGGCGGCCTCGAGCGCAGCGACGCGTACGATCTCGATGTTACCGTCGCCTTCAAGGCGGCAGTCCAGACGGTCGGCCAGGTCTCTCAGCTTCATGTACGTCCTAGTCGCTGTTATTCATGATTTCGTGATTCATGATTCATGATTTTGGTTGTCCCGAATCAAGAATCACGAATCAAGAATCACGAATCGAGAATGACCCTAACTAGTCAAGGGCTCTGCCCTTGATATCCCGGCAGAGCCCTCGCCTGGTTAGACCCAGTGTCTTTTTTGGCGCGCTCCGCGCGCCTCGCCCGTTATGCGGTCGCACAACGAGTACAAAATTCGCGTGTGTGGCCGCATAACGGGCTAGGGACGCGGGATCGCGACCCGGTCGAAGAAGGTAATCAGGTGCTGCAGGCGCAGGCGCTCGGCGATAGCAGTGACCTGGTGCTCGCGTTCGCCGGGCTCGAGGGTCGCCACGCGCCGCAGGATGGTCAGCTCGGATGAGGGGCTGTCGCTCCACGCGACGCGTTCGAGGCCCTGCCTCGCCCCGCGCATCGACAGCCAGTGGCCGACCACGCGGAACGCGAAGTAATAGCCGACCACGTTGGGTCCGGGAAGCACAACGAGCAGCGTGGACAGAATCAAGCCCACCGAATCGACGACGAGCCAGACCTTGTGACGCTCGTAGTCGCGGTGGAGCATGCGGCGAATCAGCGTCATCGCCTGCTCGAACGTCATGTCGTCGGGATAGATCGCCACGGCAGCCGTCTGTCGCCTGAGTTGCCATAACAACCGCTGCTCGGCGATGCGCTCGACCACCCACGCCAGGCACCGATCCTGTATCCGCCCCATCAACCCCTTTGCCTCGAGCTCCTCTCCGGCGCGACGGCGATGCTGGCGTTCCTCCGCCGCCTTCAGCATGACCGCAAACTTCTGGCGCAGCTGGCCCAGAATCCCGGCAGGTGGCGGCTCTTGTTCTGTCGGCGACACGTCGGCCACCTCGCAATAGAGCTCATAGCGGGTGATTCCGACGGGAATGACAAACACATCCATTACTGTGACGATAACATGAGGCGAGCTGGCAGACTTGGGCGCTTCGGGCTTCACCCCTTCAGACCGGAACGCCGAAGCCCCGCGCGAGGCCCCGACCAGCCTTACACAGACGTTCTGCGCCCGCTGATCAGGTTAACGAGGAAAAGCACGGCCGCGATCACGAGCAGGATGTGGATGAGCCCGCCCGCCACGTCAAAGGCAAATCCCAGCAGCCAGAACAGAAACAGCAGGACGATGAGCGTCCAGAGCATGGCACCTCCTCCATTGGCCGCCGTTCGGGCCGGCCTCAAGAGGAGGCAAGGTACATGCCACGAGGCAGCGGGCAGCAGGCAGCTGGCAGCGGGCAGCACGCTGGTTGACTCCACGCTACCGCCTACTGCCCGCTGCCTAGCGCCGTTTCCGCTCGGGCGAGGCGGGCGGATCCACTGGAACGGCGCGTCTTCCCGCACCCTCCCACGCCCCGACGATGATTCCCGCCACCGCGGTAATCGATTCGTTCAACCGGCGCTCGAGCACGGCGCGATTTGCCGCGAAGAACGCCCGGTAGTACGCCTCGTCATACGCCTCGCGTGCGCCGATCGCGTCGAGGTCCGACTTCAGAATCGACGGAACGAGCTCGGTCCCTTCGATGAGCGCGTCGAAAACAAAATCGCGCGGACTGGTGATGGGACGCGCCGGTTGCGGGCGGATCGTCAGCTGGTCGCGGTAGCGCTCGAAGAGCGAGGATTCGAATCGTGCATGGATGCCGTGCTGTTTCGTCAGTTGACCGTCGTAGTTCTCGACGGCATGAAACGGCACGTGGGCATCGGCGACGTAGTGGCCGAGCGCGGCGGCGAAGAACAGGATATCGAACCGTCCATAGGCCCCTCGTCGCGAGTAGTCCTCGAATGCGCGACGCAGGTTCCCGAAGTACTCCTCGGTGCGCCACGGCAACGTGCCGTTTTGCCGGATGCGATTGATGCCGAACTTTGCGACGGCCGCGGTGTAGTCACGCGGCAGGCCGGCAAACGGATACGTGCCGTAGCCGGCCCAGTCGATATCGAGAAAGTGGTTGGGGCTCTCGGTATCGAATCCTGCGGTGCGCCAAGTGTCGGGATCGATTGCCCGCTCGACCACCATCGTCCGGTTCTTCTCGAAGAGCGGCCGCAGCGCGTCTGGCAGCAGCGCGATGGCGCGGTCCATGACGAACCGGTGCGCCTCGAATCCCCAGGCGAATGTCGGACGCGGCACCAGCACAACGACCAGGCTCGCGACGAGCATCAATTTCGGCATAGCTGCAATTATGATCCATGGGTGCCGCAAGGCCTGTTCGTCGATGTCATGCTCGTCTACGCCGTGGCGCTGGCGATTATCGTCGCCGCGGGCCGCCTCGGTGTTCCGCCAGTCATCGCGCTGATCGGAACCGGTACGTTGGCGGGTCCTTCGGGACTTGGCGTCATCAGCACGCTGGAGCAGGTCGATCAGCTCGCTGAGATCGGCATCATGCTGCTCCTCTTCACCGTCGGGCTCGACTTTCCGCTCCGCGAAATGCGCCGCATCTGGCGCTCGGTGGTGCTCGGGGGCGCGGTGCAGATGGGCGGCACGGCGGCGGCGGCGGGCGCGCTCGCGGCGTGCATGGGCGTTCCACCGCGGACGGCGATATTCATCGGGCTGTTTCTGGCGCTGTCGAGTACCGCCATCGTCCTGAAGGAGCTCGCGCGACGGAACCGGCTCGACTCTCCGGCGGGACGCATCACGACAGGGGTGTTGCTGTTCCAGGACCTCTGCGTGGTCCTGCTCCTCCTGGTTGCGCCGATTCTTGCCGGTGTGGTCGAGATGTCCGCCGTCCCGGCCGTCCTTGGACGTGCGGGGCTGGCGCTTGTCGTCATCCTGGCGATCGGCAGGCTGGTGCTGCCGGCGCTCTTCCGGCTCGTCACGGCGTGCGGACAGCGTGAGGCATTTCCGCTCGCCGTCCTGGTCGCCAGCGTTGGAACCGCGCTCATCGGCGCGTCCCTTGGCGTGTCGATGGCGCTCGGTGCGTTTCTGGCGGGCCTCGTGCTCGCGGGCAGCGAGTTCAGCTATCAGGCGCACGCGGAGGTGCGGCCGCTGCGCGATCTGCTCAGCAGCCTGTTCTTCATCTCGCTCGGGATGCTCATCGACACGTCCGTGTTTCTTCGGAGCGCGCCGCTCGTCGCACTGACCGCGCTCGCGACTATCGCCGTGAAGGCCGTCGTCGCAGGCGGCGCGCTGGCATTGACGGGAACGCCGCTGCGCGTGGCGGCCATCTCGGCGATGTATCTCGCACAGGTTGGCGAATTCTCGTTTGTCCTGGGACGGGATGCGCTCCGACTCGGCATACTCACCACCGATCGCTGGCAGATGCTCCTGCCCGCGAGTATCTTGACGATGCTCGCGGCGCCGACATTGACGGCGATCGCGCCGCGGATCGCTGATCGGATCCTGCCGGGCCGGCATCGGGTCGAGGTGGACGCCGAGGCCGCCGGGACGCCGGTGACCGGGCACGTCATCGTGCTCGGGTTCGGCGTGGGCGGACGGCTCGTGGCCAGCGCGCTCGGCGAGTTCGGTATCCCGTACCGCATCATCGATCTGAACGGCGCGACCGTGCGCGAGGCACGCGCCGCGGGCGAGCCGATCATCTACGGTGACGCCACCATCCCGGATACGCTTGTCGCCGCGGGCGTCGAACGTGCTCGCGCCGTCGTCGTCGTGCTGAGCGATCCCGACGCGTCGCTGAAGATCGTCTACACCGTCCGGCGTCTCGCACCGGATGTCACCGTCCTCGTCAGGGCGCGCTACCGGACCGAAGCGATGCGCCTGCAGGAGGCCGGTGCCATCGCCGTTGCCGAAGAGCTCGAAGCGTCGCTCGAAATCGTCGCGCAGCTCTTATCGACGCTCGACGTGCCCGGCAACATCGTGCAGGTGCTTGTCGAAGATTACCGGCGCCGCGAGGCGATGCTCGCGGTACGGTCTGCCGCGCCGCCGCGGGTGCCGCTCGAGCGGATCGCGCCGGACCTCCTGTCGACGCCGGTCGCAACGCACCAGTTGCGCGACGGCGATTGGGCGGCCGGCCGCTCGATGGCGGAAGTAAACCTCCGCGCGATGACGGGCGCGTCGGTGCTCGCGATTCGTCGTGACGGTCGTTCGTGGACGTCACCGCCGCCCGACCTGCGGCTCGCGGCCGGGGACGTGCTGTACCTGCTCGGCGACTCCTCCGACGTTCTGTTGGCGCGCGAGCACCTCGGTCGCGGGCCGTCGCCGCACGGCTCGTAGACGAGCGTATAATCCGCCATTCGGAGCCGAAACTGTATGCGTGTTCCGGGTTTTCGGACGCGGCGCGCCGCATCTAAAGATGCGGCCTACGTACGCAGATTGGTCGCGTCAATGGCTGCCCTGGCAATCGTGAGCGCTGCGCTTCACGCAGCCGTGTCGGCCGCGCGTCAAGCGGGCGCGCCGGACGTCAACGCCAGGAAGGCGGTCGCGACCAGGACGTGGAAGCCACCCAGGACATCCGACGGACATCCGGATCTCCAGGGGGTGTGGCTGAGCAACATCGCCACTCCTCTGGAGCGACCGAAGGCGCTCGAGGGACGACAGTTCCTCACGGACACGGAAGTCGCCGATCTGAAGGCGCGAGCCGATCAGCTCTTCAAAAGCGGAGACAGGGACTTCGCCGCCGGAGACAACGTCTTTCTGGAAGCGCTGACCAACGGACAACTCAAGCGTGGGTTCTCGACGGAGAATTCCGTTGGAATGATCGACAGAGAATTCGAAAACCGGACCTCGCTGATTGTCGATCCACCGGATGGCAGAATTCCTGCCTTGACCGCAGTCGCGCGGCAACGACAGGCTGCCGCGGCCTCGGCACGGCCGCGCATCCCGGCGGGCCCGGAAGATTTCAACAACGCCTATCGGTGCATCACGACGGGCGTGCCGAAGCTTGGCGGTCTGTACGGCGCGGGCCATTTTGGCTACTACCAGATTTTTCAGAGCCGCAGCCATGTGGCGCTGGTGATGGAGACGATTCACGACGCTCGGATGATCCCGCTCGACGATCGTCAGCATCTCTCGGAGACAATCCGTCAATGGAACGGTGATTCGCGCGGCCGGTGGGAGGGAGACACCCTCGTGGTCGATACCACGAACTTCTCGCCCAAGAGCAACTTCATGGGTTCCGCCGAGCACCTGCACCTCGTCGAGCGATTCACGCGAGTCGGTCCCGACACGATCAATTACGAAATCACCATCAACGATCCGACCACCTGGACGAAGTCGTGGACGGCGATGATGCCGCTCAGGAGAACGACGGAGAAGCTCTACGAGTTCGCGTGTCACGAGGGCAATCTCCCGATGCTCGGCATGCTCACAGCGGCCCGGGCCGAAGAACAGGCCGCGGTCCCGCCCCGTGAATGAGGCTGCCGATGATCCAGGCCCGAGAGAACGTGTCCCGCAATGGCATC
>DASYQV010000051.1:0-16264 GCA_036005125.1 Vicinamibacterales bacterium
GTGAAAACTCGCTGCGACGGTAGTTCAACGAGAGCCGGATGTTCCCCGAGATCGGCTCCACCAGGAAGTTCGCTGTGAGCGGCAGATCGGTTTCCTCGTAGCCGGTGTATCCCTCGACCTGCATCGCATCCGACTGCTGCACGCCCTGGTAGACGTGGAAGTGCATGAAGTTGAAGCCAACGTCGAAGAGCCGGCCACCTCGCTCGCGCTGCAGCCGGGCGAGCGGATAGCGCCGGAATGGAATCAGCCGGCGCTCGCAGTCGAATGCGTCCTGCACCAGCTCGCGCCAGCGCCCTGCGCCGACGCGCATCACGAACGGCACCGTGTTGAGGAAGAGTCCCAGCACGCGATCGCCGTCGAAAGCCTCGGGCCGTCCGTGCGACACCAGTCCCGTGACGATCGCCGGCTGATTGGTCTCGACCGACAGCGCCTTCGCGTGCACCGCGAGCGCCACGCTCTTGAGCGGAAGCGCCGCGGCGCGCGTGAAGCGGCGGAGGCCGTCGACGACCTCCGTCGAGATCGGCACCTGGACGATTCCGACGCCGCCGTCGTTGTCTTCGGCGCCTGGCCCGGAGGTCGATGTCCTGTTCAAACGAGGCAGGCGCACGGCCGGCGCGGCCTGCAGCTGGTCGCGCCAGAACCGCTGGCACTCCTCGGACTGCTCTGCCTGCTGCTCGAGCGCGACGAAATCGCGGAACGTGCACGTCAACGGCGGCGCGGCCGGCGCATCGGGCTGGTCCTGGAGCACGCGGGCGCGGTTGAACAGCTCGGTGAGCAGCGACGCCGCGCTCCAGCCATCAAGAATGGCGTGATGGAAGCTCAGCGTGAACTGGTAGTGCGCATCGCCCAACCGATGGACGTGGAACCGCAGCAACGGCGCGCGGCGCCAGTCGAACGGCCGCTGGCGTTCCTCGCGCAGCCAGAGGTCGAGAGCGGCTCGTTGATCTTCCGGCGTACGGTCACGAAGATCGGTGAATTCGAGCGGCGGATCGACATCGCGATAGACGAGCTGCAGCGGCCTGCTGTAGCGGCTCAGCTCGAAGCCGGTTCTGAGCGTCGCGTGCCGTGCCATGACCTCGCGCAGCCCGCGGCGCATGGTGTCGAGATCGACCGGTGCCTTCAACGTGAAGCTGTGGAGGTCGTGGAAGATCGCCGACTGCGGCGCGAACTCGCTGTGGAAGATCATGCCGGCCTGCAGCGCGGCAATGGGATACGCGTCCTCGACGCCCTCGGGCAGGCGCGAGCGATCCTCCTCGGGCGTCAGCGCGAATGGTGGTAACGGTTCAATGACGGTCGCCGGGGCGCGATCGAGCTCCACGACCCGCGCCAGCGAAGCGATGGTCTGATGCTCGAAAAGCTGCTCGTGCGTCAGCGTCAGCCCCCGCTGCGCGGCGCGGGCCCGCACCTGGATCGCCCTGATCGAATCGCCTCCGAGGGCGAAGAAGTTCTCCTCGATCCCGATCTCGTCCAACCCGAGCACGTCGGCCCAGATTGCCGACAGCACTTCTTCGACCGGCGTCGCCGCACGCGTCAGCGTCGCCTGCCGTACTCCTCCGCCGCGATGCCCCTCGGGCCTGGGGAGCGCCCGTCGATCCACCTTGCCGTTGCGCGTCAAGGGCAGCGCGTCGAGCCAGACCACGGCGTGCGGCTGCATGTAGTCGGGCAGGCGTGTGTCGAGCGCCTTCCTGAGATCCTCCAGTGAACGACGCGCCTCCTGATCGCCCACGAGATAGGCCACCAGGCGCTTCTCGCCCGGCGCGTCTTCGCGCACCACGGCTGCGACGTCCCGGACGCCCGGCAGCTCGCGCAGCGCGGCTTCCACTTCGCCGAGCTCGATCCGATACCCACGCAGCTTCACCTGATCGTCGAACCTGCCGACATAGACGAGATTGCCGTCGGTTCGCCATCGAACGACATCGCCCGTGCGGTAGAGGCGTGCACCGGGCGTGGATGCGAACGGATCGGGGACGAATCGGTCCGCGGTCAGCTCGGGCCGGTGCAGGTAGCCACGCGCGATGCCTGCGCCGCCGATGAAGAGCTCGCCCTCGACACCGGGCGGGACGAGCTGTCCGCGTTTGTCGAGCACATACACCTGTGTGTTCGCAATCGGGCGTCCGATGGGGACCGTACCCGGGTGCGCGTTCAGGTCCGTTACCTCGTACACGCAGCTCCCCACGACGGTTTCCGTCGGACCGTATTCGTTGAAGATCCGGACGTGCGGGGCGGCCTCGCGCCACGAGCGCACGGCGTCTGCGTAGAGCGCTTCGCCACCCAGGATCACCGCGCGCGTCCGCTCGCCAAGCGTCGCCGGCGGGATCTGCCACGTCAGCACCTGCAGGTGCGCAGGCGTTCCCTTGATGAAGCTGAACGAGCCCGGCCCGGCGAGCACACGCGCCAGATCCTCGCCCGGCGCGCGCTCGGGCGCGACGACGACCGCAGCGCCGACGAGCAGTGGCACGAACAACGACGTCACGCTCAGATCGAACGCCACCGACGAGTGCAGAGGCGCACCCTCGCCTGTCCTCACGTCGTAGGCGTCGAGGCACCACAGCAGGTAGTTCATCAACCCGCGATGCGTGATCAACGCGCCTTTGGGCGTGCCAGTCGAGCCGGATGTGTAGATGACGTACGCCAGGTTGTCCGGGCCGCAGGCGACCGGCACGTTCCCGAGGTCGTCGCCGCCTTCAGGCGGCATCTCGGCTACCGTGGCGGCACGAGCGCGCGGGTCGGCGGGAAGAACCGTCTCCGAATCCGTCAGGATGACGTCGGCGCCCACGTCCTCCAGCAGCGTCGCAATCCTGGAGGGCGCATCGCCGGGATCGATCGGCACGTACGCGCCGCCGGCCTTGAGGACGCCAAGGAACGCTGCGAGAAGGCGGGGTGACCGGCGCATCAGGACCGCGACGCGCGATTCCGGCCCGACACCGCGCGCAGCCAGATCGCGCGCGATCCGGTTGGCCCATCGATTCAAATCGGCGAACGTGAGCGTGCTGTCCCCGTCGATCACTGCGGCTCGGTCCGGCGTGCGCGCGACCTGTGCCTCGAAGTGCCACGCCAACGGTCGATCCGCCGCCGATCGCGCAACGGCCGTGTCGTTCAATCCCAGCAGGTAGCGACGCTGCGGGTCGGTCAGCACATCCAGGTTCGCGACCGCGGCGTTCGGGTCGGCCAGCGCGCTGTCGGCAAGCCGATGCAGGTGATCGAGCAGCCATTCAGCCGCCGACGCCGTGACGCGGGTGGCGTCGACGTGCAGCTCCGTGCGGAGCCCGAAGCCGCCGCAGAAGCAGGTGAGCTTCGCGATGAACGGTTCCCCGTGGCAGTACTGCCGCTCGGTCGTGAACCTCATTCCCCCCGCGGGACGGGTTGCCGACCATTCGTAGAACTCGAACATCATCGGCCAGTTCGGCGCGCTCTCTCCTCGATCGGTTGCCTTCACCGACTGGTCGTAGGACTCCTGCCACCCGTCTGCCTGCGTCATCGTCTGCTGCACCTGGACCATCAGCTGCGCGAACGAGCTGGTCCAGTCGCCGCGATTGCGGATCGGCAGACAGCGTGCGAACGGCCCCATGGCTGGTTGCATCTCCGGATAACGCCGCCCGTGAAAGACGCGGCCGATGATCTGGTCCGGACGTCCGCTCAACCGCCACATCAGCAGCGACCAGCAGGTCATCCAGAACGCCGCTTCCGACGTCCGGTGACGGGCGGTCAACATGCCGATGTGACGGACATGATGCGGCGCAAGCTCCCGCACCAGCGTCCGTCGCTCGAACGAATCCGCGGGCGTCTCGTGCAGCAACGCCGCCGGCACCGCCGCGGAGGTCTGTGCTGCAATCGCTGTCTGCCAGAATCGCTGCGCCTCGACGACCTCGTCCGCCCCGGTCAGCTCGCGCTGCCATTCCGCGAACTCCACGTACTGCAGCGGCGCGTCGGCATCGCCCGCGCCATGCGAGCTGCCGATCCTGGCGCCATACGCCGTCGCAATCTCTTGCACGAGATTTGTCAGCGTCCAGTGATCCGAGCACATTGCCGGCAGCGTGAGAATCAACGTGTGTTGCGCGGCGGCACGCGCGACGAGCATGCAGCGGAGGAGCGGCCCTTCGGCAAACGTCCACGGCATCGACGCATCGCGCGCGGAGAGATCGGCAACGATCCGCTCGGCGTGCGCCATCCCCGCGCGAACTGCATCGACCTCGGTGATGTGAAACGACGCGTCGGGCTCGATGACCTGAATCGGCATCTGCATCTCAGGCAGCGCCCGGAACGTCGTCCTGAGGATCTCGTGACGCATGACGACGTCGCGAATGGCCCGGTCGAGCGAGGCGACATCGAGCGGCCCGTCGAGGGAGACGACAATCTGGGCGTGAAGAGACGGACACTGCGGCTGCAGCCGCCAGCTCCGCGCCTGCTGCGTCGAGAGTTCAAATCCTTCGAGTACGTGTGTCATGTGAACTTGAGTTGTAGGTCAAAGGTCAAAGGTCAAAGGTCAGGTCAAAGGTTTAGGTGTAGGTCTCAGGTATAGGTCTCAGGTGTAGGTTTCAGGTGTAGGTTTCAGGTGTAGGTCTCAGGTGTAGGTCTCAGGTGTAGGTCTCAGGTGTAGGTCCCAAGGTGTAGGTCCCAAGGTGTAGGTCCCAAGGTGTAGGTCCCAAGGTGTAGGTCCCAAGGTGTAAGTCCTCAGGTGCCGGCGCGTGCATGTTCCCAGGTCACAGCCTGCACCTCTGACCTGACCTATGACCTGGACCTGTAACGTAGACCTGTGACCTAACCTCAGACCTGTGACCTAGACCTATGACCTGGACCTAGACCTGTGACCTGGACCTTGACCTTTGACCTCACTTTTGACCTTTGCCCTTTGACCTTTGACCTACGCGCGCACAGGCGCGCGCCGACGACCCTTCGCCGAGGCGAGCCGCTCGCGGCGCGCGTCGTCGCGCTCGCGCTCGGCGCGTTCGCGCGCTTCGCGGCGCTCGGCCGACTCGAGGGCGAACGACGTCAGACGTCCCTCGGGATTCGCCGCGATCGAGTCGAGCACCGCCAGGAAGCTGGAGGTCACGCGCTCGATATCGCGATCGTCGAAAAGCGCCAGGTCGTATTCAGCCGCGCCGAGCAGCTCGCCCGCAGATCCGCGCCAGACGTCGACGATCAGGTCCGTCTTCGCCGTCGGCATCGGCGTACCGAACGGCTCCACCCTGAGGCCGGGGCGCTCGGGCGCACGCGGCGGCGGCGTGCTGTTGAAGTCGAAGATCACCTGGAAGAACGGGGTGACGTTCGCGGCGCGTGGCGGACGCAGCTCCTGCACCATGCGGCCGAACGGGAGCGCCTGGTGCGCGAACGCATCGAGCGTCGTCTGGCGCACGCGCTGGACGAGCTCGAGGAACGGCGGGTTGCCGCGCATGTCGGCCCGGATCGGCAGCGTGTTGATGAAGCAGCCGATGAGCGGCTCCGTTTCCTGCTGGAGCCTGCCGGCCGTCGGGGCGCCCACGCAGAAGTCTTCCTGATCCGTCAACCGGTACAGCAGCATCTGATACGCCGACATCAGCACCATGAACAGCGTGACGTGCGCCCGGCGCGCGAGGTCGTTGAGCCGCTGCACGAGGTCGGCGTTGATGACGAACGTCTGCCGGCCGCCACGATACATGGGCCTGGCCGGACGCGGACGGGTCGACAACGTGAGGAGCGGCGGCACGCCTTCGAGCTGACGCTTCCAGTACGCGACAAGCGCGCCGCCGTCGCGGTCGAGCGACACCCGCTGTCGTTCCGCGTACTGCCGGTACTGCACCGTGAGCGCCGGCAGCGGCGAGGGCCAGTCCATCATCCGCGCGAAGTACATCGCGGTGAGGTCGTGCACGAGAATGCCCATCGACCAGCCGTCGGAGATGATGTGGTGCAGCACGAAGAGCGCCACGTGATCGTCGGCGCCGAACCGGACGAGACACGCGCGCCAGGGCGGCGCGTGCGACAGGTCGAACGGACGGGCCACCGCCGCCCGCACGGCACGCCGCGCCATCGTGAAACGCAACGCCTCCGGGCAGTTCGAGACGTCGATCACCGGGACGTCGATCGGCGTGGATGGACGCACGACGGCTGCCGGCCGCAGCCCGTCGAGCACGAAAACCGTTCGCAGCGATTCCTGCCGCTCGGTCACGCCCCGCAGCGCGTCGATGAAGCCCGCCACGGAGATCGGACCGCGCAGACGGACGGCCAGCGGCAGGTGATAGGCGGCGCCGCCCTGCGTGAGATCGTGGAGCGTCCAGAGCCATTCCTGCGCGTACGACAGCGGATCGGATTTCGTTTCCGACGGGAGGCCTGCAGGCTTCTCTGGCGGGAGGCCTGAAGGCCTCCCGCTGCCGGTGTCGGCCGCGTTCCCGGAGATTTTCATTCCCTCTTCGATGCTCGCAGCCAGCGCCACGATCGTCGGCGAGCTCAACACCTGCTCCATCGTCACCGTCACGTCGAGCGCGGTCTGGAGTCGCGAGAGAATGCGGATGGCCGTCAGCGAGTCGCCGCCGAGCTCGAAGAAGTCATCGTGCACGTCGATCGACGGCCGTCCGAGCACCTCGCTCCAGATGGCAACGAGGGTGCTTTCGATGCTCACGCGGAGACCGTTCCCACGCTGCGGTGCACGTGTCGGCGGCTCCGCGCGCTGTGCGGGGCGGCCCGTTTCGATCGGCGGCGCGGCAGCCAGGCGCGTCTCCTGCGTCGATTCAACCCAATGACGCTGGCGTTCGAACGCATAGCCCGGGAGCGGCACCAGCCACCCTTCCTGTGCCCGCTCGACGTTCTGCCATTGCACGGGCGCACCGGCCACCCAGAGACGGCCGAGCGACTCGAGCAGCGTTCGCCAGTCGGCCTGCGCGCCGGCGCCCGTACGTGCAAGCGAGGCGCAGACGATCGCATCGCGCCCGAGGACCTGTCGCGCGAGCGACGACAGCGTTTGCCCCGGTCCGATCTCCACGAACACCGTGTGGCCGGCGGCCTGCAGGTGTCGAAGACCGGCGGAGAACCGCACGGGCTGACGCATCTGCTGCACCCAATACTGCGGGTCCTGCGCCTGTTCGTCGGTGAGCCACTCGCCTGTCAGATTGGAGACCGCGCGCAGGCCCAACGCCGCGCGCGCCGAGCGTTCGACGAGCGCCGCGTAGTCGTCGAGAACCGGATCGAGCAGCTTCGAGTGATACGCGAACGGCACGTTCAACCACGTGCTCTTGATGCCCTGCTCGCGAAGCGCCCGCTCGACGCGTTCCATCGCCTCTGTCGGTCCCGACAGCACGATACGCTCGTCGGCGTTCACCGAAGCGACCGAGACGCCAGCGTCGAGCCATGGCGCGGCGGCCGCTTCGGGGATCGGAACCGCGAGCATGCGTCCGGGTTGCATGCGCTGCATGAGCCGCCCGCGCTCGATCGCAAGATCGACCAGCCCTTCGACGCCGAACACACCGGCAACGCATGCCGCACCCAGCTCACCGTAGCTGTGGCCGATCACGGCGCCGGGAACAACGCCCCACGCCTTCCACATCTGAGCCAGCGCGTACTCCACCGCGAAGAGCGCCGGCAGCGCGAACTCGGGTCGTGCGAGCGTTGCATCCGCGTCGCGATCGCCCTCGGCGGCCGCATAGATCAGCGCGGAAAGACTTCGATCGAGCCGTGCATCGGCCCGGCGGAGGCAGGCGTCCATCGGCTCGCGAAACGACGGCTCGGCCTCGTAGAGCGCGCGGGCCATGCCGAGCGACTGCGCACCCTGCCCCGTAAACATGAAAACAATCGACGGACCGCCCCGCCGCCGATCGACGGCCGGGTGGGCTGCCGTACGAAGCGCAGCGGCAAGCTCCTCATGGCCCGCGGCGATCGCGAATCGACGATGAGCGAAATGCTGACGGCCGACGTTGCGCGTGTACGCGATGTCGCGCAGCTCGATCCGGGGGTTGTCGTCGACGAACTGTGCCAGGCGGCCGGCGCCTTCATTCAACGCTGTCGGCGTCCTGGCCGAGAGCGTCACGATCTGCACCGGCCGCGCCGGCACGGACCGCTCTCGCCCCGGCGCCTCGTCGAGCACCACGTGGACGTTGGTTCCGCCCACGCCGAACGAGCTGACCCCGGCGCGGCGCGGTCCGGATCCCGCCGGCCACGACTCGGCCGAGGTGTTCAGGTAGAACGGACTGTTGTCGAAGTCGATCGTTGGATTCGGTCGCTCGAAGTGCGCCGCAGGCGGAATCAGCTGATGGTGCAGGGCGAGGCTGGCCTTCACCAGCCCCGCAACGCCGGCCGCGGTGTCGAGGTGGCCGATGTTGGCCTTGACCGCGCCGAGCGCGCAGAAACGGCGGCGCGTCGTGCTCTGGCGGAACGCGCGCGTCAGCGCCTCTATCTCGATCGGGTCGCCAATCGGCGTGCCCGTTCCGTGCGTTTCGATGTACCGGATCGACTCGGCGGGCACGCCGGCCATGGCCAGCGCCCGCGAGATCACGTCCGCTTGTCCTTCAACGGCCGGCGCCGTGAATCCAACCTTGCCGCGCCCGTCGTTGTTGATCCACGAGCCCCGGATCACCGCATAGCAGTGATCGCGATCGGCAATTGCGTCAGCCAGGCGCCGCAGCACGACGACCCCGACGCCGTTGCCTGGCACCGTCCCCGCCGCGCGCGCGTCGAACGGGCGGCAGTGGCCGTCGGGCGACGCAATCATCCCTGCCTCGTAGGTGTAGCCGGCAATCTGCGGGATTCGGATGGAGACGCCGCCCGCGAGGGCCCGGTCGCTCTGGCCGCTCAGCAGGCTCTGGCAGGCAAGGTGCACGGCCACGAGCGACGTCGAGCAGGACGTCTGCACCGTCACGCTCTCGCCGCGGAGGTCCAACTTGTAGGAGACGCGGGTGGCGAGGAAGTCCTTCTCGTTGCCGATCAGGATCTGCATGAACCTCGCGCGGTCGATGCCGAACAGCTGGTCGAGCCTGGAGAGCACGTAGCTGTTGCTGTTGGTGCCGGCATAGACCGATACGGAGCCGGACAATGACGAGGGATCGCACCCGGCATCTTCGAGCGCCAGCCAGGCGCACTCGAGGAAGATGCGGTGCTGCGGATCCATCCACGAGGCTTCGGCCGGCGGCACGGAGAAGAAGTCGGCGTCGAAGAGCTCGACGTCCTCGATGACCCCGCCGGAGTGGACGCGCCACGAGCGCGCGGTCTGGTCGTGCGCGTCGGCGCGATCGGTGTCGCGGGAGCTGATGATGCTGCCGACGCCGGCCGCCAGGTTCTTCCAGTACTGCGTCACATCGCGCGCACCGGGAAAACGGCCGGCCATGCCGACAATCGCGACGGAGTTCTCGATGTCCATTCGTGATTCGGGGTCAGAACGGGGTCAGAACGGGGTCAGACCAGGGTCAGAACGGGGTCAGACCAGGGTCAGACCCCGGCGACGGATCGACTCAAGGTACGCAGAAACTCTGTACCCTGAGTCGATCCGTCCTCTCGTTCTGACCCCGTTCTGACCCGTTCTGACCCTATTCGTTGGGCGGTTTCGGGGAATCGTGGGGAGTTTTCGGGTCCGGGGTGGTGGCGGGGGCGTCGGATCCGTTGCGGAAGATACGCCACCAGGATCCGCGCCTTTGGTCCTGTTTCTGTTCTGAGGGCTGCGGTTTCTGGTCGAAACCCGGACGGGACGCTGCGGCAGGGACCGTACCGGTCGTCGCGACGGGCACGGCCGGTGCCGCGGCCGCGACCCCACCGCGCACAGAACGCGCGGCGGGGACCCCGCCGCCGGCGCCGACAGTGCTCAGGGCGGCGTCAGCATTCATGAGAGTCTGGTGGATCGGGCACAGATCGATCGGTTCGGTGCCGCGGACGAAGTACTCCGTGTAGACCTGCGACCGACGCGTCGGCAGCCCGTCCGATCCGACAACGAGCGCATCGCTGCAGCCGGCCGCGGGGAGTTTCCCGCTCTGACGACAGACGTTCGCGCTGACCACCGTCCGCGGGGCGCGGAACCAGACAGGTTCGTCACCCTCGGTCGCCGTCTTCATGAACCGGCCCCACAGCGGCACCGCGAGGTCGCCAGCGTACCCGTTGGCCAGGATCGTTCGAGGCTGGTCGTACCCCAGCCAGACGCCCGCGACGATCTTCGGCGTGTATCCCACGAACCAGGCGTCGTGGTAGTCGTTGGTGGTGCCGGTCTTGCCCGCGGCCGGCAGCGTGAAGCCGACGCGCCGCGCCTGCCACGCGGTGCCGGCGTTCACGACGTCGGCCAGCATGGTCGTCATGATGTAGGCGGTCGCCTCGCTGATCGCGCGCTGCGGCTGCTGGGCCGCGCCGTAGAGCACCTCCCCATCGGTCGTCTCGACGCGGCGAATCAGCGTCGGCGCGAACACCATGCCCTGGTTCGCGAACGCCGCGAACGCCGCCGTCATCGACAGCAGCGTGACCTCTCCCGAGCCGAGCGCCAGCGACGGCACGCTCGGCAGCGATCCGACGCCGAAGCGCTCGGCGTAGCGGACCGTTTCGCGGATTCCGACCTGCTCGAGCACGCGCACCGCCGCGCGATTGCTCGACGTTCGCAGCGCCGTCCGCATCGTGATCGCGTCGCCGGCGGAATGGCCGTCTTCCGGAACCCAGGCCCCCTGCAGCGTCATGATCGGGGCGTCCAAGTTGGTGATCAGTGACGCCGCCGTAAAACCGCGCTCGAGCGCAGCGGCGTAGACGAACGGCTTGAACGCCGACCCGGGCTGGCGGTGCGCCTGCATGGCACGATTGAAGCAGCTCTCGTCGAAGCTCCGGCCGCCAACCATCGCGCGCACCTCGCCGGTCGTCGGGTCGAGCGCGACGAGCGCGGCCTGAAGCGGCTCGGAGGAGTCGTCCTCGTGCGCGTTTTTTGAGCGGCGGCGCGCCTGCTTCTTCTCGATCTCGTCGAGCGCCCGCTGGACCTCGGTCTCGGCCATTTTCTGCATGCCCAGATCGATCGTCGTGTAGACGCGCAGACCCCCTTGCGCCACCCGCTGCCACCCGAAGCGATCGACGAGCTGCTTGCGCACCTCCTCCTTGAAGTACTGGCCGTAGGTCTCTTCGCGGCGAAGCACATCCTGCAGACGCAGCGGCGACCGGTACGCCCGCTCATACGTGGCGCGGTCGATCACGCGAGCGTCGCGCATTGCCTGCAGCACCACGTTGCGCCGCGCGAGCGCGCGCGTGCGATCGATGGTCGGCGCGTAGGCCGAGGGCGACTTGACGAGGCCCGCGAGGAGCGCCGCCTCGGCGACATCGACATCCGACGCGTGCTTGCCGAAAAAGCCGAGCGACGCGGCTTCCACGCCGTAGAGACCGTCGCCGAAATACACCTTGTTCAGATAAAGCTGCAGGATTTCGTTCTTCGTGAACTCGCGCTCGAGCCGCTCGGCCAGCACGATCTCCTTCAGCTTGCGGCGAATCGTCTTGTTGCGGCTCAGGAAGCTTTGACGCACGAGCTGCTGGGTGATGGTGCTGCCGCCCTGCGCCACGCGGCCCTTGCGCAGGTTCGTAATCGCCGCACCCACCACGCGCACGAAATCGACGCCGGCATGATCGTAGAACCGCTGATCCTCGATGGCGATGATCGCGCGGATCAGATGCGGCGAAATGGATGAGAGCGGGACCTCAATCCGCTGCTCCTCGAATATCGTGAACGCTGGTGTGTCGTGTACGTCGAGCAGCGTCGTCGCCTGCGCCATCGTCTCGATGGTGCGCAGACGATCGTTGCCGGGTAGTTCCGTGAGGATTTCGGACGCAAACCACGCGGACACACCGACGACCGCCCACATCAACAGCGACACCGCGACGATCACGGTAACGAACGCACGCCGATGGACGTTGATCAGGTGCCGCAGACGATCCGGAATGGTCACGTGATGCTTCCTGTTTGCCATCATCGCAACGCCCATGCCACGGACGTGCATGTGGCACCACCGTTGCTCTCACTGCGGCAGAGGACGGAATGATCACGGTCGTGCGTGTCGCCATTGGGGTTATTTGGGCGCTCTCGTTGCTGTTAGGGCATGGGGTGTGGCATTCTGCGACGTCATTGCCTGGGAGCTCGGCCGTCGTGATATACGACACCACATCCGTTTCCGACGGAGTAGAGAGTGAGCCATCATCGGTAGACAAGGACCGTCAACCGCCGCAACTGGACCTCTTCGGCAACGAGGTCGAAACCGCCATCGGGGACTACCGCGTCGACGGTCGCGGCGCGATGTACGAGCGTCACTCGCCTGAGACCAAGGTGCCGAAGCTCGGCGCGCCGGTCTCGTAAGCAGGAGTCAGCAGTTAGGAGTCAGGAGGTAAGAGTACACCTGACTTTTTCTGTCTCGTCAGAGGCAGTGCACGTGACTTTTTCTGTCCCGTCACAGCAGGTCATAACAGGAGGTAGGAGGTGGAGTGCACGTCACACTCTATCTCCTATCTTCTATCTCCTAACTCCCGAATTATGAACCCGGCACCACGTTGACAGTGATATCCACCGGTGTGTAGAGCGCCCCGTCGTCAGCCATGGCGCGGACGATGTACGTCCCCGGCGCGCTGAAGCGTGCCGTTGTCGACACCTTGCCCTCGGCTGACACCGATGGTGGGACGAAACCGGGCATGTGGTCGTCGATACCTTCCATGAACCACGGATCGAAGGTCACCTTGCCGGGACCTCGCCACTGAATCCACGCGACGCGCAGCCCGGATGCGCTTCTCCGAGCAAAGCGTCCTCCGGCAAGCAGCCGCCGGCCCGATCCGTCAACATCGATTCCGACGCCCGGCTGATCGGATATGGAGAGCTCGGCCGGCTTCGCGCGCGGCTTTGGAATGCCGTCATCGCTGACCGTCACGCTCAACGTCAACGGCTCGCCCTGCCGGACCGTTCGCGTGCTGTCGCCGGTCAGCGAGATCGTCGGCGGCTTGTTCGGTCCCCCTCCTCCTCCTCGATTGCGTCCGATGACGTCGTTGTCGATGACCTGCTCCGGGACCAGATAGCCGTACGCTTTCTCGGTCTTTCCATAGGCGGTCACCGACCAGACGACATCCTTTTTCCCCCAGTCCCTGGGCACTCTCACCCTGAACATGAACCGGTGACGGCGTGGATAGAAGTAGGTGGGCTGCGTCTGTTCGAGGCCCGCGGGTTCGATCTTGTTCTCTGCACCGACAGGAACGCTGATCTCCTCACGATAGTTCCGGTTCAGGTATCCGAAGACCATGTTGAACGACCCATCAGGGTTCGGCTCCCAGCCTTCGAAAAACGGAACGACATTCTGGCCGCTCAAATACTGCAGCTGCTGGGCACTCGAGCTGGCGGAGCTGGCCACGGCCGCCACGACCACCGCCAGGAGACACGCCCGTCCGACACTGATTCGGGTGCGCATGGGACCATCCTTACCCCGGAGCTCACTCGAGTTGACAGTCGTAGGCCGGTTCTTTAGACCTGGCGAGCGCCGCATCTGAAGATGCGGCCTACGTCAACTCGAGTGAGCTCCGGTGTCAGTTCGACTTCCTGTTCCGCGCCGCCCGCTCGGCAACCTGCTTCTTGAACGCCTCGTCGGTCATCGAGTGGGCGTTGATCCACGCGAAGCCCATTTCGTCGATCGACCGGTTTCCAAAACCTGCAGGATTGCGCGGATCGGGGTTGTACCGGTTCGCGGAGCTGTTGTCGTACCAACTAATCACGTGCAGCATGGTGTAGGCCGGCAGCAACGGCGCGACGTCGTCCGCGTAGCTGTAGTTCCGCATCCAGGCGAAGTTGTGCTTGGCGCAGCTCAACGTCTCGACCTTGCCGTTGGGATAGATCGCCTCCACACACTGCCGGCTCCCGCGATTGTGCAGGTGCGGCTGGAAGGACAGCACCTTCGTCGGCTTCGTCAGCAGCTGATAGCCGTCGACGCGACCGATCTGGCCGGCCGGGACGTCGATGGTGTCGTAGCTGTCGCCCGCGTGGAGCGCGTCGACGACGAAAGGCGGGACGTAACCCTTGGGGTACAGCTGGAGGCCGAGCGCGACCCCGGCCTGCGTCTCTTCCCCGATCGAATGCATGTGGAGGTTGAACTTGATCTTCGAGTCCGCCTTGATCAGGCGGCCGGTGCCCTCGGGAAAGATGTCAGCGTTCTTGCCGACGGCGTACTCGTTGAGGAACGTCTCGGTGCCGTCCGGGAATTCCATGTCGGTTGTGGCGTGGTGAACGACTTTCTCCGACCCCGGCAAGGACGGTTTGGATTCCAGTGCCTTGATGTAGCGGTCTTCCGTCAGGCCAGCCGTCGTGTACAGGTCAACCCACCAGTCCGGGCCTTTGGGCGGCACCGTCATCGGCTTGGGCGTGGTAATGATGAGATCGGGCTTGCCCATCGCCCATTCGTTGCGGTTGGCAAACGCCGGCGGCGTGGGCGTGTCGGCGGGATTGCCTCGCGGGGCGCCGCTGTCGACCCACTTGACGATCGACGCGATCTCCTCGTCGGTCAACGACGGGTCGTCCTTGAACTTCTGAATGCCCACGTTGCGCTCGATGTACCACGGCGGCATTTCGCGCGCCGAGACTCGCGTCTTGATCGCGCGCGCCCAAGGCCGTACGTCCTCATATGTGATGAGCGACATGGGCGCAACCGACTCCGGCCGATGGCACACGACGCACGACCGGTACAGAATGGGCGCGACGTGCTTGGTAAACGTCACCTCTGCGGCGCGTCCGCCGGGCTGCTGCGCCATCGCCGAGCCGTTGGCGAGTAAAACCATCATGGCTATCGCTGCCATCACGAGCGCTGCACGCGGGTTCCATGCGGTACTCATCGTCAACCTCCAACCGTGCCACGACGGCCACGTGAATTGTAGCCACGACGCACGCGAAGATCACGAAGTTCTTTGGATCAGTCCCGGAGCACCTGCTTCAAGGCACGGCGCGCGGCAAAATACCCGCACATCCCGTGGACGCCAACACCGGGAGGCGTCGATGCCGAGCAGATGTACAACCCGCGAACCGGCGTGGAGTAGGTGCGCCAGGTGGGACGAGCGAAGAGTTGTCGCAGATCGGTCACGCCAGCTCCGATATCTCCTCCAAACAGATTCGGGTTATTGCGCTCGATATCGGCTGGCGTCATCACCGCACGGGCCAGTACGCGATCGCGGAATCCGGGCGCGAACCGTTCGATCTGCCGCTCGATGCGCGGAAGCATGTCGAGCCCCGATCCTTGCGGCACGTGACAGTACGTCCATACCGTATGACGGCCGCTTGGCGCCCGTGAGGGATCGACCAGAGAAGGTTGAACCAGCAGCACAAACGGACGCTCCGCGTGGCGGCCGCCCCAGGCATCACGCTCGGACGATGCGATCTCCTCGAGCGTGCCGCCGAGATGGACGGTGGGCGCGCGCGCGCACGTGGCGCTCCGCCACGGAATCGGACCGTCCAGCGCCCAATCCACCTTGTACACGCCCATCCCATACCGGTAACGTTCCAACGCGCGCCGGTATGCCGGCGGAAACCGGTGACCGGCGATTCGCAGCAAGGGTCTGGGCGAGAGGTCGCAGAGTACCGCCTTCGCTGGCGGCAGTTCGTCCACTGAATTGACGGCTGCGCCGGTCACGATTTCGCCGCCGAGCGATCGCAGATACGAGGCCAGGGCGTTGGCGAGGCTCTGGGCGCCGCCGCGCGGGAGGACCCACCCCGCGAGATGTGCCATGAGGCCGAGCACCAGCCCGAAACCGGCCGTGGGACGTGCATCGAGCGGCATCATGCCGTGCGCGGCAATGCCGCCAAACAACGCGCGTGCGTGCGCGTCCCTGAACGTGCGACACGCAAGCGCCTCGGCTGACTGGAGCGCACGCCATCCAAAGGCTGCCATCACACCAGGATGCCGCGGCCAGCGAAGCGGTCCGAGTACATCGGTTTCGATAGATGGCCAACTCCGAATCAGCGGGATGAACAAACGCCGATACGCGTCGCCATCCACGCGGAGCGCCTCTGCGGTGCGATCAACCGATCGATACGCGACAGCAGCGGAACCATCGTCGAACGGGTGCGCGACCATCGCCGCTGGCTCGATCCATTCGAGCCCATGAGCTGTAAGGGGTAAGGTGCGAAAGAACGGTGAGCTGGCGGCGAGGGGATGAACCGCCGAGCACACGTCATGCGTAAAGCCCGGCAGCGTCAGCTCTGCCGAGCGACAGCCTCCGCCAATCGTGTCTGCCGCCTCGAAGACGACGACCTTGCGGTGCGTTTGCGCGATGACAATGGCGGCGGCTAGGCCGTTCGGCCCGGAGCCGACCACGACAGCGTCGGGACCCATCCGTCAGG
>DASYQV010000052.1:0-19437 GCA_036005125.1 Vicinamibacterales bacterium
CGTATCGTGGCTACGTGGTCGCCTCGCTCGCGCGGATCGTCTCGAGCCCGTGGCCTCGAGGCCCCGCTTCACGGATGCGAAGCGCAGCCGCGAAGACGAAGCCGAAGAGGCTGAGCAGCAGGAACATCCACAACATCGGACGGTACCCGGCTGGATTGCCCGGTCCGGCGCCGCTCGCATCATTCAGTGCGCCGGCGGCGAGGTTCGCCAGCATCATCCCGATGTTCTGCAGCATGGTCATGAGGCCGTACGCCGTGCCCAACCGCTGCGGCTCGACGATGTACGGCACGGCGGGCCACAGTACGGCAGGCACGAGCGAGAACGCGATGCCGATCAGCACCGTGGAGACCCAGAGGCTGGCATTCGTGTACGCGAGGACCGGGAACACGGCGCACAACAGAAACGTGCCGAAGGCCATGAAGGCCGCGCGTCGGCCAATCCGGTCCACCATCAGGCCGAATGCCGGCGTGGCGACAATGGCGGCCAGGAACACGTATGCGTTCATCGAGCCGGCGTCCTGCAGCGACAGCCCGTGTGCGTGCTGGAAATATTTGATCGCAAAGGTGCTGCGGAACGGGAATATCACCGAGTAGAAGGTGACGCAGAGCCCGACGATGTACCAGTACGAGGCGTCGAAACGCCACAGGTCGCTCCAGACGACGCGGTCGGATTGCGACGACGCCTCCATGAGATTGAATCGCCGGCGCGCGCTGCGATCGAGCACGTAGTAGACGACTGCTCCGACTACAGCCACGGCGGCAAAGCCCGTCGCCAGCCACAGCGGCGGTTGCCAGCCGCGGTCGTAGAGCGGCTTGAACCACGTCGTGGACATGTCCGCGCTGTACGAGCCGAGCCGCGCCAGGCTCAGATTCAAGCCGAACGCAAACCCCAGCTGCCGCCCGACGAACCACTGTCCGATGGCCACCGTGATTGCCACGATCATCGATTCGGCGCCGAGGCCGAAGATCAAGCGGCCCGCAGCCATGACGGGAAACATCGGAGAAAGCGCGGTGACCAGCGCGCCAATCGCCTGAATGACCGTGAACGCAAGGGTCGCGCGCGCGGCGCCGAATCGATCGACGATGACGCCCCCGATGAGCACCATGAGGATGTTCGGGAAGCTGTAGATGGCGTTGAGGGTCCCGATCTGCGTGTCGGAGTAGCCGAGAATCCGTTGCAACGAGTCGGCAACGGGCCCGATGGCGTCGTACGCGTAGTAGTTGCCGAACATCGCCACGCTGACTGCCGTCAGAACCGCCCAGCGCCAGACGGCGGAAGGAGACGACTTCGTCGCGATGGTCGGTTGGACGTTGTAAGCCACTTGATTTCGATTATAGCGGTCGCTGCGACGTGGCGATTTTGAAGCCGCCACTTTCCAGTAGAGGTGGCGCGACCCGACATCTGAGGAGGAGGGCTTGCATAGCGCCGGACGGGTGACGGCAGCGGGACGCGATCAGAGACTCATCCGGTACGCGAACCCGGAGGCGGCAACGAGTGGGCGTACTTGCCGAGCTTCTTGAGCCCTTCGGTCAGCTGAGCGCGCTCCTTCTCGGACAGCGTCGCCGAGACGCGTTCGATTGCGTCCGCATGTTCGCGGAAGATCCTGGTGATGAGAGCGCGACCCTTGGGAGTGAGCGCCACCACGCGCACGCGCCGATCCTCGGGGCTTTCGACCCGCGACACGAGGCCCTTGGCGTGAAGCCGGTCCACGGCGACGCTGATGGAACCGGCCGTCAGGTGGACCTTGGGTCCGATCGTGTTCACCGGAAGCGGACCCTTGTGGAGCAGCGCCTCGAGCACGCGGAAGTCCGAATCCCCGAGGCCGGTCTCCGCGAGGGTTGCCGTCGCGTGCGCGGAGATGGCGTGAAACGCCTTCATCAGGACCAGCCAGAGGTGCACGCCTGTCTGCTGCTTCGCTGCCATCGCGACCGGAAACCGGGCCTCCAGGATACACCACAATCAATTATATTGACATCAATATGATTCTGATCGATACTATCGAGGCCACTTGAGCGCGCGAGGACGCGAAGCGCAATGAGGTCGCTTCATGACCCTCGCGGCCTTCCGTGGTTGGAGACATCCATGTCAGTACGACCCATCAAACAGGTGCTGCGCACGAAGGCCACCGTGGAAGGCGCGGGCGTCAGGCTGCAGCGCGCCTTCGGCTTCGGCAACACCTCGGAGTTCGATCCGTTCCTGCTGCTCGACGATTTCCGCAACGACAACCCCGACGACTACCTCGCCGGGTTTCCGTGGCACCCGCACCGCGGCATCGAGACGATCACCTACGTGCTCGCGGGCTCGGTCGAGCACGGCGACAGCCTCGGCAACCGCGGCAGCCTCGGCGCGGGCGACGTGCAGTGGATGACGGCGGGGCGCGGCATCATGCATCAGGAGATGCCGAAGGGCGACGCCGCCGGGCACATGCACGGCTTTCAGCTCTGGGCGAATCTCCCCTCGTCGCTCAAGATGACCGCGCCGCGTTATCAGGACGTCGCCGCCTCCGACATCCCCGAGGTCGTCGACGACGACGGGACGCGCGTGCGCGTCGTCGTCGGCGACTTCCGGGGAAAGAAGGGCCCGGTCGAAGGGGTCGCGGCCGATCCGCGCTATCTCGACGTGTCGGTTCCGCCCGGCCGGCGCACACGCATCGCCGTCGATCGGACCAATCACGCGTTCGCGTACGTGTTTGCGGGGTCCGGCACGTTCCGCGACGCATCGGCGCCGCAACGCGTCCTCACCGAGCAGACCAACGGCGCGACGACGAAGTCGCTGCCGCACGAAAGTGAAAATCGTTCGCTCGTGCTCTTCGATCGCGGCGACGAAGTGGTGGTGCAGGCTGGTGACGAGGGCATCCGCTTCCTGCTGGTCTCGGGCAGGCCGATCGAGGAGCCCGTTGCGTGGTACGGGCCGATTGTGATGAACACGCAGCAGGAGCTGCAGCAGGCATTCAACGAGCTGCGCAACGGCACCTTTATCAGGAGATAGGAGTCAGGAGTCAGGAGTCAGGAGGCAGGAGGCAGGAGGCAGGAGGCAGGAGGCAGGAGGCAGAGCGTCACGTGCCCTTCAGACTCTTCACTTCTACTTCCTACACTACATTAGGCCGGCAGACAGAAAAATCACCTTCGAACAAGTGGGAGAGCAGAGAAGACAGAAAAATCGCGTTCGCTCTGACTCCTGACTCCTGATTCCTGATTCCTGATTCCTGATTCCTGATTCCTGCCTCCTGCCTCCTAACTCCCTGCCGTCTTCGTGTATGCTTTCTGGCGCCCTCAACGGTCCAAAGCGAGGCAGACATGGCCGGTTCGACAGACTGCACGTCCAGCATCTCTCGTCGCAATTTCATCAGAAAAACGGTGACCGGTGCCGGCGCGACCGCCGTCGTGGCGATCGCGGGTGAGGGAGCGCACGCGGCCGAGGTGTCCTCCATCACCATCCCCGCAGCGTTCGCCGAGGCGGCAACGACCTCGCCCAAACGGCTCGAGTTTCCGATGACGGGCGCCGAGGTGTTTGCCCGCGCGTGCAAGGAAGAAGGCGTCGCCGCCCTGTTCTGCTGCCCGGGCAACTACAACGTCATTCACGCGCTCGCGTCGACCGGGATTCCGGCCTTTGGCGGCCGCCACGAAGGATCGATGGCGCACGCCGCCGACGCGTTCATCCGCATCACGGGTGAGATCGCCGTCTGCTCCGGCACCGAGGGTCCCGGATTCACCGACATGATCTGCGCCATCGCCTGCGCGAACGCGGCGCGCACCCCGCTCCTCGTGGTGGCGAGCAACATGTCGATCAATCAGGAGGACACCGAAGCCGGTATTCAGCTCGGTTATCAGCAGCCGACCACCGAGGGGCTGAAAAAGTACGGCAAACGATTGATCAACCCGCGCCGCGTGCACGAGTACGCCGGCTATGCGTTCCGCCAGCTGCGCAGCGGCGTGCCGAAACCGGTCCACCTCGATTTTCCGTCCGAGGTCGCGTCGGCCAAGTTCCAGAACGCCGAGGACGTGGAGTTCTTCCACGAACGCACCCGGTACCGCACGGCCTCGCGGCCGCACCCGTCACCGAAGGACATCGCGGCGGCGGTCGACATGATCAAGACGGCCCGCCGTCCGATCATCGTGTCGAGCAACGGCGTCTTCTACGCGAAGGCCTTTGATGCGTTGAAGCGCCTCGCCGAGCGGGCGCAGATTCCCGTGGTCGAATCCGGCGCGATGAAGGGACAGTTCTCGGATGCGAGCCCGCTCTCGGCAAACGCCGCGCCGGGCGCGCTCGCGAGCGCCGATCTCGTGCTCCTCATCGGCCAGCACTGCATGCCGGTCGTCGGCGAGTTCGCGTTCGGTCCGGATGCGAAGTACATCCGCATCGATCTGGCGGCCGAAGACATCGGACGCAACATTCCCATCGATCTCGGGATCGTGAGCTGCGAGAAGGCCGCCCTCGAGGCGCTTGCCGACGCGGTGCCCCGGCTGACGCATGATTCGTGGATCGCCGAGATCGCCGCCGCCCGCAAGAAGTTCGAGGATCAGAACGCCGAGTACTACCGCACCGGCCTCACCTATCCCGACGCCGTTCACCCTGCCGTGATCGCGAAGGAGCTCGGCGACTTCCTGTATCGCGGAAAGCTGCCAAAGGAGCAGACGACGGTCGCGTCGGGCGGCTACGGCCTCGCGCGGTACGTGCGCCGCGAGCTTCGCGGATTTCGACCGGGCCAGATCATGAACGGCGCGTATCAATACGGCGCAATCGGCCCGGACGTTGCCTATACGGTCGGCGTGTCGGCAGCCGTACAGCTCGGGATCGGTCCGCAGTCGCCCTACAAGGGACATCCGATCATCAGCACCACCGGTGACGGCGGCGTCGGCTACTCGATCATGGAAATCGAGACCTTGGCCAAATACCGCCTGCCGGCCGTGGTCATCGTCTACAACAACAACGCGTGGGGCACGTGGTCGGGCGCGGCGCGGGAGCCGCTCGCGCTGCCGATTCACCTGTTCCAGGAGAACCTGCGGTACGACAAGGTCGCCGAAGCGCTCGGCGGCTACGGCGAGTACGTCACGAAGCCGGCCGAATTCCGTCCGGCGCTCGAACGCGCGTACGACCTGGCGGCGAGGGAGCGGAAGCCCGTGCTGATCAATTGCCAGGGCCGGAAAGAGTTCTGGGACCGCGGGAAGTATCCGCCTGGAATGCTGGGAAAGATCGAACCGGGCGTGATGTCGTACTACCATTGATTGTGACGGCAGCGCTGCAGAAGTACTCCGATCGAGGGGTATTTCGCGGTTTGAAGACGACACGGCGGCCAGGGGGGCGTTACGAGTACACGTTCACCTGGCTGATGCGGCGGTCCTTCACCCTCAGCTACGATCCGGCGAGGCGCGTGCTGTCGTTCAAGAACCTGTTTCCCAACGTCACCGCGCGATCGCCGATTGCGACGGCTCTCCGCGAGGTCGTGGCCGAGCGGTCCACCAATCGGGTTCCGGCTCACAAGCGGCTCGACGGCCGGAGGGTGCAGGCGAGCTGTGGCATCCGCGGCGGAGGCTTTTGGCTGACGATGCGCGTCCGCGGTGAACAAGGAGCGTACGCAGTACAGCAGTTGCTCGGCCTGGTGAACGAGCTGTTCCTCGTGCTGCACGAGACCTTTCCGGATTATGTGGCCGCAGAGTTTGGTCTGTCCTCGGAGTAGGGCGTGAAGCTGATCCTCGCATCCGTCGTGTGGCTGCTGTTTCTGGCCATGCTGATCTCGGCCTCGCAAGGCACTCCGCTGACGACCACGACGCCCCGGCGTGGCGGCAACCCCGAGGCGGCGAAGATCAAGAACCCCGTGCCGAGCACTCCAGAATCGATCGGCATCGGTCGGAAAACGTACGCGCGGCTCTGCGTGCGATGCCACGGGCCCACGGGCAAAGGCGACGGCGGCGGTGCGGGCGCCGGCGGCCAGCCCGCAGACCTGACGGACGACACCTGGGATTTCGGCGCGAGCGACGGCGAGATCTTCAGCGTCATCCGCGAGGGCACGTCCGCCGACATGGAGAGCTACGCGGAACGGATCAGCGAGACGGACACGTGGCATCTGGTCAATTACATCCGCAGCATCCGATCCGCGAGGTGAATTCGTCGTGCACGTATCTCCGACTGAGGCAGGCAACCGAATGAGAGTTCTGCAGCTCACCGCGATCATCCTGGCGGCCGCGACAGCAGCATGCGGCGGCGGCGCACCCAGCGAGTCCGGCCTGCGCGACTCGTTCGCGCAACAGCTGTCGTCGAACAAGTTCGTCACCGATTTCCACCGGAACGGGGACGAGCTCACGTTTTCCGGACCTGGCGCGGAGGGTGGCACGGCGAAATGGCGTGTTCAGATCGAGTCCGCGGCGATCGAACCGAACAAAAACGACGCCCAGCCGTACAAGGGGACCGTCAAATCCGGGTGGTTCTCGGATGGCCGCCGTATCGAGCCGAAGGGCAACCGCTCGAATCTTCCCGTCGAGCTGCAGTCGAACGGCATCAGCCAGGACTGCTGGGCGTTCTGGGAAAAGGCATCGGCGAGGTGGAGCTGGGAATGAGAGGGCAGGGGCATTTGATCATTTCAGATTTCAGATTTGATCATCGCATTTGATCATTTGGTCATCGGGTCATTGCATTTGATCATCGGCCCATTGCATCTGATCATCGGCATCGCGGGCCGCGATGGCCCAATGGAGCAATCACCGATGTTCCGATGAATCGATGATCAGATTCGATGACCAAATCTGATATCTGAAATGGTCCAATGATCCAGGCGAGGAGAGTTGCGATGCGAAGGGTCGTTCTCATCCTGCTGGTAAGCGCACTGGTGACACCGGGTGCCGTATACGCCCAGGGGTTCGTGAGCCCGTTCATTGGTTACGATTTCGGCGGCGACTCCGGCTGTCGGCAGATACGGGCTCGACAAGTCGATGCTCTGGGTTTTATTACGGGCTGCGAAGACAAGAAACTCAATCTCGGGGTATCGGTCGGCAACCTCGGGAGCGTGGTCGGGGCGGAGCTCGAGTTCGCCTATGCGAAGAACTTCTTCGGCGACATTCCCGGCGTCTCCTCCAGCGTGCTGACGTTGATGGGCAACGTGATGCTCTCGCCGCGATTCGGCATCGTGCAGCCGTACGGGCTCGCGGGGCTGGGTCTCATCAAGACGCACGTCGAGTTCTCGACGACCAGCCTGCTCAACAGCGACAACAATCACTTCGGATGGGACCTCGGGGGCGGCCTCATTGTTTACCTGGGCGGTCACATCGGTGTGCGGGGTGACATCCGCTACTTCCATGCCTTCCAGGATCTCGAGATTCTCGGGATCTCGCTGGGTCGAACGAAGCTCGATTTCGGACGCGCGGCCGCGGGTGTCGTCTTGAGGTTTTGACATTGGTGATTGGTGATTGGTGATCGCAGATTGGTTGGCGATTGATGATTGGTGATTATTGGTGATTGGCGATCTATTTGTGATTGCTTGGTCGGCCACAGGATTCACAAATAGATCGCAAATCGGCGATCACAAATCGCCAACCGATCATCAACCACCAATCCGAAAATCTTCAAATGCTAGCGCGGAAGCAGCAGTAGAGGCGGCTGCGCACCCGCAGCAAGCGGCGTCCGCGCCACGTTCATGGTCATCGCCAGGAGCGCGTAGAAGCCCTGAATGCTCGCCGCCTCGACGATGCCTTCTTCGCCGATCTTCGCGCGCGTCCGGGCGTAGGTGGCATCGCTGACGCTGCGATTGCGCTGCAGCTCCGTACAGAAGTCGTACACGATTTCTTCGTCCTCGAGCATTCGTTCGGGACGGCGGCCCTCCGCAATCGCCTGTACGATCTCCGCCTTCAGCCCTGCCTTGATCGCGGCCTGCTGGTGCGCGTTCCATTCGTACTGCTGCGTCCAGTCCCGGGCCGTGATGAGGATGACGAGCTCGGTCAGCTTGTTGCCGATGACGGTCCGGTTCTGCACGTGATCGCGCCACATTCTTCCAAGCGTCAGGAGATCCGGCACGCGGACAAGGACCGTCCAGGGTCCGGTCAGCGTGGCCTGCCCGCGGGCCGATTTGAATTCCTCGACAGCTTTCTTCTGCGCGGCGGTCATCTGGTCCTCTGGAATCATCGGCATCCGGTTCTGAGCGACCGCGCTCACGGACGTGCCAAGTACGAGGATCATCACGAGTCCAAGCCAGGACAGTTTTGTGGCACACCGGGACATACTCATCGCATCCGCTCCTTCCAGTCTGTGCGGCGGACGAGTATACGCCGGCCTCGCGACTGCGACGTTGCGGTGATCCAGGACACCAACCCAGGATCTCAAGGTAAATCGAAGGCGAGGTGCCTCCGGCAGCGGATCGCCCGGCAACGGCCTGCATCGCCTGATGAGCGCCCGGGCCGAGAGGTCCTTGACACTGATGCGGTCCGGGTGTAGACAAGGGCGTCCGGAGTTGTGGTATGCGCAGACGATTGCTCCAGTTGATCGGCGTGGCGGCGGGAATCGCGGTCGTGATTGTGCTCCTGAGGGTGGCAGCCATCCCCCTGGCCGGCCAGACGCCGGCAGGCGGGACCGAGGCAAAGGCCGGCCCCCCGCCCAAGACGCCGTGGGGCGACCCCGACCTTCAGGGCATCTGGACCAACAATTACGAGACACCCCTGCAGCGGCCCGCCAAGTACGCGAACAGGGAGTTCTTCACCGAGGAAGAGCGAGCCGAACTGGATCGCCAGCGTGCCGAGATTATCGGCAAGGACGGCCGGCGCGAGCGGGGCAGCGAGCAGGACGTCGGCGGCGCCTACAATGCCGCTATCTTCTTGACGCACAAGCATATGGGCAGACGGACGTCGCTGATTGTCGACCCGCCGGACGGGAAGCTTCCGCCGTTCACGCCGGAGGTAACCAAGCGTCGGCAGGAGATGCGGGAATTCCAGCTTGCCCTCCTCCAGGCGACGGATGTGTGCAAGAACAAGCTGCCCGGCTGCGACGGCGGCAAGTACGGGCCGCCCTCACCGAAGCGGGCCGAAGCGCCTCCCTATTACCTTTCGACCGGCGCGGCCGGAGGCGGCGTCATCAATCGTTCCGACAATCCTGAGGACCGAACCCTGGGAGAGCGTTGCATGGGCGCCACCCTGCCGGATTTTGGCGGGATCACTGGTTTCTTCCCGCAGATCGTGCAGTCGCCCGGAACCGTGTCGATCTTCTACGACACGGGCCAGGGGCAGGGGTGGCAGCGCGTCATTCCCATTACGTCGCGCCCGCATCTCCCGTCGCATGTTCGCCAGTGGTGGGGCGACTCCCGCGGGCGCTGGGAGGGCAACACCCTGGTCGTCGACACCACCAACTTCACCCCGAAGACGGACTATCAGGGGTCCCGCGAGAACCTCCATCTGACCGAGCGGTGGACCCGCGTCGACGCGAACACGATCGAGTACGTCGTCATCATGGAGGATTCCACGACCTGGACGCGGCCCTGGACAGTCAAGCAGGAATTCCACCGGCAGAGCGACAAGGCGAATCGGCACTACAAGGAACCACGGTGTCACGAAGGCAACTACGGCATGCCAGCGCTGCTTGCGGGGGCGCGAATCGAGGAGCGCGCCTTCGCGCAGGGGCGAGGTCCCGATCCGGCCACGATGTGCACCGCCGGATGTGGAGGGTTTGCAGGAGGATTTGCGGACGACGGAGAAGAGAGTAATCCGCTGGCCCGGTAACGCACGGGTGTTGGCGGCGTGAGGCGGTAGCGAAGGAGACAAGGAGAGAACGTCATGCGACAGTGGTCCACAGGCTCGGCGATTGCGCTGGCAGTTGCCGCTGCCGCTGTTAGCGCGGTCATCGCGGTGGCTTTGACACGCAACCCTGTGCAGGCGTCCGCAGGCGCTGCCCGCACGGCGGACGGCAAACCCGACTTCAGCGGCATCTGGCAGGCTCTCAACGAAGCGAACTGGGATCTGCAGGCTCACGAGGCGCGTTCGGGAGCGGTCATGCAGGAGGGCGTGTACCCGTTCGCCTTCACCAAAGTGCCCGCGGCTCCGGTCGTGGCGCTCGGCGCGGCCGCCGGGGTCCCGGGATCCGTCGGTGTGGTCGAGGGCGACGGACAAATCCCGTACAATCCGGAGGCGGCGAAGATCAAGGCGGAGAACGGCGAGCACTGGATCGATCGCGACCCGGAGCTGAAGTGTTATCTGCCGGGCATTCCACGCGCGATGTACATGCCCTATCCTTTCCAGATCGTCCAGAGCGCGAACAAGGTGCACATGGCGTTCGCGTTCACGAGCACCGCTCGCACGATCCACCTTGACGAGGTGGAGGGGCCGCCGGACCTGACCTACATGGGGCATTCGGTCGGCAAATGGGATGGGGACACGCTGGTCGTCGACGTCACCGAGTTCAACGGCCGGAGCTGGTTCGACAGGGCGGGCAACTTCCACAGCGACGCGTTGCACCTGACCGAACGTTTCACGCCGATCTCGAAAGACGCCATCCGCTACGAGGTGACGATCGAGGATCCGAAGACCTTTACGAAACCCTGGAAGATATCGATGCCTCTCTATCGTCGTCTCGAACCGAACGCGCAGCTGCTCGAGTACCGCTGCATCGAGTTCGTCGAAGAGTTCCTGTACGGGAACCTTCGCAAGAACCAGCTTGTGAAACGCTGGGAAGGGGATACGATAATCATCGACGTCACGCGCAAGGTTCCCCCGGGTGACAAGCTCTACGAATGGTACCGGAGGTAGGAGCGGCGGCGAAGGGGCGGGATCCGCGACACGCACGATCCCGCCGTTCATCGAAACGCTCGCCAGAACCGAAGGGTTTGTTCGAAGCAGTAACAGCGGGAGGTTGAATCCAATGCGTACAAAGCTGGCCATTGCAGTCGTGGGGCTGGGGTTCTTTCTGATTGGGACCACGGTGTCGCTTTACGCGCACCACGCCTTTGCGGCAGAGTTCGACGCGAACAAGCCGGTCACGATGAAAGGCACTGTCACGAAGATGGAATGGGTCAATCCCCACGTCTGGCTGCACATGGACGTGAAACAGCCTGACGGGAAGGTTGAGAATTGGGCGTTCGAAGCCGGTACGCCGAACGTCTTGTTCCGGCGCGGTTTTAACCGGAAGTCCTTGTTGCCCGGGACCATCGTGGTCATCGATGGATATCGGGCGAAGGACGGCTCCAAACGTGCCAACGGCCGGGACATCACGTTCGAAGACGGCAAGAAGCTGTTCATGGGGTCGTCCGGCACGGGCGCGCCGTACGAGTTGGCGCCTGGCCAGGCGCAGCCGAAGTCGAAGAGCTAGCCGAAACCCCTCGGCGATCCATTCACGGCCCGCGCTCCAGGGCTCCCGCCATGGCGGGCCAGCCCTGGAGAGAGGTGTTCGTACGCGCGGCTTACGCCTCCGGTCCGCAATCGGACCTCGGCTGCCCATCCCGTGATGGTGCAGTCATGACGCGTGGGCTATGTCCACACGCCATACCATCTTGACTGTGCCCTTCCATATCAGGTCCGGCGGCGCTGCGATGTTGACATGGCCGTTTTGAGGCCTCAACATCGGCCAGCAAGAGATCGTCTGACCCGGCGGCGCGGCACATTGCTCGTCGATGAGCGGGCAAGGAGGGATTCATGAGCCGGCGATTGCTGACATCCATCGGTGTTCTGGTCGCGGTGATCGCTCTCGTCAAGTTCGCGCCAGCCTTCGTTGCGGGCCAGTCGTCGGCATCGGGCGATCCAGCGCCGAAAAAGGAGACGGCGAAGAAAGCGGGGCCGGCGCCCCGGACGCCGTGGGGTGAGCCGGATCTGCAGGGCATCTGGACCGACGAGTATCAGACACCGCTCCAGCGCCCCGCGCGGTTCGCAAACAGGGAGTTCTTCACGGAGGAGGAACGCGCCGAGCTCGACGCGCGGCGCGGAGCCATGATCGGTCGCGATCGTCGCGGAGCTGCGCGAAGCGAGCGCGATGTCGCGGGCGCATACAACGCCGTGTTCGAGTCGGTGAGGCCGACCGGCCGGCGCACGTCGCTGGTCGTGGACCCGCCGGACGGGAAAATCCCTCCGAGGACGCCCGACGCCGAAAAGCGCACCGAGACCTATCGAACGTTTCAGCTCTCGCTGCTGCAGGCAACGGTCACGTGCAAGAACCAGGAGGCGGGGTGCCGCGGTGGGAAATACGGGCCGCCGTCACCCAGACGAGCGGAAATCTCTCCCGTCTACAATACCGATCGTCTCAATCGCACGGATGGTCCGGAAGACCGGAGTCTGCCCGAGCGGTGTCTGCAGGGAGGCCTCCCGGACTTCGCTGGGTTCCGCCGCATCGTTCAGTCTCCCCACTCCGTGGCGATTTCCTATGACACCGGCCAGGGACAAGGCTGGCAGCGCATCGTTCCGGTGACCGCGCTTCCGCATCTGCCTTCGCACATCCGCCAGTGGTGGGGCGACTCGCGCGGCCGCTGGGACGGCGACACGCTGGTGATCGACGTCGCCAATTTCACTCCCAAGACAGAGTACCAGGGATCCCGCGAGAACCTGCACCTCGTCGAACGGTGGACGCGCACCGACGCGAACACGATCGAGTACGCCGTCACGATTGACGATCCGACCACCTGGACCAGACCGTGGACCGTCAAACAGGAACTGCGCAGGCAGCCGGAACAGGCGAACCGGATCTATTACGAGCCCAGGTGCCACGAGGGCAACTACGGGCTGGCGGGCATGCACGTGAACTCGCGCGCGGAGGAGCGCGACTTCGCCGCGGGACGAGGACCGGACCCCGCCACGAGGGACAACGCCACGGCAGGGGGCGGAGGCGGAGATCGTCCGGAGGCGGATCCGTTTCAGACCGCACGATAGGAGAGTTCTCTGCGTGCCTGGCGCGCGCTCGGCGTCCAAATCGTCCCTGCGCGCTCGGTCTGCTCTGCGCCGCGCGTGGAGGCCGCGGAGACGGGTTTCAACGCGGAGATCGCCGAGTCCGCAGAGGTTTTGCCTGGAAAGTTCTCGGCGTGCTCGGCGTTTGAATCGTCTCTGCGCGCTCCGCCTGCTGCCGCGCCCGCGTGCGCAGGCCCCGGAAACTCGAGTCCCACCACGGCCGCATTTTTCCTCTTGACAAATTGCCGCGTCGCGCAGAGAGTGATACTGTATTAGTTCAGTAGTACAGTTTACGAGGGGTCTCCAGACCCGCGCGCTCCATGGCGATGCTCCTTCGACCCAATCCCTCGTCAGGCGTCCCGATCTATCTGCAGCTGATGGAGCAGGTGAAGCACGCGATCAGGACACGCGCTCTGCAGGCCGGCGACCCGTTGCCGGCCGTCCGCCCGCTCGCGGAGGAGTTCGTGATCAGCCCGAACGCCGTCGCCAGGGCGTATCGCGAGCTCGAACACGAAGGGGTCATCGATCTGCGCAGCGGAGACGGAGCACAGGTCGCGTCGAGGTTCGTGGAGCGATTCGGCCGCGGGGCCGACCCGCAACCGCTGCGGGGCGCATACGGCGCGGACCCGATGCTCGCCGAGCTCGCCCGGGAGAACCGCCGGCTCACCGCCGCGATTGCCGCCGAAGTCGCCGAACGGATGAAGCGGAATCGCGAGCTCGAGATCGCGCGAGAAGTTCAGCAGCGGCTCTTTCCGCAGGAGCATCCCCGCTTCGTCGGCCTCGATTACGCCGGCGCCTGCCGGCCGGCACTCGGCGTCGGCGGGGACTATTACGATTTCATTCCGGTGTCGGAGACGGAGTTGGGCATCGCCACCGGTGACGTGTCGGGGAAAGGAACGCCGGCGGCACTTCTGATGGCCACGCTTCGCGCGTACGTGCGCGGCCAGACGCTCCACCACGGCACCGATCTGGCGAAGCTGACAGCGCAGCTGAATCGTCTCGTGTACGACAGCTCCGCGGAGAGCCGGTTCGCCACCTTCTTTTACGCTCATTACAATTCGTCCACGCGAGTGCTCCGGTACGTCAATGCAGGGCACAATCCGCCGTTCATCTTCAGGACCCGCGGAGGGCACGACGAGATCCTGCGCCTCGCTCCCAGCGGACCGGTGATTGGTCTGATCCTCAACTCTTCCTACGTCCAGGAGCGCATCGTCCTCGAACCGGGCGACCTCCTCGTCGCCTTCACCGACGGGATCACCGAGGCGATGAACGCGGTGGACGAGGAGTGGGGAGAAGAGCGCCTGGCGCAGGTGATTGGCGCCAATCGAGCGCTGCCGGCGCGCGAGCTCGTTGACCTTGTCCTGCGGCGGGCCGACGATTTCGTCGCCGGCGCGGCGCAGTACGACGACATGACGTGTGTCACGGTTCGAATCGGCTGCCCAGACATCTCCTAAGGCCAGGATCATGACATATGCACCAAGTTTTTCGCTTGGCCTTGGTCGCTTGGCCTTAGGAGATGTCTGGACCCCGCGGAGCGGGGCCAAGAGACAGTGTGAGGCAGCGAAGCGGAGCCTTATCCGCGACACAGTTTCTTGGCGGTTTGAGGCGGAGCTTCGCTGCTGATTGCGATGCTGTTTCGACCGAATCCATCGTTGGGCGTTCCCATCTACCTGCAGTTGATGGAGCAGGTGAAGCATGGCATCGAGACCGGCGCGCTCCGCCCGGGCGAGCAGCTGCCCGGGATCCGGCCGCTGGCGGAGGAGCTCGTGATCAATCCGAACACGGTGGCGAAGGCCTATCGCGAGCTCGAGCACGAAGGCGTCATCGAGCTGCGTCATGGCGCCGGCGCGTTCGTCGCGGGGAATGCGCGGGCGAAGAAGGCGACCGACACGCTTCGCGCCGGCCAGGCGATCGTCGCGGCCGCGGTAGAGCGGCTCCGTGCGCGCGGCCTCACCGACGAGGAGATTCGGCGGTTGTTCGAAGCGGAGCTGGCGGGGCTGACCGGAAGAGGCAGTCATGGAGGCTGACGCGTTCGTCATCGAAACGTCCGAACTGAGGAAGATTTACGACGGCGTGGAGGCCGTGCGCGGCTTGAACCTCCAGGTACCCGCGGGCTCCATCTACGGGTTTCTCGGGCGCAACGGCGCTGGCAAGACCACGACCATCAAGATGCTGCTCGGCATGACGTGGCCGAGCGGCGGCCACGCCCGCGTGTTCGGCCTCGCCTCCGAGGCGCAGGAGGCCAGCGTGGAAATCCGCCGCCGGACCGGGTTCGTGAGCGAGGACAAGGATCTCTACGACTACATGACCGTGGCCGGAATCATCCGCTTCACGGCTGCCTTTTATCCGCGCTGGCGGGACGATCTCGAACAGCGCTATCTCCGTGCGTTCGAGCTCCCGCCTGAGCGGAAGGTGAAGGCGCTCTCACGCGGCATGCGCACGAAGCTCGCGTTGCTGCTGGCGCTGTGCCGCGGCGCCGAGCTTCTGGTGCTGGACGAGCCGACCTCCGGCCTGGATCCAGCCATGATCGAGGAGGTTCTGCAGGCGCTGGTGAGCCACGTCGCCAGCGAAGGAGGAACCGTGTTCTTTTCCTCGCACCAGATTGCGGAGGTCGACCAGATCGCGGATCGTGTCGCCATCATCGATCGCGGGCGCGCGGTGCTGACGGGCGCGCTCGACGACATCCGGGAGAATTACCGCCGCATCCAGCTCGTCTTCGACGGCGCCGCGCCGGCACCGACCTTCCACGCACCCGGCATCGTTCGCGTGACGCCGCAGGGTCGTGTGCTCACGGTCATCTCGAGCGCGGGTGCCGATCGAGTCCTCGACGAAGCGCGTCGGCTCAGCCCGGTGTCGGTGGACGTCGTTCCGGTCACGCTGAAGGAGATTTTTCTCGAGACGGTGAACGAGGGGAACTGACATGCTCTGGTACAAGTCGTGGCTGGAAACACGCTGGCGGTTCCTGATCGGTCTGGCGCTGGTGATTCTGTCCGCGTGCGCTTCCGTTCTCTACTATCCAGAAGTCATGAAGCTCATGCCTCTCGCGGGCACGCTCGACACCGGCGGACCGCTGGGGCAGCTGATCAGAGAACAGATGGAGCTCATGCGCGAGTACCGCGGCTACGTCTGGTTGCAACTGTATCGGCAGAACCTGACACAGATGGGGACCCTCTTTGCGGTAGTGCTTGGCAGTGGAAGCCCGCTCGCGTCTCGCGCGGCCTTGTTCACGCTCTCTTTGCCGGCCTCCCGTAACCGCGTGCTCGGCACCCGGGCGGCGGCAGGTCTGGGCGAGTTGTTCGTCCTCGCCTTCGTCCCGTCACTCCTCGTTCCGCTGCTCTCGCCCGCAGTGGGGCAGAGTTACGGCGTGGGGAGCGCCCTCGTCCACGCGACGTGCCTGTTCTTCGCCTGCGCAGCGTTCTTCAGCCTCGCGGTGCTGCTCTCGTCGGTGTTCGCCGACGTGTGGCGGCCCTTGCTGATTGCCCTTTTCGTGGCCGGCGTGCTGAACGTCTGCGAACAGGCTTTCCGCGGCCTCTCGCGCTACGCCATATTCGGGTTGATGAATGGGGAAATCTACTTCCGAACCGGCAGCCTGCCGTGGGCAGGCCTGCTGGTCAGCGCGGTCGCATCCGGAGCGATGCTGTACGGAGCAACGGTGAGAACCGCGCGCCGGGATTTCTGATCTCGCACAGGAGCGTGTCATCCATCATGTCCACCATGACGAGAATCTGTCTCACCATCGCCGCGCTTGCGGCGGCAAGCGCGCTCTCCGCACAACCCAGGCGAATTGCCAGCCCCGCCGGCGCCTCGGCGACCGAGGTCCTCGGGCGATACGACGAGCGGGAGGGCTACGTCGGTGGAAAGTGGCTCGAGATCCGCTACGGGCGGCCAATCAAGCGCGGCAGGAATCTGTTCGGCGCCGCGGACTACGCCGAAGCGCTCAACGACGGCGCACCGGTCTGGCGCGCCGGCGCGAACGTCTCGACGCGGCTCAACATCGAAGTCCCCATCGTTCTCGGTGGCCGGACGATTCCGGTAGGCGAGTATTCGCTCTTCATCGACCTTCAGCCCAAGGCGTGGACTCTAATCGTGTCGAGCTGGGCGGCGCAGACGACCTACGACGAGAAGAACAAATCAGCCCTATTTGGCGCCTACGATTACACGCCCGACAAGGATGTGGTGCGTGTGCCGATGAAGCGCGAGACGCTCCCGTACTCGTTCGATCAGCTCTCGTGGCAGTTCCTCGACATGACCGACAAGGGCGGGAAGCTGGCGCTGCTGTGGGATCGGGAGATTGCGTCGGTCTCGTTCGAGATCCGGCGCTGAGGGAGCGGAGCCCGCGGAGATGGTTTCAACGCCGAGCTCGCGGAGCGCCCCTAATCCCGGAATTCACTTGAGTCGCCACCATAGGTAGAACTTCACAGGGAGCTCAGGGAGATCAGGGAGTCTTCGGACGTCGCGTCACGAGGGACCCGTTCGACTGGTCGGCCTGCGAGCAGGCCGACTCGCGTGGAACGAGGCCGCGAAGACAAGCCGCGGCTGGAATGCGGTCGGGCGGCTTGTTTTTGCGGCCTCGTTCCACGCGAGCCGCTGGCGGCGGCCAGTCGAACGGGGCGCTGCCCGATTCGTCGTCCCCTCGGGACTCTTCGCGATGCGGAGATCTCCCTGATCTCCCTGGTTTCTCCAGACCTCTCCGCGTGCTCTGCGCTCGCGGCGTTTTACCGGTCTCTCCGCGCTCCGCGTTTCAACCGTCGCCGCGCGCGACGCTGAAGTAGGATTGACGCGTGGTGCTCGGTGCAACGACGTTACGGTCGCTCCCCGAGCTCGGCGCCTCAGCACCGGGCGTCGGCGTGCTCACCGTCACCCGCAGCGCCGGGCGCAGCGTCGTCAGCAGCGCGTACGCCACCAGCCCGCTGCGTCTCCTCACCCCTTCCAACCACGGCCGGGCCGCGTGGATCTTTACATCGAGCTACGGCGGCGGCCTCGTCGATGGCGATCGCATTCGCCTGGAGATCGAGGTTGGCGACGGCGCCGCAGCGTTCGTGTCGACGCAGGCTTCCACGAAGGTCTACCGGTCTCCGCGCGGCACGGCGGCGACGATGTCGGCGCGAATCGGGCCGGCGGGATTGCTGGTCATCGCGCCGGATCCCGTGGTCTGCTTTGCTCGCTCGCGGTACAGGCAGGTGCAGCGATTCCAGGTTGCAGATACGGGAACGCTCGTCGCGGTCGACTGGCTCTCGTCGGGACGACGCGCGTTCGGCGAGCGATGGATGTTCGACGAATACGAGGCGACGCTCGAGGTGCGGAAGGGCGGAAGGCTGCTCGTCCATGACGCCTTGGCCCTGCGCGCGCGCGACGGCAATCTGGCCGAGAGGCTCGGCAGATTCGAGGTCCTCGCCGTGGTCACCTTGGCGGGTGCGCTCGTCCACCACGAGGCTTGCGGAATCGTCTCGAGGGTGAACGCACGGCCGCTGTCGCGCGGCGATGATTTGCTGATCGCTGCAACGGCGCTAGGTGACGAGGGCTGCGTCGTGCGGATGGGCGGCACATCCGTCGAGCATGTGG
Source organism: Vicinamibacterales bacterium (assembly GCA_036005125.1). Lineage (GTDB taxonomy): Bacteria > Acidobacteriota > Vicinamibacteria > Vicinamibacterales > UBA2999 > DASYQV01. The sequence continues at coordinate 18,402 of DASYQV010000052.1, forward strand.
GCAAAACGATTCGAGACCTCCTGCGGGCCGTTCCGGCGCTCCTTGGCGACGACCCCTGGTCCAGCAAATGGTGAAGCATGCATCTCACGCCCAGAGAAATCGACAAGCTGATACTCCATCAAGCCGGGTTCCTCGCGCAGAAGCGATTGGCGAGGGGTCTCAGGCTTAATTACGTGGAGGCGGTAGCCCTCATCGCCACGCAGCTGCTGGAGCTGATACGTGATGGCCGATCGGTCGCGGAGCTGATGGATCTTGGTCGTCGCCTCCTCGGCCGCGAGGACGTGCTCGACGGTGTGCCGGAAATGATCGACGAGGTGCAGGTGGAAGGGACGTTTCCCGACGGCACGAAGCTGGTGACCGTTCACCACCCGGTCGTCGCCGAACGCGGCGACCATGCCCTGGCGCTCTACGGAAGCTTTCTCACCCGCGAACGCGCGGCGCCGGTCGGCCGGCCGGCCATCCCGCAGGAACATGCGCCAGGTGCCATGCTGCCCCTCGAGGGCGACGTCGCGCTGAACGAAGGGCGTGCGGTCGCCGAGTTGCAGGTCACCAACCGCGGCGACCGGCCGATTCAGGTTGGAAGCCATTACCACTTCGTCGAAACCAATCGTGCGCTCTCGTTCGATCGGGCGATCGCCTACGGCATGCGCCTCGACATTCCCGCCGGAACCGCCGTGCGGTTCGAGCCGGGCGAGACGAAGACGGTCACGCTCGTGGCAATAGCCGGCGAGCGCGTCATCCGCGGAGGCAACGCGTGGGCGAGCGGAGCGGTGAGCGAGGGAAAGGACCTCGGGAGAGTCCCGTAGACGCCTTGGACAGACCCAAAGTATGCAAATGAATCAAGTTTTCAGCGGGCCTGTCAAGGCGTCTCGCCCCGCGGAGCGGGGCAAAACAAACACTGTGTCTGACGAGGCCCTGCCTCAGACCGGCAGGCAGCGGGCTCGACACACCGCATACTCGCCGGTCTGAGGCAGGGCCTCGTTAGACATGAGCCACCGCATCAGCAGGCGTCACTACGCGGACATCTACGGACCCA
>DASYQV010000053.1:0-3056 GCA_036005125.1 Vicinamibacterales bacterium
AGCTGGTATAGCGACCCCGTGAAGAGCGGGGACCTCAGATCGCCATCGACGGTGAACGTCAGCAGGTCGCGGCCGCTCGCGAGTTCGGTGACGTGAACGACGGTCCGCGTCGCCCCATTTACTGACTCGGTCCAGTAGAGCTTTGAACGGTCTCTTGAGATCGCGCCGTCTGGCATTGTGCGCAAAGTCGCACCGGTGCGAGCGTCGATCACGAGAACTGAGCCCTGCGCCGAGCCGCCGATCGAGCGCAAGTACAGAACATCGTTTGATGCGGCGCTCGGAGCTCCTTGGGCGGTGGTGGTCGTCGGGGTCTCGCTTGGCCGCGGTGCCGCGACCTGCGCGCTACACCCAGCGACCAGGAAAGCGAGCGCGAGCACGATCACGCGCTTTGCGCGGGTTCCCACTGGCTCCAATACATCGGAGGCCGGCCCGCGGTTCCTTGCCTCGCCGGGTTGCGCGCGTAGCCTCGATCTCAGCTTCCGCGTCATTCCACTCGGTCGTATCGCGGTTCTACCGTCCGGTGCTAAACGGAACTTCCTGCCCGAGCTAGCGTTGTCACCGGTATGCGCCTCGCCGCGCTCTGCATCCTGATCCTCATGGGCGCAGCGTGCGGAGCTCTCACCGGAGGATCACCGACCGGAGGCGCCACGCCGCCGAACTGCACAGCAATCATCGATTACATCGACTTCGTACAGCATGCCGGGATCTTCTACCGCGCCGTGCCGGAATATCCGAACGTGGGTCGCCCAATCACCGACGGCGAGCTCGGAGCCGAACTGTTCCGGGTGAAGAACACCCTATCCGTGAACAACTGCGACCCATCGCACCAGGCGGTCGACGGCGACTCCGCCTTCGTGCCGAGCGGCGAGCCCGTCTTCGCCGTTATGGGTTACGCGCCGCTCTTCCGGGCCGCGGCGCGCCACGACGGGCGGGTTGTCCTATACGAGGCTGACTCGAATCCCGCCGCGCGCCGCGGCGCGGACTTGATGGACATCGAAGGCAAGGTAAAGAGCATCGCGCTCTTGGATCAGAAGACCGGCCGCTTTCTGGTCTCACGTCTTACCGAGAAGGCGCGGGTCGACGAACTGGTGCGCCTGGTCGCCAGGGCGAGTGTCGACCTGAAGGTCTCACCCGGCTGCGCGGGCCCCGGTGACTGCGTCCAGCTCGCGTTCGAGCTCAACGACGGAACCGCATCGGTCCGCAACTACGACCGAATCGGGGGGATCCTGTGGCGAGGCATGAAGGTCGGCCCCACTTTCATGGCCGCTGTCGACGAATTGGTCAGCCTCGCGCCGACACCCAGCCCGGTTCCGACCACACTCAACCTGGCTCGGCGCTATGACCTCGCGCGCGCGACGCGGGTCACGCTCAAGGATCTGACCTCCACGGGAACGGCGCGCCCATCTCCCGCTCTTTCTTCGTTTCTATCGGTCCTTGACGCCGAACTTCCCGCCTCTCGTGGCAGACGGCCGTCCGGCGGGTACGTTGTCGTGATCTTCGAGTTCCCCGATCGTTATGTATCTCTGGCGTACGAGGCAAGCACGAGCACGCTGACGGTAGTAGCGCCGGACGACGAGCTCGCCGTGCAGGTGCCAAGCGCCTTTCGCGGGTTGGTGCCTTGACCGATGGTGCTTGAGCGAAGTGACGTAGTGCCTTACACCCATCAGATGCAGACGTCATCGGCGCTTCAATCACGTCGTGAGTCGGAACACTTCGCTTGGGTCGCGAAGGCCATGAAGGGCCCGACAGGACGTGTTCTTGCGACCGTGGCGGGCGGAGTGCTCCTCGCTTTCGCCCTTGGATTTCGTCCGGTCGTCGAGTACAGCAACCTGAGATGCGCCGCGGGGACCGTGCCGCGTCCCGTCAGCGTCGCGTACTGGGCCGTGCGATGCGAGCCAAGCGAGGCGTCCTCGGAGCCGACAACGGTACCCACGAGGCGGTACGTTGGCCTGTTCCTCACGAATGTGGACGTCCGAGTGTTCGACGCCGACCTCCTGGCGGACGACTTTCACGGACCGGCACTCAACATCAGACTCGGCAGGTAGGTCGCCAACATGGCGTCCGTGGAGAATCACAGTTCGTATCTCGACGCATGAGTGTTCACCGCAATTGGTGGCAGCAAACCGGAACACGGCGAGGGGTTGCAGCTATATGAGGTGGTCTGGGAAGCCGACTACTTCAATCACGCGCTGATTTCGAAAGCCGAATTGGAGCACGGTGTAAGTGATCTGGTGGCTGCCGGTCTTGTCAACGTAGTACGAGGCATCCGTGGATGAACGTCCACTCGGCGGGAACGTAAGCGGAACCGTGCAGATCGGCGACACCGTACGCAGACGGTGGCGTGCCTCCACACCTTCGGTGCACGCGCTGCTCACACACCTTGGGCGGGTCGGCTTCGACGCCGCGCCCGAACCTCTCGGGATCGATGACGAAGGTCGCGCAGTCCTGAGATTTATTCCCGGAGACGTCCATCCGGGTTGGCCCGACCCGATGCCGAAGTGGATGTACGAGGACGGCGCCGCGCTGATCGCCGCTGCTCGCCTGCTCAAGCGCTATCACGACGCCGCGTCCACATTCGTGCCACCCTCGGATGGGCGCTGGACTTTCGTTGCGCCCGGCCCACATGAGCTGATATGCCACAACGATTGGGCGCCGTACAACGCCCTGTTTCGCGGACATCAGCCTGTGGTGATGCTCGACTGGGACTCAGCTGGTCCGGGCACCCGCCTGTGGGATGTGGCGCTGGCCGCCTACCAGTGGGCGCCCCTCTACCCAAAGCACCGCGGCGGCAACAATCCCGTGCTCACCATCCCGCAGCGTGCCGCGAGACTTGCGACCTTCTGTGGCGCGTACGGCAGCATCGCGCCCGTGGAGGCCATTGACATGCTGCTCGAGCAGCTCCCGGTCCTCGCCGACCAAATTCAGGGCTGGGCGGATTCTGGCGATCCAGGCTTCGCCAAACTCGTTGGTTGGAATGTCCCGAATCGGTTACGTGAGGAAACCATGCTCATCCGGCAGCACCGATCTGCGCTCGCGAGGGGCGACTGATCGGGAGT
>DASYQV010000054.1:0-5900 GCA_036005125.1 Vicinamibacterales bacterium
AAGCTCGGGGATATCCGGGCGAGGTTCGGCCGCGTCAGGCTCGTCACACGGATCCTGGCGTGCGGGGTCGCAGCGCCGGTCGGAGCCCAGTCGAAGAAGCCGGTGTTCGGAGCCGCGTCGATCAACGTTGCCCATGTCGCACCATCATCACGCGAGAGCTCGATCCTCACGCCGCCTGCGACGCCGGCAAGGGTCCACTGGACGGTGTTGTTCCGTCCGAGCCAGAACACGGTTCCAACCGACGGCCGCAGCAGATCCAATCGCGGCTCGACTCTGACGCCGCGGGTCGTCGCAATGGCCGACGCCTCACGCACCGCACCGTCCGGCGACCTCGCGGTGACGGTGGCGGTGCTGACGAAGTCGCGCTCGCCGCTTACCCGAACCATCACGATCACAAACGCGTCCGACCCGGCCGCCAGATCTCCGAGATCGCATGTCGCCGAGGCACCGATGTCGCATCGCCCGATCGATGGACGCGCAGATATCAACTGCGAGCCGGAGGGCGGCACCTTGATCACACGTGCCTCCCGGAGCAGTCCCGGCCCGTGGTTCGAGACCCTGATGACGTAGACCCAGTTCCGATCTGTCTCGGCCGGGTCGGCCGGTTCGCCGATTGTGACCGAGAGCCCGGTCGGGTGTCCGCGCGGCTCGGCGCGCGGACGCAGCACGAAGAGTCCTTCCTCGATCCCGTTCACCACCACGGCGCCGCCCGCGAAGAACGGATACGACGTCCACGACCCGTTGAACGCCGGAGCGTCATCGTCCGGGTAGACATCGAAGAAACCAACCTCGCGCAATGAACCGGAGGCGACGCTGCCTGCGTCGAGCACCCGCAGTCCGCTGCGATAGTTCGATTCGTACACGAGATTCCCGCGAATGTAGAGATTGTGATCAATGGCCGGCACAGGGCCGTCGTAGTGCGCGACGAGCGCCGGCGCGTCGAGATCGGAGACGTCCCAGATCCACGTGCGCGTCGGATGATGGAATGCGCGCTCGTCGCCTTCGTCGTTCACCAGAAAGAAGCGTTGGTCCTCGGTGAGCCAGCCCTGATGCGTGTAGGCGCTGCCTCCATAACCGGTGCGCGACAACTGGTTCTGAGCGTGCTTGTCCGTGACGTCCACGATCGTCAGCGTATCCTCGTTGGAATTGAAACAGATCTCGCGATCGCGATACGTGGCGTCCGGCCCGGTGTAGACGACGCACTGGGTCTCGTGGGTATAGCCGTCGAGGCTGAAGCAGCCTGCAGTCTTCGGCGCCGTGGGCTCTCGAACGTCGACCACGTGCAGCCCGCCCTCGCACGTGCGCGTGCCGACCGCGTACGCGAAGCCGGTCTGCGTGTTCAGGGCGAGCGTGTGCGTTGAGCCGAAGCCGGCGTAGTGGGCGGTTTCGCTGAACCGGACGGGGGGCGAGGTCACGCCGCGAAGCTGCCGCAGGTCGAAGATCTGCATGCCATGATCCGGCGCCTCGCTCACGATGAACGCGTGATCGGCGAAGACCTTGATGGCGCGCCAGATGGAGTCCACGGTGCGGGTCGGCAGATCGCCAAGATAGATCGGCTGTCGCGGTTCGGAGATGTCGACAAACGAGGTGCCGGTCGTGCGTCCGACAAGCGCGTACTCGCGGCCGGTCTGCGGATCGGTCCAGCCCCAGATATCGTTGCCGTTGCCGGTCCCGGTCGTCGCATGGGGCAGGAACGCGAGCAGGTCGACGTCACGGCAGGGAAACGGGCCGGCCATCCCGTCAGTGCACGGCACATCGAGCAGCCTCTCGAGCGCTCGTACGAGTTGCACGTCCGCCTTCTGGGCGCAGCCACACGAGCATGCCCGGCCGTTCGCGTCGATGCGGCAGATCCCGCCGTCACACGCGCAGTGCGATCCGCCGGGCGGTTCGGGAGCGGTGATCAGTTGCCGGGAGGTGACGTCGAGACGCGCGTGCCAGAGGACCGCGACCGGCACCAGCACGAGCAAGGCCCGCGTGTACCATTCATGATTCATGATTCTTGATTCATGATTGGCCGTCTGAAATCAAGAATCAAGAATCAAGAATAGTCATGGGTCTCGAGGTCAGAAGCGCACGACGCCGCCGAAGTAGAGGCCCTTCAGATTCAGTTGCCCCACGTCCTCGTCGACGAGGTATTCAGCATCGATCGAGCGGTAGCCCCCCTGAACTCCGACATGGCGGCCGATATTCACGGTCCCGTACAAATCGAAATCCCATAACTCCACGACGAACCGATCGCTGACACTCCTGGGAAGCTTGAAACCCGTGAACTCGCCGGTGATCGACACGAAGCGTCCGATGTAGCCGCGGCCGGTGATCCCGAGTGCCGGTATCGGCGCCCGCTGTTGGGCGACCTCGAGCACCCCGGGGGCGGCAAGCTCCGCCTTCACGTCGTTGTACTTCAGCTCCCCGATCAGACCCACATACCCGCGCTCGCGCGAAACGAAATCCCATTCGTAGCCAAACCGCCAGAGCTTCCAATCGAGCGCTGTGCTGGCCGGGATGTTGAGCGCATAGGTTCTTCCCAGGAAGACGATCTCGCGACGAAGAATCGTGCTCGCATCGTACGAAATCGGTACGTACTCGAACCGGATCTTGTGCTTCCGGCCGGGCTTGAGGGTGGCGCGGAATTCGGTGAAGGTCTTGTCCTCGATGCCGAAGTCGGTGACGAGGTTGATTTCGGAGCCGATCAGACCGAATCGATCGGCACGGACGATGACGTCCGGGGAAGGCGTCCAGAACATGGCGCCCAGCTCGACGTGGTAATCCTCGGCGGGCATCACATTCGGACGGAGGAATTGCGCCTCTGCGCGCGTGGCAAGGAACACCATGGACAGGAAAAAGACACACGTCCAGCGGTGCCATGGCAGAACGAGATAAGCGTGGCTCATGAGGTGTTCAGGTTCAGGCAGCTCACAAACGGCGATCGCGTTCCAGCGATCGGACGTTCACCGCTCAACAGCCGGGCGGCTCCGCATACAGCAGCCTGAAGAAGTCGCGGAGGCCCGCCCAGATGCGTCGAATCATGACCAGTTGACTCTACGACTCGGACGTTTGCAGTACTGGTGCCTGCGGTCGGGAAAGCGCTGAGATCCAACGCCGCACGGCCGAGCCCAGAATCACGATTACGCACACCATCATGATCGAGGTGCAGATGCTGTTGACCCAGCCCTGGAAATGCAGGTTGGGGTTAGGGCCGGTGGCCATCGGCAGGAAGTTGTCCCGCACCGTCAGGTAGCCGCCGTACAGGGTGTTGGTCGCCAGAAAGGCAAGCGGTGCGGTGGTTGTCCACGCATAGCGCGCTCTCCCGAGGTTGATGATCAACGTCGTGCCGATTGCGAGCCCCACGGATGCCAGGAGCTGGTTGGCAATGCCGAACATGGGCCAGATGGTGTTGATTTCCCCGGTCCAGATGAAGTACCCCCACGCGGCCACGATAACCGCCGTGCCGATCACCGACCCGGGTACCCAATCGGTTCGCGAGAACGGTTTATACACGCGTCCGAGGAACTCCTGAACGAGGAACCGTCCGACGCGGGTGCCGGCGTCGACCGTCGTGAGAATGAAAAGCGCCTCGAACATGATGGCGAAGTGATACCAGTACGCCATCAGTCCCCGCATGCCGGGGAGCGAGGAGAAGATCTGCGCCATGCCGACCGCGAGCGAGACCGCGCCGCCGGTCCGTCCCACGACGTGCTCACCCACCTGCTGCTGAAGGTCCGGCAGATTCACGATCGGCAGCCCCAGCGTCGCGTGCACGGCTGGCGACGTGTTGATGGCGAAGTAGTCGCCGGGTTCGAGCGCGGTTGCGGCGATGAGCGCCATGACGCCGACGATTCCTTCGATCAGCATCGCGCCGTAGCCAATCGGCCGGATGTCGCTCTCCTTGTCGAGCATCTTCGGCGTCGTGCCCGAGCCGATGAGACCATGGAAACCGGAAATCGCGCCGCACGCGATCGTGATGAACGCGAACGGGAAGAGCGCGCCGGGGATGATCGGACCACCGCCATCGGTGAACTGCGTGAATGCCGGCATCTTCAGCTCGGGATTGACGATGATCACGCCCAGCACGAGGGCCGCGATCGTCCCGATCTTCATGAAGGCGCTCAGGTAGTCACGCGGAGAGAGCAGCAGCCAGACAGGCAGAACCGACGCGGCAAATCCGTAGATCGCCATCGCAAGAACGATCCCGTTACGCGGCAGCTGGAACCATGCACCAAGGACCGAGCCGGCCTGGTTGAGCGGCGCCCCGAAGATCACGGCCAGGCTCAGGCCGATGACGCCGATGACGGTGGCCTCGGCGATGCGGCCCTTCCGGAACTTGTACATGTACAAGCCCATGAACATGGCGAGCGGGATCGTCGCGCCAATCGTGAAGGTGGCCCACGCGCTTTCCGCCAGCGCGTTGACGACGGCGAGGCCAAGGCCCGCCAGCGCGATGACGATGATGAACAGGATGGCGATCATGGTGGTGGTGCCGGCAACCGGACCAATCTCGTCGCGCGCGATCTCGGCGAGGGACCGCCCGCCCTTCCGCGTGGAGGCCCACAGGATGATCGAGTCGTGGACCGCACCGGCCAGACACATGCCGGCGACAAGCCAGATGAAGCCCGGGGCATATCCGAACTGGGCGGCCAGCACGGGGCCGATGAGCGGTCCAGCTCCCGTAATCGCCGCGAAATGGTGCCCGAACAGCACCCAGCGGGACGTCGGGTAATAGTTGTGCCCGTCGTATTTCGTGTGCGCCGGGGTCACGCGCGAATCGTCGAGCACCATAATCCGCGTCGCGATGAAGGCACTGTAGTACCGGTAGGCGATGGCCACAATGCAGAGGATCGGGACGACGATGTAAAGCGCATGCATAGGCGGGGATGATACCAGTCTGGCCAACCTCTTTACTAACTCTTTATTAACCTGCGACTTCCGGCCGGGTTCGGCGGAGACGCGGCAGCCCGGCCGGATTGCTCCGGGCTCGGGCCTCGGGCCTCGAGCTTGGGGCCGGATTCAGGAACCGGGCGGTGAGCCCGAACGTCTGACCTGGGCCGCATCTAAGATGCGGCCTCCGTACGAAGATGCTGCCTAGGTAGGTGTGGCCTACGTCGGGGGCCGAGGATGCCCGGGGCGCGTCATATACTGCCAGTGATGCTCTCGCCTGCGCGCCGACTGCTCGGCTACGCTGACCGCTACCGCCGCCAATTCATTTTCGGCCTCCTGTGCGTCGTCATTTCAACGTTCATCCGGCTGGCCGGGCCCTGGATCCTGAAGTACGCCATCGACGACCTCCATGAGGGCGTCACGACGGAGAAGGTTCGCTTTTACGCGCTGGCGATGCTCGGCCTCGCGATGGTGGGCGGGGTCTTCTGGTTCCTCATGCGCCGCATCATCGTCGGCGTCTCGCGCGACCTCGAGTACGACCTGCGCAACGATTTCTTCGCGCACCTCCAGCGCTTCCCGATGGCGTTCTTTCAGGCGCGCCGTACGGGTGACCTGATGTCCCGCGCGACGAACGACCTCAGCGCGGTGCGCATGATGATCGGGCCGGCCGTGATGTACACGGCCAATACCACGCTCACCTTCGTCGTAGCGATCCTGCTGATGCTCTCGATCGACGTGCGGCTGACGCTCATCGCGCTCATCCCGCTGCCATTCGTGACGATCTCGGTCAAATACTTCGGCTCGGCGATCCATCGCCGGTTCGAGCGCATTCAGGCGCAGCTCTCCGATCTGAGCGCGGTGACGCAGGAGGCCCTCGGAGGCGTTCGCGTCGTCCGCGCGTACGTGCAGGAGGGTTTCGAGCTCGAGCGGTTCCGTGCGGCCAATCTGGAATATGTGGAGCGGAACAAGGCGCTGATCCGCCTGCAGGGGGCGTTCTACCCGAGCATGGGATTGTTCATGGGGCT
>DASYQV010000055.1:0-12561 GCA_036005125.1 Vicinamibacterales bacterium
CACTACGTGGAGATTACCGCATCGGTGCCGACCGGCGGTCGTCCCCAGGTAGAGATGATGATGGCCGTCTGGTCGCCTGGATCATACCTCGTGCGCGAGTTCTCGCGGCACGTCGAGGCCTTCACGGCACGCGGTCCGGACGGCCGCACGCTCGACGTGGATCGGTCGCGCAAGAACCGGTGGATGATCACCACTGGCGGCGCGCCGGCCGTCACCGTCGCGTATCGCGTGTATTCGCGGGAGATGGGCGTCCGCACCAACTGGGTCGAGTCGCGGTTCGCGATGCTGAACGGCGCACCGACATTCATCACTCTCGCCGAGTCGGCACCTCGCGCGCACGAGGTCACCCTCGCCATGCCTCGCGACTGGAAGCAGGTGCTGACCGGTCTCCCGGAAGTGTCCGGCAGGCCGCATGTCTTCTCCGCGCCCGATTTCGACACGCTCGTCGATTCTCCGATCGTGGCCGGCAACCCCGAGCTCCACGAGTTCTCGATCGACGGGAAGCGGCATTACTTCGTGAACACGCCCGCCACCGAGACGTTCGATGGTCCTCGTGCGGCAAAGGACCTCGAACGTCTCGTCGAGCAGCACCGGCGCATGTGGGGATTCCTGCCGTATGACAAGTATTTCTTCCTCAACATGATCACTGAGGGGGGAGGTGGGCTCGAGCACAAGAACTCGATGATGGTGATGACCAACCGGTGGACCACCCGGACACGCAAGGCGTATGTGGCCTGGTTGGAGCTGGTGAGCCACGAGTTCTTCCATGCGTGGAACGTCAAGCGTCTCCGGCCGATGGAGCTCGGGCCGTTCGACTACGAAAAGGAGGTCTACACGCGCAGCCTCTGGATCGCGGAAGGCTTCACCGATTATTACGGCGAGCTGCTCGTGCATCGAGCCGGCCTGTCCACGCGCGACGAGTATCTCGAAGCGCTGTCGAACCAGATCGAGGCCCTGCAGACCACACCAGGCCGGCTGGTCCAGTCGGCCGAGATGGCGTCGTACGACGCGTGGATCAAGTATTACCGTCCCGATGAGAACGCGGCCAACTCGTCGATCAGCTATTACACGAAGGGCGCGGTGATCGCGTTCCTGCTCGACGCGAAAATCCGCACGGCCACGGGCGGCGTCAAGGGTCTCGACGATGTGATGCGCGCGGCATATCAGAAATACTCGGGCGCGCGGGGTTACACGCCCGATCAATTCCGCGAGGTCACCGAGCAGGTGTCGGGGCTGGACCTCCGGTCTTTCTGGCACACCGTTGTCGAAGGCACGGGGGAGTTGGATTACCAGGAGGCGCTCGAGGCGTTTGGACTGCGTTTCTCGCCCGGCGGGACGTCGGCGGCGGACAAGCCGGGCAAGGCGTGGCTCGGTACGACGACGCGCAATGACAACGGGCGTCTGGTGGTGACGCAGGTCCTCCGCGGGTCGCCGGGGTACGAGGCGGGTATCAACGTCGACGATGAGATTCTGGCGATTGATGAGTACCGGGTGCGGGCCGATCGGCTGGCCAATCGGCTGGAGCAGTACAAGGCCGACGATCGAGTGACGCTGCTCGTCGCGCGGCGCGAGCAGCTTGTGCGTCTGCCTGTGACTCTGGGCGCCGAGCCGTCGCAGAAATGGCGGCTCGAGATCCATCCCAGCGCCGACGAGACCCAGAAGCGCCGTCTGAGCGCCTGGTTGCAGTAGCGGCATCGCAGGAAATGCGTACTCTGACACGCAGCGACGCAATGCCTTGAGTCGCCCCGTCACTGGGGTCAGACCCCGTTCTGACCCCGGTCTGACCCCGCTCTGACCCCGATCTGACCCCTTATCGGCCAACTAACACTCGGCGGGGGCCGTCTATCCTCTCAGCGTACGCGCGAGGCGGGGCGACGGGGAGTACAGTTCCGCCCAGCGTATCCGGAGGACCATGTCAGCACGGCTGCCTTTGTGCGCTGCGGCGCTGTTCTGGTTGCTGACCGCGCCTGCGGCTGCCGGCGGTGTCGACGACACGACGCGCGCGATCGCGGCAGCCCAGGCCGACGACGGCGTCACGGCTATCCGCGTTGACGGTCGGCTCGACGACGCCGTCTGGCGCACGGCAACGCCCGTCACGGTGTTCGTCCAGCGCGAGCCGCGTGAGGGCGCACCTGCGACGTTCCCCACCGAAGCACGCGTCGCGTTCGATGCCTCGGGCATCTACGTCGCCGTGCGCGCGTTCGATCCGGAGCCTGACAAGATCATCGGCTTCCTGACGCGGCGCGACATGTGGTCCTCATCCGACTGGATCCGCGTCCTCATCGACTCCTACCACGATCGGCGCACCGCGTACGAGTTTGCGGTGAATGCGGCCGGCGTGAAGCGGGACGCCTACTGGTTCAACGACAACAACTCCGATGACAGCTGGGATGCCGTCTGGGAGGTCGCCGTCAGCCGCGACGCACAGGGCTGGCGGGCCGAGTTCCACATCCCCTTCTCGCAGCTCCGGTTCAGCCACCACGACGACGACCGCGTGGGCTTTGCCGTGGTGCGCGACGTCGCGCGGCTCAACGAGACCTCGACGTGGCCTCTGCTCGCCAAGAGCGCAAGCGGGTACGTCTCGTCCTTCGGCGAGCTCACGGGTCTTGCCGGCGCTCGTTCGCTGAAGCGCCTCGAGCTCGTCCCCTACACCGTGGCGCAGGTGGCCACCGTCCCGGCCGAGAAGGGTAATCCGCTGCAGAACACGGTCGATCCCGGCGCCTCGGTGGGCCTCGATCTCAAGTACGCGATCACGCCGGCGCTCACGTTCACCGCCACGGTCAACCCTGATTTCGGCCAGGTGGAAGCGGACCCGGCCGTCGTCAACCTTTCGGCGTTCGAGACGTTCTTCAACGAACGCCGGCCGTTCTTCGTCGAGAGTTCCGGCACGTACCGCTTCGACATCAACTGCTTCGACGGCCCGTGCACCGGTCTCTTCTACTCACGGCGCCTCGGCCGGCAGCCGCGCGGTCAACCGGATCTGCCCGACGGTGCTTTCTCCGTGCAGCCGCTCCAGTCGACGATCGCCGGCGCAGGCAAGCTCACCGGACGGGTCGGAGCGTTCTCGGTTGGCGCGCTCACGGCTGTCACGCAGGAAGAGCGTGCGCAGATCGCAATCGGCAGCACCCGGCGCACGCAGATCGTCGAGCCGCGGACGTTCTACTCGGTGGCGCGCGCGCGTCGCGAGTTCGCCAACCAGTCCTCGCTCGGCTTCATGGTCACGTCGACCAACCGCGACCTCGTGCCGGACGTCTCGTTCCTCCCGGGCAGTGCGGTGACCGGCGGCGTCGACTACGACTGGCGGCTGGGACGGCGCTGGAGCCTCACTGGCTACTGGGCCGGAAGCACGGTGCGCGGCAGCGCCGAGTCGATCACCGATCTGCAGGAAAACAGCGTTCACTCGTTCCAGCGGCCCGATGCGAAGCACGTGGAGCTCGATCCGCTCGCCACAACACTCAACGGCCACGCCGGCTTGGTCTCGTTCAGCAAGATCGCGGGCGAGCACGTGAGGCTGAACACGCAGGTCGGCTACAGGTCGCCGGGCTTCGAGATCAACGATCTCGGTTATCTCCGCCGCGCCGACGAGCGGACGCACGTCAACTGGTTTCAGTGGCGCTCCGATCGGCCTGGCCGCTACGTAAGGTCGTTCAACGTGAACTTCAACGAGTTCGGCAGCCACAACTTCGCGGGCGAGCGGTTGTTCGTCGGCGTGAACATCAACGCGCATTGGACGTTCCAGAACTTCTGGAGCACGGGCGCAGGCTTCAACATGTTCTGGCGCGGCCTCGACGACCGCGCCACGCGTGGCGGACCCGCCGCGTACGCCAACGGACGGATCGCGCAGTGGATGTACCTCGACACGAACACACGCCGGCCGGCGAGCTTCCACTGGTTTTCTGCCTGGACCAACGATTCGTTCGGAACACTCTTCGTCGAGCTCAGTCCGCGCGTTCAGCTGCGGCCAACCTCGTCGCTCTCGGCGGAGCTCGGCGTGCGCTGGACGAGCAACAACGACGACTCGCAGTGGGTTGAGAAGGTTGACACACTGAACGGTCCCCACTATGTCTTCGGTCGGCTGAAACAGACCACGGTGTCGACGACCACGCGCCTCAACTACACGATCAGCCCGAACCTTTCGGTGCAGCTCTACGGAGAGCCGTTCGCGTCGGCCGGCCATTACGAGCGATACAAGGAGCTCGTCAACGGCCGCGCGCCGGCGTACGCCGGCCGGTATGCGCCGTTTGCGTACACGAGCAACGCGGATTTCAACTACTTATCGTTCCGGACCACGAACGTGCTGCGCTGGGAGTTCAAGCCGGGGTCGACGCTCTTCGTCGTCTGGCAGCAGGGGCGCGAGCGGAACGGCGAGCGCGGCACTTTCCGTTTTGGCCGTGACTTCGGTGAGGTGTTCTCGATCCCGTCGTCGAACACGTTCCTCGTGAAGCTTGCGTATTGGTTCAACATGTAGGCATCAGGGATCAGGGATCGGGCATCAGGGCTGTCCTAGGCATCAGTCAGGCTGGGGCCTGAGACAGCCCTGATCCCTGAGGCCTGATCCCTGAGGCCTAGGGTGTCAAGTAATCCCTCGCGGACGCGACGAGCAGCACCTCGGCGCCGCGTTCGGAGACGATGACGCCGTGGCGGGTGCCCGCCTCCGCGTGATGAAAGTCGCCGGCACCGAGCCGCTGCCCGTGAATCGTAATCTCGCCTGAAATCACGTAGCACTCTTCCGCGGCGCTGTGACTGTGCGCGGGGTACGTACTGCCCGGTTCCACCCGCAGCAGCATCACCGCCACATCGCGCTCCCTGTCCAGGGACAGAATCTTCAGTCGAACGCCTGGAATGTCGGACGTGATCCACGTACCCTCGGCCGCTCGCAGCGAGTACATACCGCGGGCGGAGATCCGCGCGAGAAGGCGCTCGCGTACTCCAGACGCTGGAAGCAGCGCCAGGTCGACGGTGTCCACGGCGAGCATCGCGGCGGCGTCGTACAGTTGGGCCGACATCTCGCGCTCTTCCGGCGTCGCGCGCGCGAGGCGTTCGCGAAGCGAGCGGTGTTCCTGATCGTCGAGGGCGCCGGCGGCGTCGAGCGCCACGAGTTCTAGGAGATCGGTCTGGTCCACGTCACAGTACGTCCTGGAGGTGTTCGCGCATCGCAAGCATACCAGCGCGCACTCTCGTCTTCACCGTCCCGAGCGGCAGCCCGAAGCGCTCGGCCAGCTCCGACTGCGTGTATCCCAGGAAAAACGCATGTTCGATCAGCACCCGCTGCTCGGGCACGAGCCTGTCGAGCGCGGCGCGAACGGCGCGTCCCTGCTCCGACGTCCACGCGAGGCGTTCGGGGCTCGGCGCCGTCGCTTCGTCGGTCCGAATCGTGGCGAGCATCTCGTCATCGGCGGTGTCGATGGGCCGCGCCCGGCGGGCGCGCAGCCGATCGATGGCGCGGTTGCGGGCGATCCGCACCAGCCACGCGAGCGGAGTTCCCAGCACGGCATCGTACGTATCGGCTTTCTTCCACACCCGGACGAACACGTCCTGCAGGACCTCTTCCGCTTCATTCGTGTCGCGGAGAATCCGCCAGATGAGCCCGTGGAGCACACGGGAATGCCGGTCGTACAGCTCGCCGACCGCGCTCGCATCGCGCCGGGCGATGCGGTCGAACAACGCGAGGTCCGTCTCAACGCTCCCGCTGGCTTGTACGGGCATGGCTCGTGGCGCGCATCGTCGCACAACTCGAGTGGACGGCTTCACAAACTCGGATCGGATGGGCCACGCCCTCGGGCACGGGCGCGAAACCGATATACTGCATTCGATGAGATTTGCCCCGGAATACGTCTCGCATGTGCTCAACGAGAACTTCGAGGACGCGAAGGCGCTGTTCCTGTCGCCGTTGATGGCGATCCACTACGCGCATCTCGTCATGCTCGCCGACCGCGGGATCGTTCCGGCCGCCGATGCGTGCGTTCTCCGCGACGCGCTCGATTCGGTTTCTCTGTCCGAGGTCCGCTCCGCACCGTACGACGGCACCTGCGAGGACCTGTTCTTCTACGTCGAGCGACTGCTGGTGAAGGCCTGCGGCGAGGACGTCGCCGGCCGCCTCCATACCGCGCGTAGCCGGAACGACATCGACATGACGATGTACCGCATGCGGCACCGGGAATTCATCGTCGCGCTCCTGGCGACGACCCTGGACCTGCGGCGCGCCCTGATAGCTCTGGCTGATCGACACCGTGAGACGCTCTTCGCGGCGCAGACGCACACGCAGCCGGCGCAGCCCTCCACGGTCGCGCATTATCTCCTCGCTGTCGTGGAGCAGCTCGAGCGCGACGGCGTCCGACTGCGCTCGGCGTATGCGTGCACCAATCACAATCCGCTCGGCTCGTGCGCCATCACCGGCACGGGGTTTCCCATAGACAGGCAGCTGACGAGCGACCTTCTCGGGTTCGACGGACCGACAGGCAACACCTACGGCAGCATCGCGACGGTTGACTACCTCCTGGAGAGCGTGTCCGCGACATCGGTGCTGCTCGCAGGGCTCGGACGCTTCATCCAGGACATGTTGCTCTGGTGCACCATGGAATTCGGCTACCTGCGGCTCGCCGACGGGTTCGTGCAGTCGAGCAGCATCATGCCGCAGAAGCGCAACCCTGTCGCCCTCGAGCACGCGCGCGCGATTGGCAGTAAGGCGCTCGGTCAGGCCTCGGCCATCACGCTTGCCGTTCACAACACGCCGTTCGGCGACATCGTGGATACCGAGGACGACTTGCAGCCGCTCGTGGCGTCGATGTTCCGCGATGCCGTCCGCGCGGTGACGCTGGTGGCCGCTGCGCTGAAAGACGCCGAGTTCGACGTCGCGCGGCTCGAGGCACAGGCCGCGGTTGGCGGCACCACGCTGACCGAGCTGGCCGACCATCTCGTGCGGCGGCACGGCCTGCCGTTCAAGACGGCGCACGCCATCGCCGCCCGTCTCCTCCTCGCCCACCGGGAGCGGCCGGACGCGCCGCTTGGCGCGACGCTCGCCTCGGCGTCGAGCGATCTGCTCGGCGTGCCGCTCGACTACACGGACGCCGAGATCGCCGAGATCATGAGCCCACGCCACTTCGTCGACGTGCGGACGACGCTCGGCGGACCCGCGCCGTCGGAAACCGCCCGTGCGATTCAGCAGTCGCGCGAGGCGCTCGCGCGGGACGACGAATGGACGGCGCAGACCGGGGCGCGGCTCGATGCCGCCGAAGCGCGGCTCACCGCGCGGAGCCGGGCGCTGTGAACGAACCTCCGTCGAGAATGGAGCGCAGTTACCTCCGGGTGCTCGTCGTCTGGGTTCTGGTCCTCATCGCGCTGTACGCCTTCCAGCAGTATTTCTCCTGATGCACCCCGTCGACTGGACGATCATCGCGATCTATCTCGTGTGGATCGTGTGGGACGGCATCCGGCTGACGAAGAGAAGCCACGAGCTCGAGGGCTATTTCCTCGGAGGCCGCAGCCTGCCGTGGTGGGCTGTCGGCCTCTCCGTGATGGCGACCCAGCTGAGTGCCATCACGATGATCGGAACCACCGGCCAGGGTTATGCGGATGGCATGCGCTTCCTGCAGTACTACTATGCCCTGCCGCTCGCGATGATCGTGCTGTCGGTGACACTCGTGCCGTTCTTCCACACGGCCAGGGTGTACACGGCATACGAATACCTGGAGCGGCGATTCGACGTGAAGACACGGGCATGTACGAGCCTGCTGTTCCTGCTGTCGCGCAGCATGGGGCTCGGCGTCGTCATCTCGGCGCCCGCGATTGTACTGTCGGTCGTGCTCGGCCTGAGCGTCACGAACACGGTGCTTCTCACGGCGCTCCCGACAGCCGTGTACACGATGTTCGGCGGCGTGCAGGCCGTGGCGTGGACCGATGTCAAGCAGATGGTGCTGATCGTCTTCGGCCTCCTGGCCGCCGTTGTGGTCCTGATGCTCGGGTTGCCAGAACAGGTGAGCGTCGCAGACGCGTTGCGGATCGCGGGACACACCGGACGCCTGCAGACGTTCGACTTCCGCTTCGACCTGACGGACCAGTACACGTTCTGGTCCGGGACGATCGCCGCGTTGTTCCTCTTCTGCTCGTATTTCGGCACCGATCAAAGCCAGGTTCAACGCTACCTGACGACGCCCACGGTCGACGAGGCACGCGATTCGCTGCTGATGAGCGCTTACTGGAAGATTCCGCTGCAGGCGCTCGTGCTGCTCGTTGGCGTGTTGTTGTTTCTGTTTTACGTGTTCCAACCCTCGCCGATGCTCTTCAACCCTGTGCACGAGCGCGCGGTCCGGCAGGGGCCGCGCGCCGACCAGTACGCGGCCGTGGAGCGGCGGTTCCACGAGGCGGATACCGCGCGACGCGACGCGGCGATTACCCTGGCGACCGCCCAGGGCGCGGGCGACCCCGCCCGCCTCGCCATCGCGGAGCAGCGCTTCAAGGCAGCCGAACGAACGCTGCGCTCCACTCGCGCCGAGGCCGTCGCGCTCGTGCGGGACACCACGGGTGACCGCACCTACAACGACGTCAACTACGTCTTTCCGACCTTCATCATGACGCACATGCCGATCGGGCTGGTCGGACTTGTGATCGCCGCAATCTTCGCGGCCGCCATGTCGACAATCTCGGGCGAGCTGTCCGCGCTCTCGACGGCGACCATCATCGACTTCTACCGGCGCTTCGTGCGGCAGGAGGCCAGCGATCGCCACTTCCTGCTCGTGTCGCGAGTGGCGACGGGCTTCTGGGGGATCTTCGCGAGCCTCGTCGCCATCTGGGCGGCGGAGCTCGGCTCGCTCATCGAGGTCGTCAACCGGTTTGGCTCGTTCTTCTACGGGTCGATCCTCGGCGTGTTCATCCTGGCCATCGCCGCGCCCCGTGCCACGGGCAACGGCGCATTCGTCGGGCTGCTGGCCGGAATGGCGTCGGTGGCCGCGGTGGCCGCGTTGACGCCCCTGGCGTTCCTCTGGCACAACGTCGTCGGAGCGGTCGTCGTGGTGGTCGTCGGCGTGATCGTCAGCGCCGTCGATCCCAGTCATTCGAGGAAAACGATGTGATCCTGGGCAAGCTGATGTTCATCGTTGCGGCGGTTCTCGTTGTCGCCTGGGTGCTCGGCGAGCTGCTGCGACAGCGCCGCCGGCCGCCGAGACGCAGGCGAAGAACTACAGAGAGGTGATCGCGTGTACGCCATTGCCGTCGTCCGATATCGCCGCCCGCTGGAAGAGGTGCTCCCGCACGTCGATCCGCATCGCGCCTATCTGAGGGAGCTCAAGTCGAATGGGTTGCTGCTCGCGTCCGGCCCACAGGAGCCGCGGAACGGCGGCATCCTGCTGTTCCGCGTGCCCGACGACAACGCCCCTGCGGCGCTCGATCGGATAAGGGATGCCGATCCGTTCACCAGGGCGGGCGTTGCGCAGTACGAGCTGCTGCAGTGGGTGCCGAACATCGGGAAGGAAGATCTGGATCGGCTGTAGCCCGAAGTCCGAAGCCTGAAGCCGGACATGATTCGCATCTTCGTCACCGGCGGGACGTTCGACAAGAACTACGACGAGATCAACGGCCGGCTGACGTTTGGCGATACGCACCTGCCGGAGATGCTGCGGCTCGGCCGCTGTCGACTCGACGTGTCCATCCGCACGCTGATGATGATCGACAGTCTCGAGATGACCGATGCCGATCGCGAGCTGATCGTCCGTCACTGCGCGCAGAGCGACGAATCGCGCATCGTCGTCACGCACGGGACCGACACGATGGTCGAGACCGCGGCCGCGCTCGCGCGAGGCGTCACCGGCAAGACGGTCGTCCTCACCGGCGCGATGATCCCGTACGCGTTCGGCAGCTCCGACGGCCTGTTCAATCTCGGCAGCGCGCTGTCGTTCGCGCAGGTGCTGCCGTCTGGCATCTACATCGCGATGAACGGCCAGCACTTCGCGTGGGACCGCGTGCGGAAGAACCGCGAGACCGGTGTCTTCGAGGCCATGTGACCGGGAGGTCAGACCGGGGTCAGACCGGGGTCAGACCGGGGTCAGACCGGGGTCAGACCGGGGTCAGAACGGGGTCTGACCCCAGTGACGGGTCGACTCAAGGTACGCAGGAATTGCCACGCGCAAGGTCGGCGGGCTACTGCAGCTCCATGGCGATGTACATCAACTGCCCCTCGCGCTGGACCTGCAGCACGACCGGTGCGCGGGTGGGCAGCCGGCCGATCGCAGACCGCAGATCGGCGAGCGCGGTAACCGGCGCGCCGTTCATCGAGACGATCACGTCACCGGCGTGCAGCCCGTGATCCGCCACCGGCGAATCGGCGCTGCGCGCCGCGACCAGCACGCCGCGACCGAGCCGGAGCCCCCCGACCATTGGCGCGAGCCGGTCGTTGATGTCGAGGGCGAGCACACCAAGCCGTGGCACGATGTTGCGCTCCGGCGATACCAGATCGGAGAAGCGCAACGGATCGTCCGGCCGTTCGGCGACGGCGACCGGGACCTTGAGCGTCTGATCGCCGCGCCGCACCTCCAGCGTGACCATATCGCCGACCGCGCGGCGATACAGGTTCACCTCGAATTGACGGCCGTTCTCCATCGGCTTGCCATCGAGCGCGACCACCAGGTCGCCGACCTGCAACCCTGCCACCGCGGCCGGCGTCTTCGGCAACACGTCGCCGAGGATGACCCCCCAGTCCTGCGGCAGCTTCAACGCGGACGCCAGCGTCGGAGTAATCGTCTGCGCGTATACGCCGATCGTGCCGCGTCGCACCCGGCCCTTCGCGCGGATCTGCTCGAACACCGTGCGCACGATGTTGCTCGGCGCAGCGAAGCCGAGACCCTCGTTGCCGCCGCTCTGCGACAGGATGAACGTGTTGATTCCGACGAGGCGACCGTCGGCGTTCACGAGCGGGCCGCCGCTGTTGCCCGGATTGATCGGTGCGTCGGTTTGAACGTAGACCATCGGATCGTCGAGCTCGAGCTGCCGCCCGACCGCGCTCACGACGCCCATCGACACTGAATTCTCGAGCCCGAGCGGGCTGCCGAACGCGAACACGATCTGCCCCTGGCGCAGCGTGTCGGAATCGCCGATCTGGAGCGTCGGCAGGTTCTTTCCCTCGACCTTCAGCACGGCCAGATCGGTCTCACTGTCGACGCCGACAATCGTCGCATCCATCGCGACACCGCGCGGCCTGACGATCGACGTGCCTTTGTCGTCGGCCGCGCGAGGCACGAGCACCTGGACCCGCCGCGCGCCATCGATCACGTGCGAGTTGGTGACGATGTACCCGCTGGGATCGAGGATGACGCCGGACCCGCCGCTGCGGCGCAGGCCGAGCAGGGCGTCGGCGCTCGGGGCTTGTTCGTCTATCGCGCCATATCCGGTGACGACGACCTTGACTACCGATGCCGAGACACGGCGCGAGAGCCCTTCAAAGGCCGAGCTCAGCGCCTCGAGCGTGAGCGCTTGCGCGGTTGGGCGAACCGATTGGGCGGTCGCGGGCGCCGCATATCCTGCCGCGAGGATCCCAAGAACAAGAACCGCTCGCACGTTACGCAACAGATCCTCCACAACTCGAGCCGGCGCCGGCAGTGCATCCGAAACAGTGGGGACCCACCGCAATGCGCCGACCCGCGAACGCGCCGGGCCGGGCCTCGAAGATCGTCTGCGGCGCGCCTGTCACCATCCCGAGCTCGATCATCTGGTTGAAGTCGCAGTCGTACAGCCGGCCATCCCAGCCAACGGAGATCGTGTAGCGGCACATCAGCCCGTCCAGGGTCCCGGGATTGAAGGCGTTGACGAGCCGCTCCATGTAGGCCTGCAGGTTCCCCGAGTCGATGAGGAATTGCAGGTATCGGCTGATGGGCATGTTCGTGATCGTGTAGAGCCGATTGAACGTGATGCCGTAGCGCCGACCGAGCTCACGCTTCCAGTCCGCCTCGAGCGCCTGCTGCGGCGCGGGAAGAAACGCGCCCACGGGGTTGGTGACGAGGTTCAGCAGCAATCCGGAGCCGTCCACCCCGTACCCCAGCTCGTTGAAGCGCCGCAGTGCCGCGATCGAGTCGTCGAAGACGCCATCCCCGCGCTGGGCGTCGGTCTGACGCCCGGAGAACGACGGCAGCGATGCCACCACCTCGACGCGTGACTCGGCGAGGAACTCGGGCAGCCACGCGTAGTTCGGCAGACGTGTGATCGTGAGGTTGCACCGGTCCATCACGTGGCGTCCGGCGTCGCGCGCCCGGCGGACGATATGACGAAACGAGGGATGCAGCTCGGGTGCGCCTCCGGTGATGTCCAACGTCGGAATGTCGCTCTGCTCCAGGAATGTCAGGCACGCCTCGATGACCTCTGGCGTCATCACCTCCGTGCGATCGGGACCGGCGTCGACATGACAATGGCGGCACGCCTGATTGCATCGCTTCCCCACGTTCATCTGCAGCACGGACGGCGCCGTGGCGCCGAGCGCCTCCTGCCCGGTCGATGCGACAGCGTCCTCGAACGTACGTGCGACAGGCGTCGCCGACAGCGTCGCACGTTGGGTGGCGGAGTCAGCCAATGGGCTGCGCG